>NZ_LFZQ01000011.1:0-557216 GCF_001990725.1 Acinetobacter genomosp. 33YU | reverse complement strand
TGTGTTCAGCGGACGCTTACGTATTAACTCAAGTATGGGCAAGTTATGTTAATTCAATTAGAACTCACATCGGAACTCGACATTACGCAGTTGCGGCAATACGATGATGAATATGACAACGAAATTAGTGTATTGACAGATATTTGTACTGAACTTTCTAAGAATAAACTCAATCAGTTTAAGATTCAGGCTTTTTCAAATGAGCTTTGGCCTGTAGATATCGAAACTGATCTGGTTGTTTTGTTAGAGCAATTGCCTGTTTGTATAAGAGAGATAAATTTGGGATCTGATTCTTCAATTGATTTATATGAGCAGGGTATAAGTAGAGAAATTTTATTAAAATTTAATCAGGGAAACTATAACTGCTATGGAAAAAGCCATGATGGGATCTGGGTGCCGAGTTATGCAGAAAATATCAGCCAAACAGATTTATTGAAAATGTTAAAAACTTTCTTAGATCATTTCTTATCAGCTTTAAAAAATAAGCACTCTAATAAATATCTTGTACACTGGTTAAGTGATAATACCTAGCAAATTAACAGCAATCGATACTCTCCATCTTTTTCAACGGGTGCTCTATGCACACACGGTAAAACTTTTTGTGTGGGATGATCTACCGCCAAACGCCACAAGTGTCCTGTACCCAAATTTATTGGTTGTGCATTGGGTTTAGGCTGATAATGTAAATCAAAAAAATACTCTGCTAAAAAGCTTTCAAATTTCGCTTCTGGGCCGTCGTGTAATGCTTTGAGTTTTTCTCTAATTTCTGGAATTAAAACTTTTTGTTCAACCTGATCATTAGGCACAATATCACTAGCCGCACCGTGATAAGTACATAAGAAAGTATCAGTTTCTATAGGCGAGCGATCAACATGAAACGAATAGACATCTGTTGAAATAAAATCTAGCTCTTCATCACGTTCATAGTGTTTAAGTAAATTAAGAACAGGTGATGCACCCATATCAGTTAAGAGTTGCATGTCTTTTAAAATAATGTCTCGAGCCAAATCACCTTGTTTTGAAAGCTCAAGTGCTAGCAAGTCTTCAGTAGAAATTTCGGTAATATTTTCTTTTAAATGAAGTTTAGCCACAATTTCTTTAAAGTCGCCCACCAAATTTCTGTGCCAACAAATAGCATTTTTATGTCCTTGAAAATGTATATTTACAAGTTCAGTAAAAGTAGACACCACCTCAACTTGCTGGTGGTCAGAAAATGTATTTGTCATATGTGAATTGAAGAAATCAGAAGCTAAGTAGCATAATATATACTGAGTTTTTTTGAAAATATTCTATTTAAGACAGTTAAATGGAAGGCATCTTATTTGTAATCATGAAGCTTATTGGGTAATTCCTAAGGCACATGAGTCGGAGAACATATTGGGGGAGTTATAGGAGTAGGTTTTTTTTTAACTGGTTCTTCGGAAAAGAGAGTTGTTCTTAGGGGTGAGCAAGTAGGTTTTCAAATTTTCGAAATTTTTTCTAAAAGACAGCCATAAGAATTTAGAGCATTTGAATCTCTTATTAATGATTCTGTAGCAAGTGTAGTAAGAAGAAATGGGATGAACGGGACAAAATGTCCGTATGATTCCTTCACACTAACAACAGACTTCATTTGAAGAGTTTTTATAGATGAAAGATAAAATTCCTAATAAAGATTTTTTAAGAACTTTAAGGGTATTAGAGCAAGCAGAACGCTTAAAATTGAAAACTGATAAAAGAAAATAGTTGTAATATCGATAATGTGAGGTTTATTTTGGAAGTTAAAAAATTTTTTGATTTTATCAATAGTTTGGATGATTTAAATTTGATTATAGATGAAGTGTATGTATTTATCGATAATGAGAGTGATGATCAATCTATCAATAAAGTAGATAATGTTGGTGAAATTGAAAAGGTTATATTTAAAGTGAAAGATTTTTATATAGTCTTTTCTGTTAATTATGACGATAATGCAATGGCAGTTGAGATTGTAAAGGATTTCAAAGAAGGCGCACTGGCTTCTGTATTTATTAAGGATTTCATGGGCTTGAAAGGTTATGCTCTAGGTTCTTTCTATGATATTGTAAATACAAATGGTTTTTCTGATGGCCTCAAAATAACTTTTTATGATCCTTTAATTACTGGAAGTAGACATTTTTTTTCTTCGCTCACATTTTTTTCAAGTTATTCAGGATTAATGTATGAGTTTAGAGACTACGGAATAGACCGTTATTTTTAAAACGAGATAAAAATAACTTCTATGTTGAAACTAATAAATTTTTTCCAGAAAATAAATTGCATAAAAAACACTGATATATTACTTGATGATCAATATGAAATTTTCTATTTAAATCTATCGGATTTTACTAAAAATGATTAATTCGGCAGAAGAATTTGTTTTACTTCGAACTAGTGAAGCACGTAATGAGTATATCCGTGCGGCCCATGAGGAGGCTCCTGATATTGTTTGGATGGATATTATTTCCAGATTTCCTGAAATGAGAGAGTGGGTTGCACACAATCGTACTGTGCCATTAAATATATTAGAAATTCTAGCGCGTGATATGAATGAATCTGTCCGGTCTACAGTTGCTAGTAAAAGAAAGCTTAGCCCAGAACTCTTTGATCTATTGTCTCAAGATATGAGTGAATCAGTTCGTGAGAGAGTCGCATGCAATAAAAAGGTTCCAGCTCATATTTTAAAAAGGCTTGCTAATGACCCAGTACGGTTTGTTCGCGAAGCTGCTTTAAAACGGATGGAGAATTACTAAAGGATTTTTCAAACGATCAATATGGAATAGATCATGGTTGATTTCCAGATATAGATAAGGGTTTAAATGCATTATTAGTTGCACCTGCCAGTGCAACTCGCTGGAATGGACGATTTATCAAAAAACACCCAAGGCTGAATTGGTGATACCGCATATATAGGGAAATTGTAGGTCTTACAGTACTAAGATTTTATATCTGTATTCTGGAAGTCTAGTTAGGGTATACGGTTGGTGACAACATAGAATGAATATATTGCCTGTTGACTGCTATAATAATATTAACTACAAAATCTAAGCTAAGTTCGTACTTAAAGGCGGACTTTTTATATGTGTAATTCTGTTAGGAAATATGAAACGATACTACAAACAAATTGAATCGGCTGCTTCACATTGGACAACTGAACAAGACTGTTTTTTAATAGAAAATAATTCGCTTTCTATTGATGAATTAAAAGAACATTTGCCATTTTCTGAAGAAGAAATTAGGGTTCGTAGATCGGTTTTGGGGTTAGTCAGAAGAGATCAGCAAATGCGGCCTTATTAATTTTACCAAATGGTAAATTTTAATTGAAAATAAATGTTTCAAGAAATCTTAATAATTTAGAAAAATTGTGGATGAGTTATCAAAACCATACTTTTTTTAGGTGATTATTTAGCAAGGTTTACAGAACACTTTAACTAATTACATTCAATAATAAGAACATTTCACTCCTTTACATTTGTTTCATCATAATCAGAACCATAAATCATTTTAAGATCAAAACTTTATAACAATTGAGATCGAGGAGGTTAAAAATGCCAAAATATTTAGCCGTGGCTGAAAAGGTTTATAAAAACATTCAAAAAGATGACTTATTCACCAATGATCTTACACAAAATCTGAATTGTTTGATCAGTCAGATACGTAAGGCCATTAAAGGGACTGAGTTTAAACTTAAGTTTAATTACATCGATTTTGATGAGCAATTAACTAAACCGATTAGTGAGTGCAAAGTTAAAGTTGATTTAAGTGTAATGCCTAAGTTTGAAAATGAAGGAGAGTATTTACTTTGGTTAGCAAGTTTTATTGAACGGATTACAGAAGGGGGAAAACCTAAATTTCCGCCAATTTCACAGCTCATTCCACATGGTTTTAAGATGTCGAAAGAATCATTCCCTGTAGTCGCTGCGCCTCAAAAAGAACAGCATGCAGATATGATTATTAGCTATTTTAAATCGAAAGATTTTCTGAAAACCGAGAAAAATCCTTCATAAAAGAATATAGAAGTATTCGTCCACCATACTTCTATATACCTGCTGGTTTATACTCAGCGACCGCCTTCTGGGGCGGTTTTTTTATGGGTGTTATTTCATTTGCTTCTTTCTAAAAGCAAAACAGGTTTGTCGTAATTACTATTACACCACTCATGTTTTTTAATTACATCCTGTGGTACTTGAACCATGTCTTTTACTAGAGCAAAACCCATCGAGCTGTAAAAACCTTCTAGTTCTGCAAAAGGTAGACAATAAAGCACAGAAAAATCTGAATTTTTAATTAAGAAATCGACCACTTTACGGGCGATGCCTAACCCTTCATTATCAGGAAAGACGTAAATTCCACCGAGTTCGCCGCTATTCAAATCAATAGACACAACTCTACCTTGACCAACAATTTTGTTACCTATAGAGGCGAGTACAATAAGCTCATCTTCATGTGATGGAACAAAGTCAACCTCAGCATATCGTTCGTTTATGGCTTTTAGATCGGCAGCGTTAGCAAGTCTTAATGAAATGTCCATTATGTTTCCTATACGTGTTAACTTTAATTTTGGGTCTTTATTTTTAAAGATGACCAAAGAATATAAAACAAGACAAATCAGTTATCTAATTATTTTATATATTTCCCAAAGCACCATTAAGTTAGATCAGGGGAGGGAAAATAAGCTTTCCTTTATGAAAATATTTCTTTCCTTTATAGGATAAGCGTGAGTTGTAGTCAGTGTCGATCATGAGCGTTACAGTTTCAGCTTTTGCACTTATTGCGTAGTAGAGATCATATTGCTCTTCTGTTTTAACACTCACTATTTTGCCATTTGATAGAATAGCCTCAGCGGCTTCTAAGTCAGTTTTATATTTATATATATCAATGCTTTTTTGTGCTTCCCACCAGAGAATAATATCTTCAATATTTTCAAAAGGGCTATACCAAAGAACTTCTAGCGCACCCTCATCAATCGCTACGGGTATAATTAATGGCATCTTCATCACCAACTATTTATTTAATAATAAATTCTTCAAAAACGACTGTACGTGAGTATCTGTATAACTCCAAATCAACCCATCATAAAGAGTTGCTAAAGCCTTCTAGTCATGATGGGTCTTTATAGTTAAGGATTTATAGAATCAACGGCTTGAAGTATGCCTGTAAATAATATTGCCAGTTTTGACTCAGGCTGCGGCTCATTTCCATTTGCGGTAAATACTGCACAAACTTTATGACCTTTTTGAGTTTTACCAATCACAGAAAAGTTAATCACGCCGTATTCAGAACCACCTTTAAACCCAATTTTTTGCCAATTTAAATTTTTAAACAATGGATTTAAAGAGCTGTTTAGTGCAGGGGCATCTTGAACACTTTCAAGCAGAGGACAAATCTCATTGGCTGACATATACCATTCAGCATCTTGCCAAGTAGCCGATTTTCCAATGCTACTCACACTTGGTAGTGGCAGTTTGTCTAGCTCAGAGAGCACTTCTAAACGAGCCGACTTTGTACCTGTTTTAAACTTATTTTTTAGCTTTTCGTTGCTTGGGTCAATCAGTTGAAATAGTTCTCGTGTCGTCAGCATCGGGATATTTCTAGGTGATAGTGACTCTATACGAGGCTTTTTTAATACATCTATAAGACTATCGGTCGCTGTGTTATCGCTAATTTGTATCATTAACTGCGCGAGAAGTTCCAGATTTACAGGTGTGCCATCAGGCAAGTTTTGTAAAACTCCAGTTGGCAATGAGCGATTTTTTTCTTTTAAAGAGACTATAGTTTCTCTTTTTAATTCACCTTTTTTTATCGCATCTTCATACGCTTTTAAAACGAGTAACTTAAAAGTTGAACCCACAGCCATTGGAGTTTTATCATTTTCAACAACCACAGGTTTGTTATCTACAATAACTAAAAGAGAGGTTTTACCGACTGCATTTTCATGTAGACCTTTAACCATTTCGTCTAGGCTTACGGTCTTAAAATGAGGTGCGCTAAACCAAAGGGTGCTAATTTGCCCTTGCTCATCTAAGCTAATTGAAACAGGTAATTCGCCTTTCTCGAAATCAATCGTCCCTGAGCCATTTGAAACATTAATACTTTTAAGAGTGCCCAAAGAGGCTTTTAAATCATCAACGATTTTTTGAATTTGTGTTATGGAAACTTGTCCTAAAAATTGAGGACTAAATAAAGCAGGTTCTACGGGTTTATCTGCAAAAATTGATGAAAGCTTAGCCGATAAATTATCCATTTTTTGTTCTGTCGCTGCATGAGTAGTAGAAATAACAATAGGGGAAACATTTAAAGCCATAACGCCTACAGCAAAAAATAAAGCTCTAGTTGTGTACATTTTCTTGGTGAGAAAGTTCTTCATTCAATGTCCTCTTATATTCAGACTCATCTACAGTTTTTTATAAATGGTTTTAAAATAAGCATTCATTTTGGCCCATCAAAACTTATATATCTATATAAATTTCTTCAATTTTATAAACCCTAATTTAATAATAAAACTAAATTATTTACCCTTACTTTTTAATGATTTATTTTAAAGCAAATGTCATTTTGTGTGCTTGACTGCACGTAACTTGGATAATATCCTTTCCGGACTGGCCTACATTGCCAGGTGGTTTTGACAGACCACTTAGGACCGCATCAGATTTATTCCTTTCTGAGGGATACTTCTATGTGTACTTCTCGTTCCCTCCCGTAGCGGTAGGACGGGAGAGGGACACATTCGTGTGTGCTGGAGTCCTACCAGTCTGTCAACCCTCTTCCGTTCTGCCACCATAATTTTAATGTCTGGTAGAACTCCCAATAGAAGGAGTTGGCTTTGCACATTCATTATTTCTTGGCTCTCGATGCCAAAAGCTATAACGACACTACTTAAATCATCTTTAAACAGCTTGATGGCCTTTAGGGTTCTCAGGCTTTAAGTCATTACGGCTCAAAATTTGTATCAACAATAAAACTTGAGATGTGCCAAGCACAGTCTTTATGGCTTTGCTGTGCCTTTTTTTCTCCCAAAAAGGGCACAGGCTTTTTTCTCTTTTAGAAACAACAAGAACTTATAACGGTAAAAACTATGCCACCTTTAGTATTTTCTACACGTGCTTTAAAAGTTATTAATAAGGCGATTGATTTATTTCACCACCACGGATTTCATTTAGTGGGCGTCGATAGAATTGTGAGAGAATCTGAAATTACAAAAATGACTTTCTATCATTATTTTCAGTCCAAAGCGCGGTTTATCGAAATTTGCCTACTCGTGCAAAAAGAACGGTTACAGGAGAAAGTCATTGCAATGGTCGAGTACGACCACAACACAAGCGTAAAGGAAAAACTCAAAATACTTTATGACTTGCATACCGACTTGGAAGGGCGGTATTACCTGCTATTTAAAGCCATTTTTGAAACTAAAAATAATTATTCAAACGCTTACCAAGTCGCCATTAAATATAGAACATGGCTGACCAATGAAATCTATAGCCATCTCAGAGTACTTAATAGGGAAGCCTCATTTCATGATGCCAAATTATTTTTATATATGATTGATGGTGCCATTATTCAGCTTCTAAGCTCAGATATTTCAAATGTGAAAGAACAGTTGTTTGAGAAATTTCTAATGTCATTTATTTGAAATTAGAAGAGTGTTAAGAAATGTTAAAAATTGTTTCTAATTATAATTTAAAATATCTAAACTATTTTAAATTGAATCTTTGAATGGAAAGTAATTTAGAAGTATTTTTCAATAATAGTAGATCTATTTTTGAATTTTAAAAATATTATAAATAACAGTGTATTACGTTGTTATTGATATTTGAATTGACCAATAAAATGTATAAGCTTGTTCATTGCTTATACATTTTTTAAACAGTTGATTTATTGGCTTATTTTTAAAAATTAATGCTTTATAAATGCGGCTTAATATAGCAAAATTAACAAATCTTTTGATCATGCTAGGGTTAGATTCTATTCTGTTAAATAGAATAAGTTTTAATATTTAATTTAAATGTAAAATTAATTCTTAATTAAATAGACAGATCTGTACGTGCTTTGTAAAATACCGCTAAATATAATTCAGTCCTATAAAGATGTTGAACAGTATTCATCAAGTTTTAGATAGTTTGGGCATTAGCCCACAGAAACGAGCTATTCATATTCAATTTACGTCTCCGATATTGAATGACCAAGTCTTTCTGCAAAGAATTGATGGCGTACATGCACTCAATGATGGTTTAAAAGCAGAACTTTTATGCCTATCAACCAATGCAACGATTCAACTAAAATCTTTTATTGGTGTTCAGGCCGCTGTAGATATAGTGACGGAGCGAGGTGAATTAACCCGTGTTACAGGCATTATTACTCATGCTCAGCAAGGCCAGTCAGATGGAAGCCTAACTTTATATAAGCTGACCTTAGAAGATCCAACCGCATTATGGAAATATCGCCGTAATTCGCGCGTATTTATGAATAAAAGCGTGGTTGAAATATGGGAAATACTCTTTAAAGAATGGCAAGTTAAAAATCCGCTATTTGCTGCAAGTTTAAGTTTGGATTTAAGCGGTTTAACACAAACTTATGATGTTCGTCCTTTTGTTATGCAACATAACGAAAGTGATTGGGACTTCCTCACACGCTTACTTCGTAGTGAAAATATCAGTTGGCTCATTGATGAAGCTCAGCATATTGTTCCAAGTACAGATACATCTATTCAAGCTCAAAAACTTAAGTTAATTGATGCCAATAGCCAATATCAGCCTTTAGACCGTAAAACGATTCGTTACCATCGTAGTAGTGCAGTGGAACAATACGACAGCATGACTCGCTTAACTGCCGAGCGTTCTCTTCAACCCAACGTTATGCATATACAACGTTGGCAAGCAGAAATATTAGAACAAGAAGAAGGGATTGGAAGCGTTCAAAGTAAGCATCAGCATAGCGAACAATATGACAATGCTACACTTGGCTTAGAGCAAGCTTGGAACTATGCGCCTGCATGGATTGGTGATTTAAAGGGTGAAGATGGTGTAACTAAATCTGGAAATCAACAAGTTGAACGCTTAAACCAGAACCTCCACAATTACTACGAGGCGCAGGCGAAACGCTTTATTGCGCAAACGACAGTCCGCGATGCCTGTGTGGGTTACTATTTTGAATTAAATGAACACCCAGAAATAGACCAGCATGAAAGCTCAGATAAAAGCTTTTTGATTGTTTCTAAAAATTTCTTTAATCAGAATAACTTACCTAAAGATTTAAATGACCAAATTAATGGTCTATTGGCACAAAGTAACTGGTCAATACAAAACTCCGAGAACAGTGATGAACGCCAAGCGAATCAACTGATTTTACAACGTCGTCATATTCCAACAACACCCGGCTATAACCCACAAATTCATAGTCCAGTCACTCATCCACAACGTGCGAAAGTGGTGGGCCCTGAAGGTGAAGAAATCTATGTAGATGAATGGGGGCGTATTAAAGTCCGCTTCCTGTTTACCCGCA
Source organism: Acinetobacter genomosp. 33YU (assembly GCF_001990725.1). NCBI lineage: Bacteria > Pseudomonadati > Pseudomonadota > Gammaproteobacteria > Moraxellales > Moraxellaceae > Acinetobacter > Acinetobacter genomosp. 33YU. Next base: position 547,721 of record NZ_LFZQ01000011.1, on the reverse strand, counting down.
ACGATGACCATAGCCATGACGGTGGAGCAGGAACCAACAATAATGACACCGATTCTGCTTGGATTGATGTTCTAACGCCGTGGGCTGGAGAAGGGTACGGTGCACGTTTTTTACCGCGTATTGGTGAAATTGTTGTTATTGACTTCTTTAATGGCGATATAGACCGACCATTTGTAATGGGTCGAATTCATGAAGCCCAGCGCCAACCGACCAAATTTGATAATAAAGGTAAACTTCCTGACACTAAAAAGCTGAGCGGTATCCGTTCCAAAGAAGTGTCGGGTGGTGGTTTTGGACAACTCAGATTTGATGATACAACGGGACAAATTAGTACCCAGCTACAAAGCAGTTATGGTGCAAGCCAGTTAAATCTGGGGAAATTGAGTCATCCTAAAGATAAAGCGGAAAGTGAAGACCGCGGAGAAGGTTTTGAACTGCGTACGGACCAATGGGGAGCTTTGCGCGCGGGGCAAGGTTTATTGGTGTCTACCCATAAACAGGATAATGCCAAAGGCGAACACCTTGATGCCGAAGTTGCCAAAAAGCAACTTGAAGGTAGTCAGACTAATAGTAAAGCACTGAGTGACATCGCTAAAAACCAGAAAACCGATGAAATAGAATCGATTGAGCAGTTAAAAGATTTTGCCTCACAAATTCAGCAACAAATCGCTAAATTTGAAAAAGCTTTACTTCTTTTAAGTTCACCGGATGGTATAGCTTTGAGTACTTCCGAGGATATTCATATCTCGGCTGATGCACAAATCAATCAGATTGCTGGAGACAGCATCAATATAAGTACTCAAAAGAATGTGATTGCACATGCTCAAAATAGGCTGAGCCTTTTTGCCGTTCAGAGCGGGCTAAAAGCAATAGCAGCACAAGGCAAGGTAGAAATACAAGCCCAATCAGATGCTTTAGATGTGCTTGCTAATAAAGGTATTACTATTTCTTCGACAGAAGATCGGATTGAAATTAGTAGTCCTAAAGAAATTGTAATTACTGGTGCAAGTTCGCAAATTACCTTAAATGGTTCAGGAATCTTTCCGAAAACTGGCGGGAAATTCCAAGTCGGACAAGAGCAGAACATCATTTATGGATGGGATAGCGATACACTTGCTTATGAGTCCACAGAGGAGCTGACTAAGCACTACATCTATGAAAAAGACAGTTTTGTGCCGATGCTACAAGCTGTTTATTTAAGTCCGATAGAATTACACCAAACACCAGATTGGTCAGATCGGCCTTATAACATACACCGTGACCCGCTTTGGAAAACTGAAAAAGAGGGTAAAGAATTTGATGATGTATGGTTCTATCACTGTGACCACTTAGGTACGCCGCAGGAAATGACCGACCATACAGGTGCAATTATTTGGAAAGCCGAATATAAAGCATGGGGCGAGTGTAAAACAGAGAGAGCCAAGTCGAATTTCTTCGAAAATAGTGAAATTATTTCAAATAATATCCGTTTTCAAGGACAGTATTTTGATGAAGAGACAGGGTTACATTACAATCGCTACCGTTATTATTCGCCGTATGTAGGTAGGTTTGTCAGTAAAGACCCGATTAAACATATTGGTGGGTTTAATCTTTATCAATATGCCAATAATAGTACAGGATGGACTGACCCATTTGGTCTCAGTGCTGTAAATATACTTAAAAAAATTGCTGAAGTGCGTGCTGGCCGTAGTGTAACAGCGTGTAGCTATAAAGAAGCTGGTGAGATTCTATTTGGGGCTTTTCCTAATGCACAGAAATCGGCTGGGGCTAGTGATAAATCTCCTGAAAAAACAGCAAAAGATAAAAAGGCCTTTAAACAAAATAGACAGAATTCAACAAATAATGCTTCATATCATATGGACTATAAAATTAATCCATTAACAGGAGTGTTATTTGGACATGAATCGTTACCAGATGGTCATCCACATAAAACTATTCCTCATATCAATATTTTTACACCAGAGGGCAAAAAAGTTGATATTTTTGTAAAAACACCTAAAAATTGTCCAGTTAAAAAATAAAGAGGTAAATTTAATGAGCGAATTTTACGAGAATATTGAAAAGCTTATTTTAAAGAAAAATCCTATATTAATCTCGAATATCGATAATATGGTTGAAGATGAATATGTATTAGATTTTTTTTTAAAAAAAAATAAAAATATTATTAATTTTACATTTTCTAAGTATTTGGATGAGTATGGAGATGCCGTAGACTTATATGATATATATGATCATTGTGAATTTAATTGTTTGAATGATTTTTTTAAATATTTTGGTGAAAACTATAAGGTGTATGAGGCGGTGCTAAATGGAATTTTAAAAAAGGACTATAGTAGGTTCTTAAAGTGATAGATTTACTAATTGAAATTTATTTTTTAAGTCTAAGTTAGAAATGATAGATATATTAAAGGTCAGTATTTTGATGAAGAGACAGGATTACATTACAATCGCTATTGTTATTATTCCCCATATGTAGGTAGGTTTGTAAGTAAAGATCCAATAGGGTTATGGGGAGGAATAAATGTTTATCAATATGCTGCAAGTTCAATTAGTTGGGTTGATCCTCTTGGCTTGTAAAAAACTAGCAGCAAGCAAAAGCAAGGATCAGCGAAACCAGAAGAAGGAATTCCTAAAAAAACATGTCCGCATTCAAATGTAGTGAATGCTTTAGATGGTTTCAAAACAAAGAGATATCAGTTTGGAAGTAATACATATATTTTAGACAAAGCAGCCATGACACATATCTTAAAACGACATCACCCTGAATATTGGGATGGCTCAATTAAAAGTACACAGTCTTTTTTATGCCCAAATCTATCAATTAAGCAAATTGAAACAGAAATTAGAAATGTATTACAGGCTAATCGTGAAAAATTAGCTGAATCAGGGGCAAATGCTAAAATGTTCCAACTACCAAAAACAAATGGTAGGGTAGTTGGATTAAATCGTGGACGAATAGGGCAATTTTATTGAGAGGTCGTATGATTAAATTTAAGTCACTCATTAAAATTAATGATGATTATATTGATATAAATGACATTGCTTTTTCTTATCAATTAAAAAATATTGATTGGGATTATGTTGAAGGAAAAATAGTAATTTTTTATTATGAAAAAGAAATTTTTGGATCAAATGTTGTAGATGATATAAATTGGTTCTGGGGATTTATTGCAGATGGTTTTGAAGATTTTTTTAAAAATGGAAATTATGATATTGGTTTTCCTTCTCAACCAATACGCTTTACTATAATGAAACGTAAAATGAATCTAATTAATCTCAAAATTTCATCAGAAAAAGTTGTTTATTTGAATAAAGAATTTAACTCAATGGATTTTTTAAGATCTTTATTTAGTGGTGCTATTAATTATTTTAATTTTGAAAAGAATTTTAATAAAGATGAGATTTTTGAAATGAATAGGAAGATTAAGTTAATAGAGTCATATAATGATATGCTATTCTAAAGAATATATTTTTCTAAACTTTTGTTTTTCTTGAAGAGGATGTAATGATTAATCCTTCATTTCTTAATAAAACTCTATTAAATAGAGTTTTATTAAGTTCAATTGATTTAGAACATACAATTATAAGTTTAGGTCTGAATGTTTTAAACTATGGGGTAATAGATAAAGAGACAGATAAGGTGGAATTCATAGTTCAGGATGATAGAGAATCCTTGCTGAATATGATACGGAAATATTTAATGAAGAAGCCGATTCATGAGGAAGTACATGTATTCTGGTCAAATTTAAATAAATATTCAATTCTTTGTGATATTAAGTTTGTATTAGAAAATTTGGATAATATTTTTGATGAGGATTGGGATTTTTGGATTATTGGCGGAAATAAAAAATGGGTTATTGAAAACTATCATGAGGAAGAGTTGTCAATATTTTTATTGAATTGATGTGTTGGAACTATCATATAAAATGATTAGTTAGTTTGAGTGTGATAATTTTTACAATGAAATTGTATATTATTATGACATATGGTTAAACTTCTCGAATAGTTTGAAAATTTAAATAGTACTTTTTAAGTGCTATTTAAAGTAAAATATTTTAAAAGGCTGGTTGATGTACTTTTATAAAATTTATTCTTCTGAGTATATTTATAGAGATTTTTCTTTTGATTTGAAAGGGAAGCAAGAAATTATTGTTGACTATTTTAAATTTGACTTAAGTAATCAATTTTCAAAAAATCCTAGAATAAATTTACATTTTGACAATATTTTTTCTGATCAATTGAATGAAATATTGGATACAGATTTCTATTATTCATCTTCAGGAATTTTACTTTTTTCAAAAAGATTTTTTAATGAAATGAAGGAAGTTCTTGCAGACGAATGTGATTTCTATCAATGTTATATAATAAATCAAGAAGCAGATATTTACGCCATGTATATTAAAAGAAAAAATAATTTATTAGATGAAGATGACTTTATAAAAAATGATCTTGTAATAGATGACTTTTTATTGTTAGAGATACTGATAAACCATATATCTACGTAGTGAGCAAAAAATTTGTAGATATTGTTAATAAATTTAAATTAAAAATGAATTTCTTGGAATACTAAAATTAATAATTTTTAATAGTGAATTAATTATTTAGATTATTAATTCACTATTAACCCGAATCCTGCTTAAGCCGATAGTTACATGACTTGAATTGTTGGCTTATTTTGATGGGTGAGTTGATATGCACATAATGATGCGTAAATCCCTGTTAGAAACCCAGAAATACTACGTACTTTACTTGTCACTAAACTATAATGTCCTTCAAAAGATCAATATGTGGTCAAGTTATAAACATTTAAACTATTAATTATTTATTTAGTTTTTAATTTTTTTGCATTTAGAGTGGGATGTTTATGGCAGCAAGATTAAAGAACCGTTGTCATAAGTCATATTTGGGAACACCAAGCGGAAAATTTAAAGTTAACGGTCCAAAAGGGGATTATGAGTTATGAGTAATAAAGAATGGCGCGAGCTTTTTAATAGAAATGAGTATCACGAAATCACGGGATCTTATCTTTTAGTTATTGAGGATGCAAAGAGAAAATTTGAGGAGATTTCCAAAGGGGAATGGGATCTGAAGAAATATGTAGTATGGCTACAAATCTCAACTAATCAAAAATATGCATCAATAGGTTTTATTCCAAATATTGAAAACTTTATTGATGGAATACCATTTGAAATTCCTAATCAAGGAATGTATCAAAACGGAAGAGGTGTACAATTTTATTATGAAATTGATAATGTGGAGCTTAAAGAAACCATCTTTATGAGATGATTTATACTGTATGTAATTAACATATAAATTCGTGTTATACAAAAGAAAGTCAATCATAGGTAAACCATTTTTTGTAATTGGCTTTTGTTTTGTAAATTATTATTTCTAATAAAGATCAAGAAGTATTGATTGGAGACTCAATACCATCTAAGGCGTATCGAATTATAAACTGAGGTAATTAATTGTGAAGTTTGAAGAGTTTAATCAAATTATAGATAAGCTTTCGGAACAGGAAGAATATGAAAAATTTGATGAAATCTTAGATGATCAAATAGATGAAATAATAAAGTTAGATAGTAAAGAAATTGAAAAATATTTAATGCTTTATGCCTCATTAGCAGGAGATGCTAAATCTTTAGCTAGATTTGATAAATTATTTAATAAGGTAGTATCTTTCGGAAAAATTAAACAGACTGATTTAAAAAAATATGAGGAATTATCACCAGCTAATAGATGGTTGTAGTTTGTATAAAATTTCAAAATAGAACTCTATATTTGTTATTAGGTTCTATTTTTAGATAATTATGAAAATTTTTCATATATAAATCAAAAATGAATTGGGAAATCACTAATACAGAATTTTTAAAATTAAGTTTTCCAAATGAAATTGATAATACTGTGATAAATAAAATTGTCTCAAATTTAAAATTTAAATTATTAAATGAGGAGAGCGTATATTTATATTTTTCCGGATCTGAACCAGTGATCGAGATAAATACTAACAAATTTTTTCTGAATTTATTTAACTTTATGGATGAATTTTGTTTTCTAGATTTTATTTATTTTTTAAGTATAGATAGTTCTAAAAAAGATATAAAATTAGTGGAGTTGAGAATTTTTGAATATATATGCGGGAATTTATGATTTTATATTAATCATGATAATTAGGGGGTTACATAAATAATTTTAAATAAATTTTTCTTGGAACACTATAAAATTAATAATCTTATTTCTTATGTATTGAATAGAAAGAGTAAACATCCATAATTACAAAGAGCATGGTAATGTCTTTACGACAACTCAACTATCAATAAATCTGACAGAATCTAACTTTTAGTATCAAATAAAAGCAGTTATCTTGATTCTACTTGAGCACAAACTCTTAAGTTGCTCGTCTTTAGTTAAAATTTTTAGGTATTTAAAATGAATAAAATGCATGTAACTTTGGCTGTAGTAGTCGGTTTAATTGTTGGTGGTGTAGTGGGTGCTTTAGGTTATTCTAAAACTGCCGCACGTTATGATGCTATGACCACGGCATGTGTAATGGTCAATCAAGCAGTTGAACACGGAATTTTAAAGCCTGAACAAGTAAAAGAGTTAGGTGAGCTTACAGGTCAAACCCTTAATAAAGATTATGCTTCTGTAGCATCAAAATTTAAGTTTTCTGAAAAGCAGTTAGGCAATGCTTCTGAAGGCTCGAATTGTAGCCAATTTATTGTTGGCGTAAACGCAGCGAAGTAATTAAAACAAAACCCACAGCTTGTGGGTTTTTTCTTATTGATTTGACCAAGCTGAATCTATGGCATGAATTAACCGTAGGTTCAGTGCTTTCTGTTCTAATTGCCAATTTGAGAGTTCTTCGGCAGTTGGTTCTTGTTGTCCATCCGAAGCTGCTAAAAACCGTTTAAAGTAGTTTTTATAATGATAGGCGGAAACATCGCCAGTAATATCAGCTGCTACTAATCGGCCCTTGCATGCTTCAATTAAGCTCTGCAAATGACTTTCAAGAAATTTTCCTTGGTCCCAGTTCGTCATGACGACTTCGCTCGACAGCACATCCTTATCAATCGATAAATAAATAGGTAAGTTCGATGCTTTTATTTCTGTGAGAAATGCAGTTAGTAACTCATCTGGATGATCGAAGTTTTGCCATGCATTCTTTTTGCCTGTAAAACGTACCCATGAAGCATTTTGCTGGATGCTCCAGTAGTGCAGCTTTCCTTTATATAGCGGTGACCAATGGTTTTCTACTGCATGTAGCCATCCAATATCACTTGAGCTAATTCCAAGTACATCTATTCTGGCAACTTGTGGAAGCTTACTTGCCCAATACACCCAGGAGCCACAGTGAATACCAAAAGGATAACGCATATTGTCAGGGTGGTTATCACACACAATCAGATGAATTGGCTCATCAGATGGCAGTCTTTCTAGTAAAAGCTGAGTAACATGGTGATAATCACCACTACCTAACAGGACACAACCCAACTTTGAAGGTAAATGCTGATTTAGGTGAGTACGTAACTCATCGAACTCTTTTAATTTACAACCAAAGCGAATGACTTCTTGCCATGAGGTGAGGTCAATACGTACCGCATCATCAGGATCACCAGCAGAATCATCAAAGTTTAAAACGACAGGTGTTCTGTTATTTACTGAACTCATGATCGTGTTTCCTGTTTAACATGCCACTGATGATCTGCTTCAAATAAAGGACGTAATTTCTTTAAAATAAAACGTAAGGCAGGGGAATGTATCCATACCAGATGACGTGTAAATGTAAATTTAGCCCCTAGTTGAGCTTTGACTTCAGGGTCTGTCCAGCCTGCAATGTAAAATTTGAGGTTGTTGGCTAGAGCATAGTCTAAATTTACGAACCAGCTAATAAAATATAAATTGTAGTCTTTTGCGAGCGGGTAATTGAGACCAATATATTTATCAACCAGATTGTCTTTGTATTCATAACAAATGTTATAACCGACTAAGGTTGTATTTGCCCAATATAAAAAGACTTTACCGCCACTGTGCACATCTTGAAGAATTTCTGAAAAAAACTCAGGGCTGAGTAGGTCAAAATGTATTTCGCTTTGGTGATAAACGGCCAGATAGAGTTCATATAAATATGTTCTAAACTCAGGATCATTAAAGCGTTCATCGCCCGTAGACAGTTGTTCAATGTTTAATTCATTTAAACTTTTGAGTTTACGTTTGAAGTTTTTACGGCGTGGTCTAGATAATCTAGAGAGATACTCTTCACGGCTTGAAAAATCGATAGGGACATAAGCTAAAGCTTGTCCTTCTACAGATAGAAAACCTTTTTTTTCTGCTTCTTGAATAAAATTGTGACTGTAATTATTTTCAAGTTCGCTGAGTAAAGGTGAATCTAACGGAAGATCTTTAATAATACCTAACTTAATGTTTTGATCATTATTCTTTAAAAAATCTGCTATCGAGTCTAGAGGAAGTTCACTAGGTAATAAGCTGTATTCTGTGACCGTTGTCCCGATAAAACATGTTTTAAAATGAAGAATTTTCCCCCAGGTTGAATATCCTGGCAAGGCTTTAATTTTTTTAAGAAGGTCTGTATCTAGAGTCGTTAATAAATCAAACTCTGTATAAAAATAAGGTAAAAAATCGCTAGGCGAATGAACCTGAAAACTTAAAGGTGGATGCTTTAAAAAAGCATCCACCACTGCCGAGCCAAAAGCACAGGCAATGGGGCTTAGCATAGGACAATGGTTAGAAGGTGCGGCTCAAAGTACGATGCTAAAACGATTGCCTACGCTTTCACAAGTTGCAGAAACTGTGGCTTTTCTAGCATCCGAACATGCGAACTCAATGACAGCAACCGTGGTAAATATGACGGCTGGTGCAATAATCGATTAGTGCAATTTATTTTTAATCCAATAATCTAAACTAAAGTAACGGCCACCTCCAAGCACAAGCAGAGCAAGCAACATAACCATGTAGGTCGCAGCAAATTCAATTCCATTATTTAAAATAACAAACGAACCGCTCGATGTAAGCCAGTCATAGTTGCCATAGTTCTGTAGAATTTCACGAGCTTTATCTAACTTTTCAGCGGAGGCCAATACTTGCATGTTGGCAAAGGGTGCATGCGGGTCAGCAATTGCTTGCCATCCATTAGGGAGATGTACCGTAAATATTGCAACCAACATGGTAATAATAAGTGGAATACTAATTAAACGGGTAAACAGACCTAATGTTAAAAGTATTGCACCTGCTAGCTCAGTTGCTGTTGCAAGCAAAGCCATTAAATAGGGGAAAGGAAGTCCTAATCCTCCATCTGAGTTGCCGAACCATTCTACAATGTCATTGAAGTGCATCAATTTATTTGTACCCGCCATCCAAAATATAGGAACGAGGTACAATCGAAGAGCAAGTGCTGCAATGCCATCAATATGTTGTAAAGACTTACCGAGATTTTGATAATATTGAGATAAGCCATAAATAAAGTTCTTCATGATAATTTCACATCCAATGCGATTGAATAATAATTAGTCGGATGGAAACTGTATTTCTTACATAAAAAATTTTTTTATTTACGGTGTAATAAAAAAGGATTTGGTCCGTCTAACTTTATGTACATGTGTACAAACCGAGAAATTAGCATTAAAGGAATACGAAAATGAACAAACTCAACTCAATGACTTCAGTGGCAGCATTATTAGCACTTTCAGTTGCAGGTGCTACGCAAATGGCTGTAGCAGCAACCAATACAACAACTGAAGTACATGCAACTAAAGCAGCTGATGGTAAATGTGGTGAAGCGAAATGCGGAGCTAACAAAATGAAAAAACATGAAAAATCTGCGGAAGCAAAATGTGGAGCAGCTAAAAAAGCAGCAGATGGTAAATGTGGTGCAACTAAAAAAGCAGCGGACGGTAAGTGCGGTGCAGATAAAAAAGTTGCTGATGGCAAGTGTGGCGCTAAGTAAACCATCTGATCAAGGATGATGTCGGCCTTCTATTAAGTGTCGGCATCATTTCCAAAAGGAGAAGTCACCATGATGCAGTTGAATGGTGTAGGGCTTGGTTTAAGACGTGACTTTATAGATGCGTTTCTAACGGCAAAAACATATCCGGACTTTATTGAGGTTGCCCCAGAAAATTGGCTAGGTTTTGGTGGTCGACATGCAAAATTACTTGCACAGTGTGCAGAAAAAGCACCGTTAATTTGTCACGGCTTGTCATTATCTATTGGGGGGCCGCATCCACTTAATCTCGAATTTATAGGTAAAGTAAAAAGTTTTTTAGAACAATACGAAGTACCAATTTATTCTGAACATTTAAGTTATACAAATGATGGCGGCTATTTGTATGATTTGTTGCCAATACCCATGACGGAAGCCGCTGTTAAATATGTGGCTGAACGCATTTTGCGTGTACAGGATATTTTAGGGAAAAAATTAGTCATAGAGAATGTTTCTACTTACGTCATGCCGAATGCCGAAATGAGTGAAGCCGAATTTATTCGTGAAGTGATTCAACATGCTGACTGTGATTTGCTTCTTGATGTAAATAATGTCTATGTCAACAGTACCAATCATGGTAGCGATGCATTCGTATTTATTCAGAACATGCCAAAGGAACGAATTCGTTACTTACATATTGCTGGACATGAAAAAGTTCAGAAGAACTTATTAATCGATACCCATGGGGCGGAAGTTTGTGACCGTGTTTGGGAGTTGTTGAGATATACCTATCAAGTATGCGGAATAAAACCGACATTATTAGAACGCGACTTTAATATTCCATCATGGCAAGAATTAGAAGAGGAACTCGCCAAAATCAAACTCATTCAACAACAGGAGACTGGCTATGAAGGGAAATCTAATATCCTTCCAAACCATGCAGCAACAGTTTTGTGACTGGATTCGTGATCCTGATTTGCAATTACCTCAAGCACTTCCTCCTCAAAGAATGCAAATTTATCGAGATTTACTTTTTAATAATGTCAGCTCATTTATTGAATTAGTTTATCCAGTAGCTCGTGCCATGTTGCCAGAGTTAAAGTGGCAACAATTGCTGTTAGAGTTTTTTCAAAAAGCTAAAAGCCGCTCACCTTTATACAATGATATCTCTTTAGAGTTTAGAGAGTATTTAACAGAGCAACAGCATCCGATATTACAAGAGTATCCTTGGTTGGCTGAGTTATTACAGTTTGAATGGCTAGAATTATATTTAGACACTGTTGAAATTGAAGATGTTGTTTTACATGAAAATTATGCTTGGCAGTTAACCACCAAAGTATGGGTGTTGGTTTATCAATATCCCGTTTATACGTGGACGACTTTAATGACTCCAGAACAAGTAGAACTTTTACCAGGCGCAGTAATGGTCTGGCGCGATGAACAAGATAAAGTATGTATTGAACAACTCTCTCCACTTTTTGCTATGCTGATTGAACAGTTAACGCAAAATATAACATTAACTGACCATGATATTTTTATACTCATTCAATCTGTACTCGCTGACTTGTATGAGCCTGAAATTTATCTGCAAATTCAAGAACTCAAAAACTTCTTATCTCGACTACAATTAATCCAAACTCTCCATGATTTTAAAGAGGCACAAGCATGACTTCAGCCGCGGCATCACGTCATGACGACTTAGGGGATCAACTGCATAACCCAGCCTTTTTACAAGACTTAAGGCAGCAAATGATTAAATTTGCTTTTTTACAGTTATCCTCACTTCCGCAAGCTGAAGATGTAGTGCAAGAGGCTTTAACCAGTGCTTTTCAAAACTTAGATTCATTTAAAGGGCGGGCTGCGTTCAAAACATGGGTATTCGCTATTTTAAAAAATAAAATTATTGATGTGGTTCGGCAAAAGTCACGTTTGGTTGCCATGTCTGAATTATTTAAAGATGAGGAAAGCGAACTCAGTGTAGATGAATTGTTTGATGCTTCAGGACACTGGCATAAATATGAAGCACCTCAAGCATGGCAAAGTCCTGAAGAAATGATGGAGCAGTCAGATTTTTGGATAATTTTTGAAGCCTGTTTAGATCATTTGCCTGCCAAATATGCTCAGGTTTTTATGATGAGAGAAGTGGTAGAGCTGAGTTCTAACGAAATTTGTAGCAAGCTGGAGTTATCTATTTCAAACTTTAATGTGTTGATGTATCGAAGTCGTACCCGTTTACGGGAATGCTTAGAAAATAAATGGTTACTGAAGGAGGATTGTTCATGTTGACATGTCGACAAGCCACTCAACTGTTGTCTGAAAAACAAGATAGACCGCTTTTTTTACGTGAGCAAAGTAGTTTACAACTGCATTTGTTGGCATGCCGATCATGCCGCCGTTATGCAAAGCAGATCAAAACAATTAGTCAGCTTTCCAAGGCATTTAAAAATTTGGATAACTAACTTTAGTTAAAAATTTATTTATTGCTGGCCTTAACACGCTAAAAGCTTACATACTATAAAAGTAAAGGAATTTTTAAGACAGGATGAAACGTGAATTTAAAGAATCTTGAAGCATTTTATTGGGTTGTGACGTTAAATAGCTTCAATAAGGCGGCAATTAAATTACAAACGACGCAGCCTGCTGTCTCTCAAAAAATCACATCTCTTGAAAATGAATTAGGTTTTAAGGTTTTAGACCGAAGCTTGCGGCAGTTTAAACTGACCCATAAAGGTATGACTTTATTTAAATATGCCGAAAAGTTTATGCGTTTAGAAACAGATCTGGTCGCAGAGCTTACCGAAAACCAGCATCTGACGGGAACCATACGTTTAGGCGTTTCCGAAACCATTGTATATACGTGGCTCGTTGAATATATCGAAAAAGTTCAACAAGAATTTCCAAAAGTTTCGGTCGAAATTGTGGTTGACCTGACACCTAATTTACAAGAAGGCGTTCGTACAGGTGACTTGGATATGGCCTTTTTACTTGGCCCAACCTTGGCTTTTGAATGTATTGAGCAGTCACTTTGTAACTTTGAACTGAGTTTCTTGGCAGCACCATCGTTTAAAGGTGGAATTGGGCAAATGTCTTTTAAAGCCTTAATGTCGCATACCATTTTAACTTATCCAAAAATTACCTATCCCTATAAAGAATTAAAGGCCAAAATGAAAGAACAGGGCATTGATGAGCCCCTTTCAATTACCAGTTATTCATTAGCGACGTTGTTGCGTCTTGCTGAGCAAGGTTTAGGTATTGCAGTCGTACCGACCTTAACGGCTTTAAAGGAAATTACAGACGGACGATTGGAAATATTAGATACGCCTATTCGCTTAAAAACCTTTCATTTCACGTCTATTTATATTCACGGAAATGACGTTGCCTTGAAAGAAAAATTAACCGAGGTCGCTGTTAAAGTCTCAGCGAGTGCCATGAAAAGGCTGAATGAGCAGATTAAAAAATAAGTAGAATCGGTGATCTTTTCATCTCATTTTTCTTCTCTAAATTATCGCTGCTTGTATGCAAAGTCATAAAGGCAGCTTATGAAAGTCGATAAGTAAAATTTATCCTGAGTTTTAATGAAATTAAAAAATAATAAAAATTAAATACTTATAAATTTTAATTTATGTAAAAAGTCTTATTGTCCGTAGGGATGAGCTATGTTTTTATTTGAGATACAAGATTTGATCACCGATTAAGTTGATTGGGGAATAGGGAATCTTTGTCATTTTAAAGGATTAAAGAATATCGTTTGGGACAAAAATGATGTTCTTGGTTCAACTTGAAATAGCGTTGTTAAGCTCAAATGGATGAGGAACGCATTAATATGTCTTTACTGAAATCTTCTTTTTTATCAGATCGCCAATGGGCCATTGTAGCCTCAATTTTTATGATGGCGACCTCTGCAATGGGGCCCGGATTTTTAACCCAAACGGCTGTCTTTACAGTGAAGTTAGGCGCTGCATTTGGCTTTGCAATTTTAGTTTCCATTCTCATTGATTATGTTGTTCAACAAAACATTTGGCGAGTAGTAACACTCACTCAAATGCGTGCATCAGATATTGCCAATAAAGCATTACCCGGTAGTGGTTATTTACTAGCGTTTCTGGTGATTTTGGGCGGTTTTTTCTTTAGTGTAGGTAACATTGCAGGTGCAGCTTTAGGTTTAAATGCACTTTTTGGCCTCGACACAAAGTGGGGCGGTATTTTAAGTGGTGCATTAGCGATTTTGATTTTTGCATCAAGAAAAGCAACGCTTGCCATGGATAAAAGCATGATCGTGTTGGGATTGCTTAAAATCCTGCTGATTATTATTGTTGCCGTCATTGTAATGCCTCCTGTTGGTCAAGCTGTACATCAAACTTTTGCTCCAGATCATATCGACTTTGCCATTATTACCACCATTGTTGGTGGTACGGTTGGTGGCTATATCTGCTATGCAGGCGCACATCGTTTACTCGATAAAGGCGCTGTTGGCCCTGAAAATATTGATGAAGTTGCAAAAGCTGCGACCAAGGGCATTATTGTTGTCGGTATCATGCGCTACGTATTGTTTTTAGCGTTTTTAGGTGTGGTGGTGAGTGGTGCAACCATTGATTTAGCCAGCCATGATGCCAATCCGGCAGCTCAAGCATTCCAATATGCAGCGGGTACATTTGGTTTTAAATTATTTGGTTTAATTTTCTGGGCAGCAGGTATTAGTAGCACCATCGGCGCAGCATATACTTCGGTTTCATTCTTTACTGCATTTAAAAAGAATTTAACTCCAAAACAAACCAACTATACGACCATTACCTTTATCGCATTGGCTTTATTGCTGTATGTGTTATTGGGTGCAACTCCAGCAGGTCTACTCATTTTTGTCGGTGGTTTTAACGGTTTGGTGTTGCCAATTGGTCTTACAATTTTTGTGTATGTTGCTGCTTGCCGAAAAGATTTGATGGGTAATTATAACTATCCAAAATGGTTGCTTATTTTGGGTGGTTTAACATGTCTGTTGACGTGGTGGATGGGCTATATGTCATTTACGACAGTATTTAACTATTTGACCAAGCTGTAAACCAGACTTTGTTAAGTGATAAAGGAATAATGCCATGTTTGTAGATTTAAATAGTGATTTGGGTGAAAGCTTTGGGTCATGGAAAATGGGTAATGATGACCAGATTTTACCAGTCGTGACCAGTGCCAATATTGCTTGTGGCTTCCATGCTGGCGACCCGCTGGGTATTTTAAAAACGGTTCGTAAAGCAGTGGAGCTTGGCGTAACTATTGGCGCTCACGTGTCTTATCCAGACCTTGTAGGTTTTGGCCGCCGTAATATGGATTTGTCACGTGACGAACTGATTGCCGATGTGCTTTACCAAATTTCTGCACTCGATGGCTTGGCAAAAGTGGCAGGCTCAAAAGTGCAATACGTTAAACCACATGGCGCACTTTATAACACGATTGCACATGACCAAGCACAGGCAGCGGCAGTAATTGATGCGATTAAAATGTATAACCCTGAACTGGTTTTGGTGGCTTTGGCTGGGTCGAGCTTAGTCGAGCAGGCACGTGCGGCTGGTTTAAAAGTGGTATCTGAGGCATTTGCAGACCGTGCTTATAATAGCGATGGTTCACTAGTATCTCGTCGTCTAGAAGGTGCGGTTTTACACGACTCGGCATTTGTAGCAAGCCGTGTGGTGTCTATGCTTAAAAATGGTGGGGTTGAGTCAATTGATGGCGTATTTACCCCAATTCAAGCCGACACCATTTGCTTACATGGCGACACCGACGGTGCGCTTGAGATGTCGGCAGCCATTAAAGCCGAGCTTGTAAAAAACAATATTGAAATCCGCCCATTTGTAAATAAAGCATAAGGATGAGCACCATGTATAAGGATATAAAAGTCGACCCAGTTCAGCTTGAAGCCGCTTTAGATGCGCGTTTAAAAATCCGTGCTGGCTTTGATAAGCCGACAGCAGGCATGGCCGCGGGCATGACACAGGTCAACATGATTTCGGTGCCAAAAGAGTGGGCATATGACTTTTTGCTTTATGCACACCGTAACCCGCAAAGCTGTCCAGTGCTTGATGTGCTCGAAGAAGGCATTTACTCAACTAAGCTTGCAGCAGACTCAGATATTCGAACCGATTTCCCACGCTATCGTATTTGGAAAGATGGCGAAATGGTCGATGAAGTGACCGATGCAAGTGAGATTTATAACGCGCATCCTAATTTGGTGACTTTTTTAATTGGTTGCAGTTTTTCGTTTGAAACAGCTTTGCAAGAAGCGGGCATCGAAGTTCGCCATATTCATGACGATACCAATGTACCGATGTATCTGAGCAATATTCGGTGCCAACCAGCAGGGCGTATTTCAGGAAATATGGTGGTTTCTATGCGACCGATTCCATCGCATCAAATTAGTGAAGCGGTACAAATTACCGCACGCATGCCAAGCGTGCATGGCGCACCTGTACATATTGGGCACCCTGAAAGCTTAGGCATTAAGGATGTAAACAAGCCAGACTTTGGCGATGCTTCTCGCATTGAAGCAGGTGAAATTCCAGTGTTTTGGGCATGTGGGGTAACACCGCAAGCTGCGGTGATGAACTCGAAAATTCCCTTTGCGATTAGTCATGCACCGGGTCATATGTTTATTACCGACATTCCTGACCGTGCTTGGATTGGCTAATTGGACTAAAGAAGAATAAGGATAAGCAAATGCGTTTTTTATCGGTAAACGCCGATTGTTTTCTGATTGAGCTTGCGAGCCTAGAAGAAACTTTGGCGTTATACAATAAATTGCAAAATACGCAATTGAATGGAATTAAAGACTTAGTCCCTGCTGCAAAAACAATTTTGGTTTTCTTTAATGAGATCGAAACCAACTTTAAAACGCTGGTTTCTTCAATTCAGAGCCTTAAAGTTGATTCTGGATTTGAGCGCAGTAGCCAAGAAGTGATTGTACCGATTCGTTACGATGGCGAAGACCTTGCTCAGGTTGCCGAGTTACAAGGGCTGACTGTGGCTGATGTGATTAGAAAACATCACCAAAGTGTGTGGAATGTGGCTTTTATTGGTTTTGCGCCGGGCTTTGCTTATATGAGCAGTCCCGATAAACCTTTTACCGATATTCCACGTTTAACGGTTCCTCGTAAAAAAATACCGTCAGGCTCTTTGGGGTTGGCTGGAAAATACTCTGGTATTTACCCAAAAGACAGTCCGGGTGGCTGGCAGCTGATTGGGACAACATCAGAAAAAATGTGGGATTTAGAGCGTAAAAATCCTGCATTGTTGTTACCGGGCATGACTGTACATTTTGAAGATGTTACGCATAGTCCAACCACTGTAAATGTACCGCAGCAAATCACACATAAGGTTGAGCCGAAACAATCTCTGCCACTATTTACGATTACTGCGCCAAGTTTACAGATGCTCATTCAAGACGAAGGGCGCCTAAACCAGACCAATATTGGTGTTGGTGTGGCGGGTGCAATGGATTTGTCTGCGATGCACAGTGCTAACCGTATTGTCGGTAATCCAACCGATATACCCGTTATTGAAGTTTTAAATGGCGGCTTAAAAGCCAAAATGCAGCATGCTGGCGTTATTGCGGTGGCTGGGGCTATTTCAAACATTCGTGTGAAATTTGCCGATGGTCAAACCGCAGACTTTGCAAGCTATCAACCGATTGATTTAGATGAAGGCGATGAGTTTCAAATTCAGCCACCAACAGCAGGCTTAAGAAACTATCTGGCAGTTCGAGGTGGTGTAGACGTTGAACCAGTGCTCAATAGTGCTTCGTTTGACAGCTTGGCGGTATTAGGGCCAGAGCCTTTAAAGCTTGGAGATACCATTTATCAAGGGAAGGTGAACACAGCCAACATTAATGTAAATGAAGTGGGCAAAAGCGACTTACCAAAAGCTGGCGAAGTCGTTGAGCTAGACATTGTGATGGGGCCACGCACTGACTGGTTCGAACAAGACAGTATTGAACTGCTCTGTCAGCAAGAATGGCTGGTAACCAATGAAAGCAACCGCGTCGGGCTAAGACTTTCAGGTGAGCAGCCGTTAACTCGCAAAATTACCTACGAGTTGGAAAGTGAAGGTACATGCATTGGTGCTTTACAGATTCCACCGAGTGGTCAACCCGTTTTGTTCATGAATGATCACCCTTTAACGGGTGGCTATCCAGTCATTGGCTCTGTTGCTAAACACCATTGGGACTTGGTGGCACAGATTCCGGCAGGTTGCCGCATCAAATTTAAAAAAATTGCCGAATTTACAGATTTTGAGAATGAATGATGAATACAGAAAAATTATTGATTGCTAACCGTGGCGAAATTGCCGTTCGTATTATTCATGCTTGCCGTGACATAGGAATTACTTCGGTCGCGTTATATGCAGATGATGACATTGGCAGCATGCATGTCGAACTTGCAGATGAAGCATGGGGCTTGGCTGGTGCGACTGCCAGTGAAACCTATTTAAATATTCCAGCCATTATCGAAATTGCAAAAAAATCGAAAGCAACGATGGTGCATCCGGGTTATGGTTTTTTATCTGAACGTGCCGAGTTTGCCCAAGCCGTGATTGATGCGGGTTTAAAATGGGTAGGGCCATCTCCAAGTGCTATTGAAAAACTGGGTGATAAAATCGAAGCACGTAAAATTGCTGCTTCGGTCGGTGCGCCATTAGTTCAAGGTACGCAAGACCCACTTAATAATGCAGAGGAAGCTTTAGAGTTTGCTAAACAGTTTGGTTTGCCGATTGCCATTAAAGCTGCATTTGGTGGCGGTGGCCGCGGCTTAAAAGTCGTGTGGAAACTCGAAGAAGTCAAAGAGCTTTATGAGTCGGCAGTACGAGAGGCAAAAGCTGCTTTTGGCCGTGGTGAATGTTTTGTCGAGCAATATCTCGATAAACCGCGCCATGTAGAGGCACAAGTCATAGCCGACCAACATGGCAACATTGTGGTACTGGGTACACGTGATTGCTCGTTGCAACGCCGTAACCAAAAATTAGTCGAAGAAGCACCAGCGCCATTTATTAGCGATGAGATTTACCAGCAAATTTTAAGCTCGGCAAAAAATATTTGTCAGGCTGCAAACTATGTGGGTGCGGGAACAGTTGAATATTTACTGAGTCGTGACGGGAAGCTTTCATTTTTAGAAGTAAATACGCGTTTGCAAGTTGAGCACCCAGTGACTGAAGAAACCTCAAAAGTTGATTTGGTGGTTGAGCAAATTCGTGTTGCGCAAGGTGAAGTGCTTTCTATTAAAGAAACACCAAAAGCCCAAGGCCACGCCATTGAGTTTCGTATTAATGCCGAAGACCCAGCACGTGGTTTTATTCCGGCCTTTGGTGTGTTGAGTTTATTTGAAGCGCCGTTTGGTAACGGTGTACGAGTCGATACAGGTGTTCGCACGGGTTCATTAGTATCTAGCCACTTTGATTCACTCATGGCAAAACTGATTGTGACTGGTCCAACCCGTGAAATTGCAATTGCCCGAGCTAAACGTGCTTTGAAGCAATTTAAAATTGAAGGTGTAGCATCTGTTTTAGACTTTCACCGTGCGGTACTCAATGAACCTGACTTTACAGATGAGTTTAATGTACACACGCGTTGGATCGAAAATGACTTTAAACAAGAGTTGAAACCGACTAAACGCGGCATTCCAAACCATCAGCAACCGATGTTGCTCAGCTACATTGAAATTGATGGCAAGTTACACCGTTTAGGTTTACCTGCGGGTATGTTTGCACAAGGGCCAGCAACCGCCGTTCAAGCCCAAACAGCCGAGCCAGAAGTGAGTGCCGAGCATTTACTTGCGCCTATTAATGGTGTGATTAGCGCTTGGAAAGTCGAAAATGGTGAGCAAGTGACCGAAGGGCAAGTAGTTGCCATTATGGAAGCCATGAAAATGGAAGTGCAGGTACTGGCACACCGTAGTGGTGTGATTCAGATTAGCGCAGAGAAGGGTGCGACCTGCCATGCTGAAACCGTGATTGCGAGTATTAATTAATTATTTACTTTATTGATTGTTTATTAATTAATTGAGTCGATGGTTTTAACCTTTCATTAACCAATTTCAACTTGAAAGCCTGTACGGGTTATGAGATATTTATCACAGTTAAGTGATATAAATATTGATCACTGTATTTAAAGCTCGCTTATGCGAGCTTTAATTTTTAGCCCAGTTTAAGCATTTCTCACTTAATGAGCTGGCTGCATAAAAAATAATTTGAGAATTTGGCACTCACTCAAAGGCGAATTGAAGAAAGCGAATGAAAATTCTACCTTCATCTGAATATGATCAAATTCTAAAATACAGTGTTTATTGGCTCGTCATATCCATTGTGATTGGCGTCGTCGCGGGGCTGGCATCGACCTCAATTTTTGTGGCTTTTGATATTTCAAATAAAGTCAGAAGTTTGCACCATTGGCTCATCTACTTTTTGCCTTTTGTGGGTTTTGGTATTGGTTATCTTATTAAAAAATATGGATCGCCGATTGAACGCGGAACACATTTACTCATAGATGAGATTCATCAGCCCAAGTCGTTTATTCCAAAACGAATGAGCCCCATCATTTTTATTACATCAATTTTAACGCAGTTATTTGGTGGTTCGGCAGGGCGTGAGGCACCAGCCGTACAACTTTCAGGTGCTCTAATTGACCACTTAAGCCATATTTTAAAAATCTCGGAAGACAATCGCAAAATCTGTTTAATCGCCAGTATTGGTGCTGGTTTTGCTGGCGTGTTTGGCTTGCCTATGGCTGGTGCAATTTATGGTTTAGAAATTACCGCTTTAGGTAATTTAAGATACTCAGCTATTTTTCCATGTTTTGTGTCAGCTCTGATTGCTTCGACCATTCCTGAGCTATTCGATATAGTTCATCCACATGTTTTTTACGTCATAAGTGAGTTTCCAGCTATTCATTTTGGCACGCTCATGAGCTTAATTGCAGCGGGGTTAGTATTTGGCTTTGCTGCACGTTTCTTTATTGCTGCCATTCATTTGGCGAGTGACCTCTTTTATAAATACATTCGCTATTTGCCATTAAGAACAATGGTAGGCGGTATTATCATTATGCTACTTACGCTGTTCACTGCACATCAGCAGTACAACGGTTTAGGTACAGATAAAATTATTGCATCTTTCTATGTGCCGATTGAATTTTACGACTTTTTTAACAAGACTGTTTTTACAGCCATTACTTTAGGTTCAGGCTTTAAAGGTGGTGAAATTACGCCATTGTTTTATGTTGGTGCGACATTGGGTAATGCTTTAGGTGCAGTTTTAAACCTACCCATTTCACTGCTTGCAGGCTTAGGGTTAGTCAGTTTGTTTTCAGGGGCAAGTAAGGCACCGTTAACGTCTATTATTTTAGCCATAGAGCTATTTGGAATGAATGTTGCCACTTATGCGATTATTACCTGTTTATTAGCTGCGCTATTTTCAGGGGATTGTGGGTTGTATCGCCGTAAAAAGTTGATGGATTGATTAAGTCTTTGTAAGGAGTTGAGTGGTTTCAAATTGCTTAACTCCTATTAACTCTCTTTTTTTATAACAATGATAAAAATTGGCATATTAAATGCTTAATAAAAATTGATAAGCAAATGAAAAGAAATGAAGTTCTATCTCTTGTTGGGAACTATAATGAGAAATAGAAAATTATTTTAATATTAAAAAAGGAATAACTTAAACTGTGCCAATATTTATTCTAATACTTACGTTTTTTGTGGGTTTGCTTGTTGGGCGATACACTATATTTTTAATTCAAAAGTCTTTATCTCTTTTTATATCTGTGGTCGATGAATTTTTAAATAAATACATTGTCTTTTTTCTTTTAGCTGCTTTGTTCTTTATTTTATTCTCTCTAATTTTAACAGGAGGATTTATGTTGTGGCATATTATTAGTGGTGGAATAACAGAAATTGGTAAGTTTATATACTTATTTGGATGGGTAGTTGGATCCGGATTTTTTGGATTTTATCCGAAGAATAATAGTTTTAAATGATAGATAAGTGGTTAATATAAAAATAATCTTAAAGAGGGTGCTATGTCTATATTAGGTTTCGCTATTTTTTTTTAATTTCATATATTGTTGGGAGCTTTGTAGCTAAAACTGAATGGAAGATTCGGTATTTAGCGCCAATATGGTTTTTATCATTTTTTATTATCACTCTATTTGTTTTAGCAATTTTATTTCCTAAAGATTGGACCAATGCGCAATTTTTTACTAAAGATGGCCCTAATCACTTAGCACTTCTTTCCTTATTAATATCTTCATCTTTAAGTTCACTTATTACGTTTATTTTAGCTTTGGTTGTGTGGGCTATTCGCCATGATGTCTTTTAAATTAGTTTAATTAACAGATTATAGATAATTTATAATTTTATTAAATTGCTAGAGTCTTTAAAATGTAAGTTTAAATTCTTTGGTATTTAAGAACTCATGCTATAATCTCTTAAATATATTTATAGACAAATGCAATTTAATACTAATTATGCCTTTAATTTTTAAAAACAAGTTTCTTAAAATCGGTATCGTTTTCTTAGCAATCAACTTATTAGCTTGTAGTCGTCAGCCAGACTTTAAAGATATTTATCGGCTAGCAGAAAAAGGTGATACAGGAGCTCAAGCGAAACTTGGTGAATTATATGTAGAGGGAACAGTTGTTCCTCAAGATTATAAAAAGGCCTTTGAATGGTATAGCAAAGCTGCTAATCAAGGAAATGCGGAAGCGCAGAATAATTTGGGAGCAATGTATGCTTTGGGGCAAGGGGTAGATCAAAATTATAAAAAAGCCTTTGAATGGTACAGTAAAGCTGCTGAACAAGGGGAAGTAAAAGCACAGAATAATTTAGGTGCGTATTATGCAAATGGAGATGGTGGCGTTAAAAACTATCAGAAAGCCTTTGAATGGTATAACAAAGCTGCTGCACAAGATAATGCCGAAGCTAAATACTATTTGGGCATACTTTACGAAGAAGGCTACGGGGTAACCCAAGATTATAAAAAAGCATTTGATTGGTATAGCAAAGCTGCTGCACAAAATTATGCCGATGCGCAAAATAATCTTGCAGCACTTTATGCACAAGGCAAGGGCGTAGAGCTAAATAATAAAAAAGCCTTTGAGTTATATAGCAAAGCTGCTGAAAAAGGAAACTCAATAGCGCAAAATAACTTAGGGGCGTGTTATGCGTTTGGGCAAGGTGTAAATCAAGATTATAAAAAGGCCTTTAAATGGTATAGCAAAGCTGCTCAACAGGAAAATGATGAAGCGCAATTTACAGTAGGGATGATGTACTATAAAGGTGAGGGTGTACCGCAAAACAATGAATTAGCCGAAAAGTGGTTAAGAAAAGCAGCAAAAAATGGCAATAAAGATGCCTTATCACTATTTGAAGAATAGCCATTTTTCTATGATATGGACTTGCTGTTTTGAGGCTTCAATTAAGTGAGGAGAATTCTCTACTGTCCATGTTTCATCACACCAGTCACAAGCATCGTAGAAAGATTCAAGCCAAGTAGGGTAATAAATTATGTTGTCTGGAAGATTTCTTGGTGCGCCCATAAAACCTGTTTCTAAATTATTGAAAATAGTACATAGCTGAACTGGGCTTAGATTTTTTTCTTGATAATTATTTAAAATATCTAAAAAAAATCTAGCCGCTAATATTTCTGCTTCAATACAATTATATGAAAAATTAGGGTCTGTTAAGTTTATGATTCGCAGTAATAAAGAATTATAATCATTAAATGGTAGTAGTAATTCGGTAAAAAAATCTATGTGAATATCTTCATTTTCTTCAATGTATTTATTAATCTTTTCCGTTCTTTCTTGAGCTGAATATTCTCCATAATAGAACTCGATATATAAAGGCTTTAATGTCATTAGATAACTCTAATCATTTTTATAATAAAAATATATCATACTAAAAATATTAGAAATTTCATAATGAACTAAACTATAACTTAAACCTATTAAATAAATTTTATTCCCCAACCGCTCTACTTTAATACAAATGTCATTTCCCACGCTTGACGATAACAAAAGCGAATACTATGCTTTTCTCGGGTAGAGTGAAAAGGGGACATCTTTTGATGTGCCAGATTCTAGATGTCTGGTCTGCTAACCCTTCTTCATTCTATCTATCACTATCATTATTTTGTAGAGATTAAACTTTATATTCATTTATATCTGAGTTTACCTTTAATAAATTTTTACCTATCGAAATTTTATATTTTCTTAATTTTTATAACTATATTCTATATACCCATATTCAATTAAGTTTAAAATCTTACTGAAACGCTCGAACTTAATACAAACTATATTTCCTACGCTTGACGACACGAAAAGCGAATACTATCCTTTGCGGGCTGGCCTACATTGCCAGTTGGTTTTAGCAGACCATCAGCCAAAGTACACGAAAAAGTAGTAACTTTTTTGTGGAAATCCCTGTGTGCCCCCCTTTGCGGTGGAACGGAAGGGGGACACCCTCGGGTGTGCTGGATTCTTTGGCTCCAGTCTGCTAACCCTCTTTCGTTTCACCACCATTATTTAGCAGTAATGCGGTGAAACTTCTTTTATAGCCAAAGGAGTCCGCTATGCGTACTAATTCTTCTCATTTATTGGCCTACGCCAAAATTTCTGTATTTATATCGTTTAAACAATTTCTAACTCGGTTTAATCGACTCTAGGTTTTCTGCACCTTAAGAATCGTTACGATTCAAAATCATAGCAACAATAAACCTGAGATAGGCGAGCACACCTTTATTGTGCCGCTTGTGCATGCCCGTTTTAAGCACTCAATTTAAGAGTGACGGCATTTCTATCTCTTTTACATACAACAAAAAATTATTTTAAACGGTACAAATATGTCACCTCTAGTACTTTCTACACGTGCTTTAAAAGTTGTGAATCATGCAATTCATTTATTTCACCATCATGGATTCCATTTAGTAGGTGTCGATAGAATTATCAAAGAGTCTGAAATTACAAAAATGACGTTTTATCATTACTTTCAGTCCAAAGCGCGGTTTATTGAAATCTGCCTACTAGTGCAAAAAGAACGACTACAAGAAAAAGTCATTGCAACGGTGGAATACGACCAAGACTCAAGCGTGAGAGACAAACTCAAAACACTATATGACTTACATACAGACTTAGAAGGAATGTATTACCTGCTATTGAAAACCATTTTTGAAACTAAAAATAATTACCCAAATGCTTATCAAACTGCAGTGAGATATAGAATGTGGCTCACTAATGAAATCTATAGTCAGCTTAGATTTATAAAATCGGGTGTTTCATTTCACGATGCCAAATTACTTTTACATATAATTGAAGGAACCATTATTCAAAGGCTCAGTCATACCGATGTAGATGAAAGAGACAAGCATTTCGAATATTTTATAGCAATGCTTTCGTAGAAATATTTAAAAAAATAAAAGCCCATAATAGGGCTTTTATTTGATAGGGCGGGTTAAAACTTAAGTTTTTTAAGACCACGGCTCACGCCATTTTCTAAGGCCGCTTTAATAATCGGGCCAATAAAAGGAACGCGGCCTTTAAAGCTAATGGTGTAATTCAAACGAGTTCGGTTATTTCCCAAGTCAGTAAATTGCATCACACCGCGATGTGCCTTAATTGGGCTAATACCACTTGTGATCGCGTACTCGATCAGTTCATTTTCTTTATAGACTAAATTTGTTTCAACAAATGAAGGTGTAAACGGAATAGACATCTTGCGGGCAGAGCCAACACCATTACGTGCATCCTTGCCATTACTAATGCGAGTGACTTTAGCAGGGGCAAAAAGTTTGCTTAGGTTTTCATGTTCACTCAAGGCTGCAAAGACTTTGTCTATAGGTGCATCAAATTCTTGTACGATGTTGATTTTTTGAGTTTTTAACATCTTGTTCCCTCTAAAGTAAATTTGACATGAGTAATTGTCAGAATTTGAATATTAGCACGCTTTTTAATAGTGTGGAATTTTTGTTCAGTTACTTTTAAATGCACAATTTTGAGTGCAGATTTTTATCTTGTGTTTTAAATCGCACTCAAATTGCCCAAAATTAGTATTACTTTTAACCAAAACCGTAATACTAAGCTGGCATGTCCTTTGCATACTCTTAAGCAATCAAAAGTGATCTAGGGTTCCGATACTTTACGTATGACTGGACCGAGAGTTCACGGTTCCTAGCGAACTACACGGAGGGATAAAAGCCCGGGAGGAAGTCTAAAACTATCCGACAGGAGTAGCTATGAACACTGCAAGTTATCATAACAATCAGGCGATTTGGACCGAACTTTTACCCGGAGGACATCACTGGTCGGGTCGTATTCAAAAAGGAACTATTCTTAGATTTACATCGCTTGGCGCTCAGGCAAATGTTTCTTTGTTTTGTGTAAATGCTGCCGATGTGCTTGAACGTTTTAACATGCCCGACAGTTTAAAAGGGCAACATACCGCCTATTTAAAAGCTTCCAATGTGCTGTACTCAGACCTTGGCCGTGTCATGGCTTCCATTGTTCATGATGATCATGGTTGGAACGATGCACTTTGTGGCCCAAGCCGACCTGAACAAATTGAAAAGCAATTTGGCAATCGCACATTTCAAGATGCCCGCAATGATATGTACCAAAATGGCTTAGACAGCTTACTCATTGAAATGTGTAAATACGGACTTGCCAGCCAAGACCTGAGTGCCACGGTTAACCTATTTTCAAAAGTTGCACCAGATGAAAACGGCGCTTTGTCTTATGTCAGTTCTGATAATACCAATCAAAGCATTGAACTGCGTTTTGAAATGGACTGCCTGCTATTTTTATCTGCTGCGCCGCACGGTTTAGACACCAGCCAAAGCTATCAACCAGCCGATATTCAACTCAGTTTATTTAAAGCCAATTCTTTAACAGACAGCGATATTTGTCGTGATGCATGTTCGCAAAATCAGCGTGCGTTTCAAAACACAGCCCGCTACTACGCGCTTAGCAATATTTAAATCAGGAGAAGCATCATGACAGTTTTACAATCATTTGAAAAAGCAGTTTTAAATGAAGTTTGTCCTGCGGGTGAAGCGTGGATGTGCGAGGTTAAAAAAGGCCAATATTTTCGAATTATTGACCTTGAGGGAAATCAAGCGGTCGATACTTTGTTTATGAGTGCCGAAAACCCGACTGAGCGTTATAGTGCAATGGATACTTTGGCTATCAACCAACAAATCTATTTAGAAAAGGGCACCAAGCTCTATAGTAACTTTGGCCGACCAATTGCCGTTATTCATGATGATAACTGCGGTCGCCATGACACTATTGGCGGTGCCTGTTCATGTGAAAGTAATACGGTTCGCTATGCACATGAAACCTACCCAATGCATAGTTGCCGTAACAACTTTATGTATGCCTTGGCAAAACACCCGATTGCAAAAAAGCATGGATTAAATGTCCGTCATATCGGCCCAAACATTAACTTCTTTATGAATGTGCCAGTAACACCAGATGGTCAGCTTAAATTTGATGACGGAATTTCAGCGCCGGGTAAATATGTCGAAGTTCGGGCGGAAATGGATTTAATTGTTTTAATTTCAAATTGCCCCCAGCTGAATAACCCATGTAATGCCTATAACCCAACCAAAATTCAACTGGTTGTCCGTGAAGCGGAAGGGGTATAAGCATGTTTAAAAAAGTTCTAATTGCTAATCGCGGTGCTATCGCATGTCGCGTCATTCGCACCCTTAAAAAACTCGGGATCGCTTCGGTTGCAGTTTATTCTGAGGCCGACCGTGATTCATTACACGTGACTTTAGCCGATGAAGCTTTCCTAATTGGCCCTGCGCCTGCGCACCAAAGTTATTTAAATATTGAAAAGATTCTTGAAGTAGCAAAACAGTCGGGAGCAGAAGCCATTCATCCCGGTTATGGTTTTTTGTCTGAAAATGCCGAGTTTTGTGATTTGTGCGAAAGCCAAGGTATTGCGTTTATTGGGCCTACTTCAAGCCAAATGCTCGACTTTGGTTTAAAACATACCGCACGTGAACTCGCTATTAAAAGCAATGTGCCTTTACTTCCGGGTAGCTCATTACTTGCCGATGAAGCTGAGGCGTTATTTGAAGCAGCCCGTATTGGTTATCCAGTCATGCTGAAAAGTACCGCGGGCGGTGGTGGTATTGGCATGCGTCTGGTTTGGAACGAAATCGAGTTAAAAGATGCTTACCAAACAGTATCTTATTTGGCGCAGGTCAATTTTAAAGATGCGGGTTTGTATTTAGAGAAATTTGTACAACACGCGCGTCACATCGAAGTGCAGATTTTTGGTGATGGGAAAGGGCAAGTTTTAGCCTTGGGTGAGCGTGATTGTTCGGTGCAACGCCGTAATCAGAAAGTCATTGAAGAAACACCCGCTCCCCATTTAAATGAACAGCAACGTGACTACCTGCAAAAAGTTGCGATTCAACTGATGCAGTCGGTGAACTATCGCTCGGCAGGCACAGTTGAGTTTGTCATGGACACCGAAACCCAAGAATTTTATTTCTTAGAGGTCAATACGCGTTTGCAAGTCGAGCACGGCGTGACCGAGCAAGTATTTGGTGTCGACTTAGTCGAGTGGATGGTTACACTGGCAAGTGGTGACTGGTCAGCACGGACTGAAAAGTTAGAGCCAACAGGACATTCCATTCAGGTTCGTCTTTATGCCGAGGACCCGATTAAACAGTTCCAGCCGAGTGCAGGTCTACTCACACATGTTAAATTTGACCCGCAAGCCCGAGTCGAAACATGGGTTGAAACAGGTTCAACGGTGTCGTCTTTTTATGACCCAATGATTGCTAAAATCATTGTGACCTCTGCAACACGGGACCAAGCCATACAGGCAATGAGTGCTAGTCTTGCCAACACACAAGTGGCAGGCATCGAAACCAATCTGGAATATTTACAAAACATTATTGCTTGCGATGTGTTTGCTTTAGGTACCCAAACCACTCGTTTTTTAAATACGTTTGAATGGAAAACTCAAAAAATTGAGGTGTTGCAGGCTGGTATTCAAACTGCCATTCAAGACGTAACAGGTCGGTTAGGTTATTGGGATGTTGGGGTGCCGCCATCAGGTGCCATCGATCCACTCAGTTTAACTGTGGCAAACCAGCTTTTAGCCAATCAACCAAATACCGCAGGGCTTGAATGTACCTTGCAAGGGCCAACTTTAAAGTTTCACTGCGATAGCCAAATTGTGATTACGGGCGGTGATATGCCATCAAAACTTGAAGGTGAACTTGTACCGATGTGGCAAACCATCAATGTGAAAAAAGGCCAAGTTTTAAAATGTGGGATTATCCGTTCAGGTTGCCGTAGCTATATTGGCGTTAAAGGTGGTTTTGATGTTCCTGACTACTTAGGGTCACAGGCAACTTTCACTTTAGGGCAGTTTGGTGGGCACGCAGGCCGTAATTTATTAATTGGCGATATGCTGCCAATTACTGAATATTCAGCTCAATCGACCACTGCTTTGGCTCAAGCGCAAATTCCTAGCTTTACCCAAAACTGGGAAATTGCCGTGATGTATGGGCCACATGGCGCACCAGATTTTTTCACCAAACAAGATATTGATACGTTCTTTGCCAATGAGTTTGAAATTCACTATAACTCAAGCCGTACAGGCATTCGTTTAATTGGGCCAAAACCTGAGTGGGCACGTGAAGACGGTGGTGAGGCAGGCTTACATCCATCCAATATTCATGATAACGCTTATGCAATTGGGGCAATTGATTTTACGGGCGATATGCCAATTATTTTGGGTCCGGATGGTCCAAGCTTAGGTGGTTTTGTTTGCCCAGCTGTGGTGATTCATTCCGAGCTTTGGAAAATCGGGCAGCTAAAAGCAGGCGATAAGGTCAAATTTGTACCCGTGAGTTATGTGCAAGCAAAAGCGCTCGACCAAAAATATTATCAAAGTTTAACCACGGCTGATACGACTCAGATCGATTTTAATCCAATCATTCAAGCAGAACCCGACACTTTAAAAGATGCCGTTTTAGCCACTTTATACGGTGAAGATGATTTACCAAGCGTGACCTATCGACCAGCAGGAAATAGCTATTTGTTGGTGGAATATGGCGAGTTAGTACTCGACCTAAATTTACGCTTCCGTATTCATGCGCTTATGCAATGGGTCAAAGATCAAAACATTCAGGGCATTATCGACTTAACACCGGGCATTCGTTCACTACAAATTCATTTTGATTCAATCCAGCTCGATCAACTGGAGCTTCTACAGAAACTTCAACAAGCAGAAGCCGAATTACCCGATATTCAAAATATGCAGGTGCCTTCACGGACGGTCTATTTGCCTTTGGCTTGGGAAGATTCACAAACTCAACTTGCCACCGAACGCTATACACAAATTGTTCGTCCAGATGCGCCGTGGTGCCCAGATAACGTCGAGTTTATTCGCCGTATTAATGGCTTAGCTTCTAAGCAAGCAGTTAAAGATGTGGTCTATAGTGCGAACTATTTAGTGATGGGTTTAGGTGATGTGTATTTAGGTGCACCCGTTGCGACACCACTCGACCCACGTCAACGTTTAGTGACCACAAAATATAACCCTGCGCGAACTTGGACACCTGAAAATGCGGTCGGCATTGGCGGTGCTTATATGTGTGTATACGGCATGGAAGGGCCGGGTGGCTACCAGTTTGTTGGTCGTACCACTCAAATGTGGAGTCGTTACCGTAAAAATGCCGACTTCGAAGAAGGCAAACCGTGGTTATTACGCTTTTTTGACCAAGTCAAGTTTTATGAAGTTTCTGAGACTGAACTTCTGCAAATGCGTGAAGACTTCAAGGCGGGTCGTTTAAAACTTCGTATTGAAGATGGCGTACTCAACTTAAAAGAATACAACGCGTTTTTAAAAACGCATCAAGACAGTATTCAAGCTTTTAAAGACACGCAACAAGCTAACTTTGAGGCTGAGCGCCGCCGTTGGCATGAAGCAGGCTTGCAAGAATATATCTCTGAAAGTTTAGATGCTGTTGATGAAGGCGAAACCGTAGTTATTCCTGAAGGGGGCTGTGCAGTCGAATCACACATGCCAGGCTCAATCTGGAAAATCGAATGTGCATCGGGAGATATAGTTGAAGAAGGTGCAACCCTTGCGGTGATTGAGGCAATGAAAATTGAAATTCCAATTATTGCGCCCGAACGCATGAAGGTTGAAACTATTACTATTGAAAAAGGGCAAACCGTAAAAACAGGACAAGTGCTATTTACCTTGGCACCTGTGGCCTAAATTAAAAAGAGAGCATCAATATCGATGCTCTCTTTAAATCTTATGCTTCAGATAAATGCTTTAATACTTTATGACCATGTTCAACCGCTTTTAACTTAATTTCAGACTCTGAATGACCTGATAACGGAGAAACTTCGTAAAGCAAGAATGTGCTGCTTAATTGCATTTGCGTATATTGAATTGAATATTGAACCGCTTTTAAAAAGCTATCGATTAAGTTTTCTCGGTCGTTCACCATATCGGCTTCTTTTTGCCCGACTGTCATACTAATAATGACTTTTTTATCTTTTAATTTGTCGCCTTGAGAGCCATAAGCAAACTGATAAGTAAAAACTTCATCAAACCATAACTTCAAAATTGCCGGCATATTAAACCAGAACATTGGATATTGCAGAATGATGATGTCATGGCGTAGCAACGCTTCTTGTTCAGCACTCACGTCAATTTTATAGTCCGGATAAAGCTGAAAAATATCTCGCACTTCAAGGTCTGGATAGGTTTTTGTAAGTTCATTCACTATCGTTTTATTTGCAATGGATTGAGCGTAGTAGGGATGGGCCAAAATAAGTAAAGCCATAATAATGCCTTGTAGCTATAAAAATCATAGTCACTATAATTTTTATAGTATGGGTGTACAATAACTATCAAAGTTGATAGGTGGCGTTAAAAATGGCAAATACTGAAAATAAATGTGAAATCACCATGAATGGAAAAACTTATCCATGTCATATCAGTATGGCTATGGATTTTGTGGGTGGAAAATGGAAAGGCGTTATTTTGTATTACTTAAAAGATGGGCCAAAACGTTTTAATGAAATCAATCAATTAATGCCCACCATCACAGAAATGACCTTAAGCCTTCAACTTAAACAATTAGAGCAAAGTGGCTTAATATCTCGAACTGTTTATGGTGAAAAAGCACCGATTAAAGTGGTCTATGAAATGACTGAATTAGGCCAGTCTTTTAAACCTGTTCTAGAGTCTTTATCGCTATGGGCACATACGATGATTGGTCGGTAATAATAAAGATTCACTTTGTTTTAGAAGAGACTCTTTTAAAATAAATTTAGTTTTAAAAGAGCTCTTATTTAATTTACGAAGTTTTAGAAGCATTGCTGGTACTAATATGAATAAAAATTTTATCACAAAGCTCTCTTGCCGATTGAGTTAGTTCCCAGTCCATATGATCCATAAGTGTTAAAATTAAACGGCAAAATTTTAATTTTTCTTTAATTGTTCCTGATTTATCAGCGAAGCATCTCTTGGGTTTGTCATCTGAAGTTTGAAGTTCATCTACTTTGATTTGGTTATCTATTATTTGTCCAATACCATGTTCTTGATGAAAATAACTTACATCTTTTGATAAACGACTAATATCAAAACCTTCTTTACTTGAATTTTGCATACCATCAATAGACAGATAATCACTAAGTATAGTTTTTAAATTTTCATCTGTAGCTAAAGCTTCTTTTAAACCGGAAAATTTAATATGACATGCTAAATTTACTAGACTTGATGGAATTGTATTTTCTGTCTCTTTACATTCTAATAATAAAAACTTATCACCTAAACTTTGGTTTAATTGTTCTACACGGTTGCTTTTATTTTTTATATCACCATCTGCAATTAATAAAACACTGCTTGTAGTAAGTAAGGCATTCATACCTCGGTCATCTAAGTGCTCTGTAAATTCATCACTAAAATCCCAATGAACTAAATTACTTCCAGCGTACTCGACAAAGGTATAGTGATAATTGGGCATAAAACGACGATACTGTTTATATAATTCTGTCTTTTCTGTTTTTAATTCACTTAAGAATTTCTCCATATATTTTGTGATATAAAGCCGATCAGTTATGCCTTCAACCCAAATTGTACAGTTGGCTAAATAGACTGATGAGGGTTTTACGCCTAATGAAGCAAGTAAGTCTCGATCTCTATCACAACGGTAAATTTTAAATTCAAATTTTTTTGGATCTTCAGGTTTAGGCTGTTTAACAAATTTTTGGATAATAACTTGGTCCGATTCATCTGCCATATCTAAAAGATGATTCGAGTGTGTAGTAAAAAAATAATAATGTTTAGTTTCATTTAAATAAAAATTCATGAGCTGGCGAACCATGCCAGCATGCATATGTAACTCAGGTTCCTCTATAAAAAAGGAATAGATTTCATCTTTTTTGGTGAAAGCTTCATAAGTCAAAATAATAGCTTGTTGTAAACCGTCGCCTAACTGTGAAATAGGGAATTGCTTATCCCTTCCAATTTTAATATTAACAACATCTTGATCATGTTTAGGAATGAGAGAGACTGGTTCATTATCAAAGAAATATTGACTTAATTTCTCCTCATAAATTTTAATCAAGTCACGTTGTTCTGGTTCACCTAGTAGGTGGACTTTGAGTTCATAATAAAGGCATTCTCCAGTAATAATATTTTCTTCATTAACATCTTGTAAATCTTTAAAATAATCTTTTTTTGCTCGCTCAGTATATGGTTGCTTATTTTCTATTTCTGTAACAGGGCGCATTCCTCTAAGCGTAGGAAGATAGAATTTTTTAGTACCTAGATTTAAATTTACACTATCTTTATATTGTGTTTGGTATTCATTTTTTAAATTACTAGTATGGTTATTCGGACCAAATTTATGTAAAAGGCCCATCCTTTCTAAGTAATCAAGGCAGTATTTAAAGTAGTCACCAGAGTTATCAGCTAAAGAGTTTAAGTTTTTTTGAAAGCTATTCATTTGAGCAATGAAGTCATTATAAATTTCTTTCCCATGTAGATATTTATATTCATTTTTTTCTTGAAGTTCTTGTGAAACAGATAAAAGTTGTCTAAATAGTTTCATTTGATAACGGTGGAACGATGTTTTACTAATAAAAAAACTTCTTAGAAATCTACTTTTTCCAGCATTATTTTTACCAATAAAAAAATTTAATCTTTTTATTTCAATAATTTTATTATAATTATCTTCATTGTCAGAAGTATAATTATCAACGTTTTCAGGCCAATAATATAATTTGTTATTCATATTTCAAAACGGATAAAGGTTTCATTGTTAAATTAATGATATTACAAAATAATTTTAATTTAAAACTTATTTAATCAATCGTACTATATTTTTATTTCACTTTTGTATGCCCTGATTTAGCACAAATTTAAAGAATTTGCCCAAAAAACACTCATAAATTCCTACCAAGCCCATCAAAACGACGCTTAAAAACTGGCACATTTTCTGCATCTCTTATCGGTAATACAAAAACTGAATTTGGTAATACTAAGCTAGAGGTGTGATATGAACGATGTAAAACCCGTGGTTCAACCAAAGCAATCCTTAAAAGCCTTTTTAGTCGAATTGCTTAGCGTACGTGCAGGCGTATATATCAAACAAAACAATCAGCCGCCTAAAACAAAAGGATAAGACTGTGGCAAAACAAAAGTTGGCTCGAATCAGTATTACCGTACCTGAAACGACCCTCAACGCACTCGACCAAAAAATTGTCGAGCAGAACTATGAAAGTCGCTCGCAAGCGATTGTCGACATGATTAATAAACACTTGATTGCAGAGCAGGCGCAGGCCAATGAAGTCATGGTGGGCACATTAACGCTACTTTATGACGCGAGCCAAATGACCTTGCGTAATCAATTGGTCGATTTACAACAACAGTTTTTAGCGCAGGTGATTAGTTCACTTCATATTCAACTTGACCAACAAAAGATATTGCAAGTCATGTTGATGCAGGGCGCGAGTTCTGAGCTCAGACAAATTAGCCAGCAATTTATTGTGCTGAAAGGGGTGATTAAAGGGCATTTAGAACTAATGGATGCCGTGATGCCGCCTATACAGCAAAATGACTAAATGAGGAGTAGCGTGTTGAAAAATTTATGGACCATCCAAGACTGGAAAACAGCATATCAAAACGGACAAATCCATCTTGA
The DNA here is from genome assembly GCF_001990725.1 of Acinetobacter genomosp. 33YU. NCBI lineage: Bacteria > Pseudomonadati > Pseudomonadota > Gammaproteobacteria > Moraxellales > Moraxellaceae > Acinetobacter > Acinetobacter genomosp. 33YU. The sequence goes on along the minus strand of NZ_LFZQ01000011.1, from coordinate 512,563 downwards.
AGATCTGATTAGTTACGTTGCAGAAATTAAAAATGATGATCATGCGTGGATTGAAATTGCATCGAACGAGCAGATTCAATTGCAAATTGATATTTTACAAGACCAGAATGTTGCTGACCTACCTCTATATGGTGTGCCATTTGCAGTTAAAGACAATATTGATGTTGCTGGTTTTCACACTACCGCTGCCTGTAAAGAGGTTCAATATTTAGCGAACCAAGATGCTGCCGTAGTTGCCAAGCTGAAAAAAGCAGGGGCAATTGTGGTCGGTAAAACCAACCTAGATCAGTTTGCGACTGGGCTGGTTGGCGTTCGCTCTCCCTATGGTGCAGTAAAAAATAGCTTTAACCCTAAATATATTAGTGGTGGTTCAAGCTCAGGTTCTTCTGTAGTAGTGGCTAACGGTATTGTGCCTTTTAGTTTGGGGACAGACACGGCGGGATCAGGCCGTGTACCTGCGGGCCATAACAATATTGTGGGCCTTAAACCGACAAAAGGCTGGTTTTCTACTACAGGTTTAATTCCTGCATGTCGCACCATTGATGTCATTTCTATTTTTGCGCTGCATATTGATGATGCTTGGACAGTTGCCAATTTAATGCAGGGCTACGATGAAACAGATGAATATTCACGAGCACATCCAGCCAATGTACCGACTCAATTTTCTAAACGAAAAATAGCTATTCCAGCTCAGCTTGAGTTTTATGGTGATCTTGAATCTGAAAAAGCCTTTTTAGTTGCAGTCGAACGCGTAAAAAAACTGGGCTATGACGTTGAGAGTATTGATTTCAGCGCGTTTAATGAGCTTGCTGCTGCACTGTATAACGATGCTTGGGTGGCAGAAAGAACAGTCGCCGTTGAACGCATGACAACACGTGAAAAGGCTCATCCAGTTATTGCTCAAATTATTGCGCAAGCAGATAAATTCAAGGCAACAGATGCACTTCAAGCAGAATATAACCGCGCCGTGCTTTCTCGAAAAATTAATTTGGCTTTACAACCTTTTGATGCATTGATGGTCCCGACAGCGCCAACCATTTATACCATTGCAGAAGTTGAAGTCGATCCTTTAACTAAAAATGCGAACATGGGTGCCTATACTAACTTTGTCAATTTTGCAGATCTTTCTGCTTTGGCTTTACCTAATGTACTCCGTGAAGACGGCCTTCCAAGCGGAGTAACCTTTATTGCACCAGCTTGGTACGATCAGGCACTCGCTAATTTTGCGCAGCTTTGGCAAGCCGAAACATCACTGAATTTAGGTAAATCAACTCAACATTATCAAAAAAGTATAAACATCCAGTCGAATCATTCAGTGCAGCTAGCTGTTGTGGGAGCACACTTAACAGGTATGCCGCTTAATTTTCAGCTGACTAGTCGTAAGGCCACTTTGCTTAAGAAAACCCAGACAGCAGACACTTATAAACTTTTTGCCTTAAAAAATACCACGCCACCAAAACCGGGGCTGCAATACGATGCAGCAGGGAAATCAATTGAAGTTGAAGTGTGGGATGTTCCCTTAGCAAATTTTGGAGCCATTGTGGCTGAAGTACCCGCACCACTTGGCATTGGGAACCTGAAATTAAAAGATGGCACATGGGTCAAAGGTTTTATTTGCGAAGCTTATGCCATTCAAGATGCAACCGATATTAGCCATTTTGGAGGCTGGCGAGCCTATATACAGTCACTCAATCAAACCGCTCAAAGTGTTGTTAGTAAAAATGTTGGGGAAGTTTCTATATGATTAAAAAAGCGTTTTTATCCGTATCTATTTTATCGGCAGTTGTATTGGGTGGTTGTGACAATACCGCTAAAGTGCCTGAGGCTAAACAAGACGCTCAGGCATCTACAAATACAAAACCAATTACCATTGGATATAGTGATTGGCCGGGCTGGGTGGCTTGGCAAGTGGCTATTGAAAAAGGCTGGTTAAAAGAAGCAGGGTTAAATGTAGAGTTTAAATGGTTTGATTATTCGGCTTCGCTTTCAGCCTTTTCCGCAAATCAGCTCGATGCTGTGTTGGTTACCAATGGCGATAACTTGGTAACCGCTTCTGGCGGTACGCAAGGCATGATGATCATGGCAACAGATTATTCTGCGGGCAATGATGTCATTATTGCAAAAGAGGGTATTAATACCATTCAAGACCTAAAAGGAAAATCGATCGGCGTCGAAAAAGGCTTGGTTGATCATCTTTTATTAGCAACTGCTTTAACCGACCATAACATTAAAGCGAATGAGGTAAAGCTGGTAAATTCAGCGACGAATCAATTACCTCAAGTATTTAATAGCCCCGATATTTCTGCGATTGCTGTTTGGCAACCTGTTGCAGGTCAGGCATTAAAAGCAGTGGCAGGCTCTAAAATTATTTATACTTCTAAAGACAAGCCGGGTTTAATTTATGACACCTTGACCGTCAACATGAGCCATTTAACTGCTCATCAAGAAGAATGGAAAAAAGTCATTCAGGTGTGGGACAAAACAGTTAAATATATTAATGATCCTGCAACCCATGCCGATGCAGTTAAAATTATGGCAAACCGTTCAGGGGTCGACCCAAAACAATATGAGCTGATGGTCAGCGGTACGCATTTATTAGATATCAATGCCAATAAAAAAGTATTTGCTAAATCTCAAGGCTTTGACTCAATTTATGGCTCGACCTATCACGTCAATAAATTTAACGTTGAAAACGGTATTTATAAAACCGAACAAAATGTAGATGGGCTGATTTATCCAACACTCATAGAGCAGCTCAAATAAGCCTAGTAAATAAAAAAGCCCAAGTTGAACTTGGGCTTTTTAATGTGTTTCTTATTTTTCTGTACTGACCTGAGTCATACGTGGAATTTTTGGTAAATCTTGTAAAGCTGGGTCAAGCTCATCTTCTTCGGCGTGAACTAAATAATCTACCCGTGAGCGGAGTTGTTTAAACTCAGGTGTAGTCATTAAGTCGAGTGAGCGTGGACGCGGTAAATTAACTTCAATAATTTCCTTAATTTCACCGGGGTTGGCTTTGAGTGCCACAATTCGGTCTGCCAGTAAAATGGCTTCATCCATGTCATGGGTCACAAAAATAATGGTGATATCAATGTTTTGCCATAAATCCATTAAGTGCTTTTGCATTTTTTGACGAGTGTGCGGGTCGAGTGCACCAAAAGGTTCATCCATGAGTAAAATTTTAGGTTGATTAACTAAAGCTCTTGCAATTGCAACGCGCTGTTTCATACCACCAGAAAGTTGGTGTGGATACTGATTTTCATACTTTTCCAAACCAATAATATTAATCCATTCACGTGCTTGCGCCTCTGCTGTCATTTGACTAGCGCCGCGCATTTGCGGACCAAACATCACGTTTTCTTTTACAGTTTTCCACGGGAAAAGGGTATAGCCCTGAAACACCATACCGCGTTCAGGACATGGACCCGTAATGCATTCTCCGTCTACTAAAACTTCTCCACTATGGTATGGGTCTAAACCTGCAATAACACGACTTAGAGTCGATTTGCCGCAGCCAGAAGGGCCAATCACACAAATAAATTCTCTTTTATGAATTTTTAAATCGAGCTTATTTAAAACAGTGCGTTCGCTTTGACCATGCTTAAACACTTGGCTCAGTTGTTTAGCTTCTAAAATCACAGGACGTTCATAAATTTTTTGAAAGTATTCATGCGCGTTAAATGTTGAATCGTTCATTATTTTGCTCCTACTTTCCAAGTGAACATCCGCTCACCTAATTTCATTAATAGCCAATCACAGACCAGACCAATCACCCCAATAATCAAAATAGCTGCATAGACATTGTCAAAGTTTTGATAGCGTGCCTGTTGGGTAATAAACCACGTAATACCTGAAGTCGTACCAATCAACTCGGAAACAATTAAATAGGTCCAAGCCCAGCCCAGTAACACACGTAAGTCACGGTAAATATCAGGTAAGGCAGCAGGAATCACCACATGAAATAAACTTTTGAGCTTATTGGTGCCAAGCGTATAGCCAGCTTCAATTAAGCTTCGATCTACCATTCGGGTGGTATTGGCAATAATCAGAATTTGTTGAAATAGCGTACCAATCACAATAATCGCAATTTTAGGTGCGTCATTAATCCCTAAAATTGCTACTGCAAGTGCGCCAAAGGCGGGAGCGGGTAAGTAACGGAAAAACTCGACAAACGGTTCAGTCAATAGGGATATACGCTTAGAAAAACCGCACAAAATACCCAGTGGAATCCCAATCAGGGAAGAAATAAAAAACGCTGAAAATACCAGTTTAATGCTGTGCCATAAACTTTGGTGAAACCACGGCGAATCAGGTTGTTCAGGTGGTGTGGTAAAGGCAGTGACCAAAGCCTTAGCGACCTCATGGGGAGCGGGTAAATAAATCGGATTGACCAAAATACCTTGTGGTGGTGCAGAATTTCGATTGACTGCATTTTGTGCTTCGAGATAGAACACATTTTTATCAACGCGACTTCCTACTTGTAAGTAAGGAACACTTCCCGAACTCGTGATTTGTACTTGAGGATGCCAAACAAAAGGTAAGTAACTGATTGCGCACCAAAGACATATTGGAATAACGAAAGAACAAATACTGAGAATCAGCTTGTTCTTTCGCGTAAATTCCTTTGCAACATAACCCATATCGAGAGCTCCCCATTTTGATCAGTATTACGATTTTCATAAAACGTAATATTGTTAAGCAAAATAGGTGCCATCTTTAAGGTGCTCCAGATGAGTTAAGAAGATGAGGGAACTAAAGTTTCATGTAAATAAACCCAATAACACTTTTCGTCTTCTACTTTAATGCAAGCTGTAGAGGTACGTAATGTTTCGGTTTCATCAGTTTGCTGATGTTCCTGATATTGCACCCAACAATAATTTTCAAATTCGTATAAAGCTGTACTCTTAATAATGTCGATTTTTAAAGATGGTTTGTTCCCGATATTCTGGCTAAATAAACTATGCACTTCGGCGAAACCAATGCTGTGACCTTGAACGGTAACCATCTTAAAATTTTGATCAAAGCTATCTAAAAGTGGGTTTAGACTTTGCTCTGCATTTTTTCCTGCAAATACATTTTCTATTAAAATATGTAGGTCAATGACACTTTGAATGGCCTGATCCATTTGATTAGACATGGGTTTTCTCCTTTAAAACGGGAATGAGTGAAAGTAAGCAGAACAAAGCTGCAATTAAAAAAGTATGTTGATAGCGCAGCAGATCGCTTGAGCCAGACATCAAGTTATATATCGAAATGAGAACGACAGTACCGACACTAAATGAAACCTGTCGATTAATATTCCAGAGCACGCTGCCTTGTAATAAATCTTGGCCTGAAAAATCAATCAATGAGCTAATTTGGGCAATATTGGCACTTAAGCCCCCTCCCATACCCATCAATAAATAAGCAATTACTAAAAAGCTCAAAGGGGTAGTGTTTGAAATACAAAACAAAAGAAATATGCCAAGGCTATGTAGGGTTATTCCAATAATTAGAAGAGACTTTTTTCCTAACCGTTGATAGAGCAGGCCACCACTAATCATGGCTGCAAGTGCCCCAGTTGCATAGAGCAACATGAATAAACCAGTTTGTTTTGCATTAAAGCCAAAGTTAAGTTGTAAATTAAAAATATTGAGTAAATTTACGCCTGTAAAAATACCTGGAACGGCATAATAGACAATAAATGCATGACGTAAATTTTTATTTTTTAATAACTGAAGATTAAGAACAGGACGGGAAATTTTCTTCGCATGTCGAATATAAAAAATAAGCATTCCGATCGAAAGTAGAAAACTCGTTAGAGTGAATGAGGCGTTATGGTAATTACTATAGAATGAAAAGGAGAGTAACAAACATAACAGGCTCATATTAAAAAAACCTAAGCCTTTTATGTCTGGTTTTTCACTCGACATATTCTCTGTTTTTTTAACCCATAACCATGCCAGAGCTGCCGCCAGTAAAGAAAAAGGAAGGTTAGATAAGAATACCCATCTCCAATTCAATGAATCAATAATTATGCCGCCAATCGCAGGTGAAAAAGCTGGTGCAATCAGAGCAATTGCCATAATTAATGTAGAAATGCGTTGGCGTTCTTGGTTCGGGAAGAATGCATACACGAGAGCTTGCCCGACTGGAATTAATAAACCTCCAGCTACACCTTGAATAAATCGCCAAAAAATTAAGCTATAAATCGATTCACTAAAGCCAATAAAGCAAATGCTTATCGAGAATAACAGCATTGAATAACATAATAATTTTTGGTTCCCCAGTTTGGTGGCTAACCATAAACTCATGGGCATAATTAAAATGAGGCCGAGAATATACGCATTTGTTACCCAAGCGACCATGGATTGGCTAACTGAAAATGATGATGCAATATTAGGCAATGCAATTGCAGACATAAAAATGTTGATGCAATCAATAAAGAACCCAAGTAAAAACACTGTTGCTATTTTATATCGATATGACATACCTACCTCCGTGCAGGCAGGGTAAGATCCAGCTCTTTTATTGTCGATGCAAGCGAAGTAAAATCATTGTTTGATAATTTTAAACAATTGGCTTAATTGTGCAAAAAAACCTCAAGCAAATTACCAGCTTTTTACAAGTCGTTGATTCCGGTTCTTTTACTAAGGCTGCTGAAATTTTAGGCTTAAGCCGATCAATGGTGAGTATTGATATAAAACAATTAGAAAAGCAGCTCAATACAAGCCTATTAATTCGCAACACCCGTAATATTGCATTAACTGAAATTGGCCAGCATTTTTATGAAGATTTTAAACAAATCCAACTTCATATTGATGAAGCATTTGAACGAAGCCAACACTTAGGGACAAGCATTACAGGCACTTTACGGTTTTCGTCTACCAATGAGTTTGGCCAACGTTTTATTCTGCCTTTATTTCCTGAGTTTTGTAGGCTTTACCCAGATTTACGTTTACAGTATTCATTTAATTCATCTCTCGATGATTTAGTCACTGAAAAATTAGATCTGGTTGTTCGCTTAGGAAATTTAAAAAACTCATCTCTAAAAACTCGGAAAATTGGGGAATATCCCATCTATCTTGTAGCTACTCCGCAATTTATACAAAACCATCCTGTAGAAAATATATCCGATTTGGCAGATGTCCCTTGGATTGGGCACACCTTATTAAATTGGCAAGATTCACAATATATTTTGCAAAACAGTTTAGGGGAGCAATATGCATTACCTTTTATTCAAAGTCAGTATGAATCAAATTCGGTAACAGCTATTCATCAAATGGCTCTTTCATCTTTAGGGGTTGCCATTTGTCCAGCGTGGTTAGTCGATGAAGATATTCAACAAAATCGCTTAATTCGGTTATTGCCCGAGTTCTCATTACCACTACAAAATATTCAATTACTTTATCCTCACACCTCTAGTTTGCCTGCCAAAACACGTGCCTTGATAGACTTTTTGGTGGCTCATCTTTCGTTTAAGTAAACTAAAATATGTAAGTTGCTGAAGATAAGTTATTTTAAATAAATAGACAATTCTGTCTTTTTTTTATAAAATGTTTTCCATCGAAATGGAGCAATACTTAAAAGCTATTTCGTGTACCACTAGGTTGTGCTTGTACTGACGTGGTATCCAAAAGTTGTGAGGCATTCGACTAAAAAGATGCTTTAAATAAAGCAGCGCAACGCTGACTTAATAATCAGTAAAAGAGTCTGAATGAAATGAAGGTTGAATAGACTTAAAAGTGTGAGAAGCATTCAAGAGTTTATTTTGAGATTTTTAAAATATATTAATGCTTATTTAAAAATAAATCTCATAATGCGACTATGCTTAAGATTCAGTATCATTTACCAAGCATATTTTGACTAAAAATAAGTTGATTAGGATTGGAAAATCCAGAGTAAATTAAGTTTTTACAAATATAGATTAACTTTATAAATTAAAATTTTAGACTATGTAAAGTGCAAAATTTATCTTTAGTTAGAATAAATTTTTCTATCTCAATTTTGATATCAATAATAAAAAATGCATCAGAAAATTCTTTTATGTGATAGTGGGTTATGGTTTTTTATATTTTATAAAATAAGTAGACAGATTAGTCTTGACAACTTCAATTATTTTATGTAATAAGCGGTGCTTTGTGACTCGATCTGATTTGTTACTAACCAAACAGAATTAACTTTAATGTCATTTAAGATTAAATATTTTTAAGAAAATGTTTCATATACAATATGAAGCCAATAATTTAATAAATTTCAAATAATTTTTATATTGTAAAAAAATAATAAATATCAATTGTTTATTTTTATTTACAAAAATAAACAATATTATTTTTTTGTTAGAAAAACTTTATTAAGCTATATTTTATAAGCATCTTAACTATTTGCTTTTAGTTTAAGTCGATATGATTTTTATATAAAATATGTTTGTTTATATGATAAACTGCGATCAAATTTTTTGAATATAAGGTTTAAACTTGATTTTTTAATATTTATAAAATGTTAATTTTTCAATAAAACCTTGATTAAATAAGAAGATAGAGGAATGAAAGTTGTGTTAAAGCAAAGTGTTTTGATACTTTTTTTAATTGGTAACTATGTTGGTTTATCTTGTGCACAAGCTGCAGAATTAGAGCCTATAAAACTAAAGAAAAGTTGTATTAAGAAAAATCCTATAATCGAGGGTCAAACTGATCCAGAGTTGTTAAGTCTTTTTAAACAAGTATGTGATACAGATAATTCTACTCAAAAGAATGATTTATTAGCTAAAGCAGCTATGCGGTTTTATCAGACCAACCAACCAGTTAAAGCATTAAATTTAGCTAATCAATTGCAGAGCCAAAACGTTCGTGGTTCATTATTAACAGATGTAATGTTTTTATCTGGTGTAAGTGTTGCAAATAACTCTTTGCAACAAATGCGCGGACAGGAAATGCGTTATTTAACAAATGACGTGACATATCCTCCAGCAAAGCAGTTAATTGAAAATATTCATACGGCAATGCCAGCACCTGATCCGTCAAGTTTTAAAAGTAGTTCGGAAGGTAGTTCGGCTGATAATGAAAAAAGAAGTTATAGAAAACAAAATGTAGTGCGTAATCGAGTTTCTAGTTCTCGATCAACAACTAAACATACAGTAACGCCAGTAAAAACACCTGTGGTTAAACCAAAAACTGCGCCTGTTGCGAGTGTTAGTAAATCAAAAAGTTCGCCTTTTGACCCTTTAACTAAATAATCTGGGATAGAACCTTATGGCTAAAAGAGAAAGCGTACAAAAGAAGCTTCAACGAATTCGACCTCCTCGTGTTCAGCTTACTTACGATGTTGAAATCGGTGATGCAAAAGAAGCAAAAGAACTCCCGTTTGTTGTTGGTGTGATGGGTGACTTTTCCGCAGCATCTGAGCTTGAACGTACAAAGTTAAAAGATAAAAAATTTATTAATGTAGATTTAGACAATATCGATGAAGTAATGGAGTCGTTGTCTCCAAGAGCTGCTTTTCAGGTAGATAATACGCTAACTGAAGAGGGTGGGCGAATGGCTGTTGATTTAACATTTAAGTCAATGGAAGATTTTCGTCCAGAAAACGTTGTTCAACAAGTTGATCCATTAAAGAAACTCGTTGAAGCGCGTGAACGTTTAACTGATTTAAGAAACAAAATTTCTAACAGTGAACGTTTAGAAGATTTGCTTGATGAAGTTCTTAAAAATACTGATCAAATTCGTAAATTAAGTGCGGAGGCTGATCATGAATAATACTCAATCAGCAGCGATGCCACTTGTTGAAAATGAAGAAGTTAATCTTTTAGATTCGATTGTTGAGCAAAGTCGTATTGCACGAAATGACGAAGAGCATACGCGTGCTAAAAGTCTAATTGGTGAACTTGCTAAAGAAGTAATGGCTGGAACCATTACTGTTTCTGAAAATATGACTTTATCAATTGATAAGCGTATTGCAGAAATTGATGCACTGATTTCAAGTCAGTTAAGTCAGATTATGCACAATGAACAATTTCAAAAAATTGAGTCAACGTGGCGTGGTCTTTATTACTTTTGCCAAGAAACTCCTTCAAATCCGCTCATTAAAATTCGTATGTTAAATACGACAAAGAAAGAGTTGGTAAAAGATTTTCAGGGCGCTACAGACTTTGATCAAAGCACTTTATTTAAGAAAATTTATGAAGAAGAGTACGGCTCTTTTGGTGGCGCACCATATTCAGCATTAATTGGTGATTTTGAGTTTGATCGCACACCATCTGACATGTATTTGCTTGAACAAATTTCTCATGTTGCTGCAGCAGCGCATGCACCATTTGTTTCGGCTGCTAGCCCAAGTATTTTAGGTCTAGAGTCATTTACAGATATTGATCGTCCTAGAGATGTTTCAAAAATCTTTGAAACGGCTGAATATGTTCAATGGCGTTCATTCCGTGACAGTGAAGATTCACGTTATGTTGCATTGACGTTGCCGCATGTTCTAGGTCGTCTCCCATATCATCCAAAAGAAGGTACTGCGACAGAAGGCTTTAACTTTATTGAGGATGTTTCTGGTGAAAACCACAATGAATATTTGTGGATGAACGCAGCTTATGCTTTTGGTACTCGTTTAACAAATGCATTTGATATGCATGGTTGGTGTGCTGCTATTCGTGGTGTTGAAGGTGGTGGTTTGGTCGAAGGTTTACCAGTCCATACATTTAAAACACAAGATGGTGAAGTCGTATTTAAATGTCCAACTGAAATCGCAATTACAGATCGCCGTGAGAAAGAGCTAAGTGATCTAGGCTTTATTCCGTTAGTACATTGTAAAAATACAGATTACGCAGCTTTCTTTGGTGCGCAATCAACTCAAAAACCTAAAAAATATGACAATGATACTGCCAATGCAAACTCGGCTTTATCAAGTCAAATTCAGTACATCATGGCTGTTTCACGTATTGCACATTACTTAAAAGCAATGATGCGAGATAAAGTGGGTAGTTTTGCTTCTGCTGGCAATGTTGAAGCATTTTTAAATGAGTGGTTGTCACAGTATGTATTACTTGATGACGGTGCTTCTCAAGAAGCAAAAGCTCAATACCCATTACGTGAAGCGTCTGTAAAAGTTGTAGAAGATCCTGCTCAACCAGGTCACTACAAATCTGTGGTTTTCTTGCGACCACATTTCCAGCTGGATGAGTTGTCGGTTTCTTTACGACTTGTCACTGAGTTACCTCAGTCCTCAAATTAATCAAGGTCAGCTAAAGAATAACTTTAAATTAAAAATAGGAAAGTTCTAAATGAAAGATATATACGTTGAGTTTCGCGGTAAATACAAAGTTGATGGAGAATCTCGTGATTCTGAGCACAAAGGTTGGTTAGAAGTTAACTCTTGGTCTCATAACATTCGTCAACCTAAATCTGCTACTTCAAGTAGCGTAGGTGGCCACACTGCTGAACGTGTTGAACATTCTGACATGGTTTTCGTGAAAGACTTAGATGCTACTAGCCCGAAATTATGGGAAGCATGTTCAGCTGGTTATACATTTGATGAAGTACAAATCGACTTTTATCGTGCAAATGGCGATAAACGTATCAAGTACTTACAAATCAAATTGAAGCACGTTCTAGTTTCTAGTGTGACTCCAACTGTTAACGAAGAAGGCGTTCCTACAGAAGCATTTGGCTTGAAATATGCTGCTGTTGAGTGGACTTATAACCAACAAGATATTAACGGTACTGCTAAAGGTGCTGTTACTAAGAAATGGTCACTTTCTAATAATACAGCTTCTTACGCAGCTTAATTATTTAAGTGAATATTTGGTGGAGGCTGACACAAAGTTAGCCTCTGCTGTCTCTAAATATGCTTTGTTGTGAACTCGAATGAACTTAGATCGGCTTTATCCATACGGATTTCGTTCAACTTTATTTGATCGCTTAATTCCAGAAAGTGAAGATTATGCAAAAGGTCTTTCTATTCAGCAATTAAGAGAATCAGTCGCAAACGATTTAGAAGACTTGCTCAATAGTCGGGTAGCAAAGTTAGATCATGTGGTTGATGACTATCCGCTTGTAAGAAAATCGATACTTCAGTTCGGGATTATTGATTTTGTTGGGCTTTCTACAGCCAATCCTCTGGATCGGGATAAAATCTGTCAATCAATTGAGCAATCAATAGCAGCTCATGAACCTCGGCTAAGACAAATACGGGTAGAGATGTTGTTAGATGGACATAATATGGGCGCATTATGTTTAAGTATTCAGGCTTATCTAAATATTCATCCTCTATATGAACCTGTTGTATTTGATGCATTGTTAAAACCAACAACGCAGCAGTATGTAATTTCAGCGAGAACTTAAGCGTAGTGGGTGTGTTGTGATAGAAGAGCTTTTACCGTTTTATGAAAAACAATTACAAGAATTTGGTCAGCAATCTCGAGAATTTGCCCAAAAATATCCAAAAATTGCTCAGCGCTTATCTTTAAATCAAGAGCAAATTGATGACCCGCATATTGAACGTCTGATACAGGCTTTTTCACTGATTGCCGCTCGAATCGATAAAAAGCTTACAGACAGTTATGATGTTTTTACTCGTTCTTTATTTGAGGTGATGTTTCCTCAATACTTGCGTCATTTTCCTGCTTGTTCAGTTGTTAGCTTTGAAGATATTAATAAAATTAAACAGCTTACAGAACCTCATCTTGTACCTGATCATACGGTTTTAAAATCTTGTAGTTTCAAAGGGGTACAGTGTGAGTTTAATACAACTCAAGATGTTAAATTACTACCTATTCATTTAAGTGGTTTAGATTTTAAAACTACACCTAGTGCACATATGCACTTAAACCAAAATGCGACGTTGAGCCTTAAATTTGAAATTTTTAATAGTGCTCATGCATGCTTAATTCATGAGAAGCTTCCTATTTATTTAGATGCTATCTCTAATTTTCCTTTACAAGTACTTGATAGTATTTTCAAAAAAGGGACCAGTTTTGCGGTTAAACATGGTCAAACGATTGTAGAGTTGGATAAGAATCCATTCGAGTTAATAGGTTTTTCTGAACAAGAAAGTTTATTACCTCTCGATCAACATACGCATCATGCTTATCGTTTGTTGATGGAGTATTTTTGTTTCCCAGAAAAGTTTAGCTATCTTAAACTCGATTTAGATTTCTTAAAGGCTGTACCTCAGCAAGTGTCAGAATTTGAGCTTTTAATTCATTTTAAATTAAATTTAAATGATCAAGCCGTTGTTAGAAACTATTCTGAATTAAATATTGCAAACTTTAAATTGTTTACTACCCCAGTAATCAACCTATTTGAAAAATATGCGGAACCTCAAAAAATAGTTCATAAGCAACTCGAATATCCACTCGTTACAGACGCTCACCATCCTGAATTTTATCAAGTATATTCAATACTTGAGATGAATATGGTGCGTGAAAAAACAAATCAGGAAGAAAGCTATGTTCCTGTTTTACCATTTTTTGCGATGAGCCATTATCACAATGATACAGCTCGCTTTTTTTACTCAGTGAATTATCAAAAGTTACAGTCTAATTTTGTTGAAATGGGCTATTCGATTATTTCTAAAAATCTAAATCCATTTTCAACACGTTCAGATTTTATTAGCACCAAATTATTATGTTCAAACCGTGACTTGCCTCATGAAGCGCTGGGTCAGTCTAATAACGTATTAAATTTAAACGATAGTAGCTTGGCGAGACGTGCCATTGTCTTAAAGCGGCCAACAAAGCCTTATAAGTTTGAACAAGGCCAAAGTGAGCAATGGCGTGTGATTTCGCATCTTTCATTAAATAGCTTAGCGCTTATGAAAGGGGATGCTGTTTCTCATGTTAAAGAGCTGTTGGCTTTATATAACTTACCTCAGTCAAAAGAAAATTATTTAATTATTGAATCAATTAAAAAATTAGAATTTTCACTTACCCATAAACTTGTAGATGGCAAACCATTTCCAATGTTTGTGAGAGGGGTAAAAGCTGAATTACAAATTGATTCATCAGTGTTTAGAGGGCATAGCTTATATATTTTTAGTCAACTATTAAGTCGTGTTTTTAATTTAAAGGTTCAAATTAATAGTTTTGTTGATTTGGTGGTTAAGGATTATTCATCTCAGCAGGAGTTATACCAATGCAGTCAGAACGTTGGTGGCAAGACTCTTCTATAACGGCTGAGTTATTTCAATGCCCTAAATCTTTTGAATTTATTCAAGCAACAAGGTTATTGCGTCATAGCCCAGCTAATGATGCTTCTTCGTCGTGGACTGATCATTTTAAGTTTGAGACCTCATTTAACTTAAACTTTCCGGCCACTGAGATTGAAAGTTTAGAATTAGTAGAAGAGCGTGTTCATTTAACAAACTTGATCGTTGGTCTTACTGGTATACAAGGTGCATTACCTTATACCTATACAAATAAAATTAAGCAGGCTCCACGGCAGCAACGCGCTGAAACTAAAGAGTTTTTGAGTTTATTTAATCATAAGCTGACGAGTCAGTATGTCGAGTCAAGTATTACTTATCACTTGCCTGTGCGATATGAAATAGAAAATAAAAATGATTATTTAGATATTCTGCATGCTTTAAATGGTTATGTTAGATCACAACATCAACAACAAGATTTAGATGAATATTTTGCCGAATTTTCAGGCTTAATGCAGGGGCAAAATAATACCGTTCATGCTTTGAAAACAATGTTGAGTTGTATATTTAAGCATGACATTACAATTAAAGAATTCATACAAGAATCATTTAAGTTGGCAAGTGATCAGTTAACAACTTTGGGCGGAAGCCAGCCTAGCTTACTTGGTATAAATACGTTTTGTGGAGAAACGATTCAACAAATTGATGGAAAAATTGAGATTCAGATTGGTCCGCTTAAGCGTCAGCAATATTTAAAGTTTTTACCTCATCAAGAGCTTAGTTTAAAGCTCAAAAAAATTGTAGAAACATGGTGCAGTCCAACTCTATCAATCGATTTAAGATTGATATTGGATGAGTCGGAAATACAACCCATTCGCCTAACTCAAAGCCAAGAAAGTGGCTTAGGGCAAGGTGCTTTTTTAATGTCTCGTAAGCCTAGTACACATAGCCATGAAACATGTTATAGCCTTATTGGAGAGCAAATATGATTAAAAAAATATTACTCTCATTCATCGCTATTTTTACAATTGTTAGTGGATTGATTATTTTCTACTGGCGTGATGTTCAATATAACCCTGATAAAGGAGATTTTTTCCTTTATTTTCTTTTGTTACCGGCAATCATTACACTGGCGATTTTATCGCCTTGGCTGATTTATAGTGCTTATAAAAGCTATAAAGAAAAGAAAGAGAAAGATGCAAATCAACGTCAAGATGATGATAGTCAAAAACAACAGACTACACCTGATCAGCCTTTAGAACAGTTAGATTTTCATATTTACTCTGCTTTCGCTATACATGCGTTAGGTGAGAATGAAACGATTATTGATGAAATACAAGATTTCAAAAGCCCAGAACTTGATGATCAGTTGTTAAATTCTTATGGATTGCCTCTTCTATCTTATCGAATTAAAGATTTAGCTGAGTCGAGTGAAGAGGATTTTCAATACACCGCTTCACCGAGACAAGTTCGTATCATGTCTTTAATAAGACAGCAATTAGAACAAAACATAGAGAATTTGTACCACTTGGCTGAACATTTAAAGCGTTCAATTTTATTTTATGAATCTCATCAGATCCGTGAATATCACATGCATCCTGCATGGGTTGATCCAAATTCTGAATATGAAGATACAGAAACACCTGTAGTTGAAGTACATCGTTTAAATCGTCTGAATTTACATATTCTTCTTCCAGAGGATTTATTGCATATATGGAATGATGAGCAAAGTAATGATTTGATTTTAGAATTCTTTACTGAAATTGGCATTATTTCCCAAAAAGTTCATATCGAATATCACTTTTTGGGAGAGCGTGTGGCTTATCAAGAATTTATTCATTTATTAAAACGTATTCAAAAGAAAGAGCATGAAGTATTTCTCGTGCTTGCTGTTGATTCAGAAATAGATCAAGACCTGATTGATGAAAAGTCTTGGATGGTTAAGGACTATATTCCGGCGGAGTTCGCGGCAAGCTGCCTTATTGCAGATCCCTCTTTAAAAATTGAAGAACTTGAACCCGCTAAAAATTTAAAAATTGTGATGGGTCAAGAAAAAACAGCAAAAGTTCTTAATACTCTGAACTTAAATGAATTGCCGCAGTACGCTGGGGAAGAGCCATATGTACTTATTCTTTCAGACCAGACAGATATAAAAGCAGCGAAGCATTTGCAGCAGCAATTTACACAAACTTCTGTTGAACCACATCACTTTATTTATGTGAAATCTTCATTGGGGCATACCCAGCATTTAGTTGATATTTATGGCTTTATGCTCAGTATGCATTTTCCTGAACATATCGTTCCTTTTGTCTTTGGAGAAAATACGGTGTCAGCACATACCTTTGTGCAGAGTGTCACTGAAAATTCAGAAGATGATGCGATGGTGTTGAATAGCTAATTTAAACTTTGAACTTAGAACGAGAATAGAATGCATACAATTTTAGGCTACTTGTGGCAGTACATCACGAATCCTAAAGCAATTATCGCCTTGTCATTGTTCGTGGCATTGATGTCTTCCTATACTTCAATTCCTCGCCATATATTTTGGGCTTTAGCATCTGCATATGCTTTAGGGCTCATTGTTTATGGAATTTATTGGCTAATTCAGCGCAAGAAGCATGCGGTTCAAGGTGAAGAGCTTGCTGAAGCGATTGAAAAAGATACTCAAGCAGAGTACGGTAAAAATAAAGATAAAGAAGAACTGCAACTTATCAGCCAACAAATGAAAGAATCTATTCAATTGATTCGTAAGTCAAAGTTAGGCGATAAGAAGGGTAATGCAGCACTATATGAATTGCCGTGGTATATGGTTATTGGTAACCCAGCTGCTGGTAAAAGTTCTGCGATCTATAATTCTGGTTTAAAGTTCCCTTTTGAAGAAACCCATCAAAAAATGGTTTCGGCTGGTTTAAGCGGTACCCGTAATTGTGACTGGTTCTTTTCTACAGAGGGTATTTTATTAGATACGGCTGGTCGTTATTCGGTATATAGTGAAGATCATTCAGAGTGGTTAGGTTTTTTAAATATATTAAAGAAGAACCGTTCTAAAGCTCCGGTAAATGGCTTAATTCTTATTGTAAGTATTGCTGAGCTGGTGAGCCAAAGCCCTGAACACTCATTGAAACTTGCTAAAAATTTACGTGCTCGTATTCAAGATTTAACTGAACGTTTAGAAGTTGTAGTGCCTGTTTATTTAGTCTTTTCAAAAATGGATTTGATTGCAGGTTTTACCGAGTTTTTCGAATTCTATGAAGTACAAGAATATAATCAGGCATGGGGTGCAACATTACCATATGAGCAAAACTCTTCTCATAATGCGGTAGATCTTTTTGAGAAACATTACACTATTCTTTATGACGGCTTAAAAGGGGTAAGTTCGACTCACCTTAGTCGTCGACATTCTCAAAATATCTCACCGAGTGTGATGACTTTCCCATTAGAATTTAAAACATTAAAACCTGCACTCAAAAGTTTTATTGCTACATTGTTTGAAGACAATCCTTACCAGTTCCAGCCAGTTTTCCGTGGTTTCTATTTCACAAGTGCCTTGCAAGAAGGTGTAATAGAAAGTCCAATGACTGAGCAAATTGCACAAGAATTTCAGCTTTCTCAAATTGCTCAAAATGAAGTAAGAGATCAATTAAAAACAACGCCTAACCATGGTTATTTCTTAAAAGGCCTATTTTCAGAAGTCATTTTAAAAGATAAAGATTTAGTGAAACAGCATGTTAATACAAGCAGAAAACGTCAACGCTACATTGCATTTATCGGTGCTTTAGCGGGTGTTTCAATTATTCTGGGTGTATGGATTTGGTCGTATCGCAATAACCAACAGCTTATTTCTGAAGTTCAAGCTGATTTAAATAAAGTCGTTCAGTTAGAGAAGGGTTCAAGCCAACAATTATCAACTCAATTGGAAGCGCTACTTATTTTACAAAGACGTCTACAACAATTAGATGAGTTTGATGAAAATAGACCTCTAAAATTTAGCTTTGGTTTATATCAAGGCAATGAGTTACGTGAAAAATTAAAAGCTGAATATTTAAAAGGCGTTAAACAAATTGTTTTAACACCTACTCAGCAAAATATTGCTCAGTATTTGCAACGTGTAAAAAATAACGAAGCGACTTTAAAAGCTAATCATACTAATGTTGAGATTAAGCAAACTGCTCAAACTCAGCAATATTTAGAGCCGTCAGATACCAATCCACAAGATGCTTATAATGCATTGAAAGCATATTTGATGATGAGTAATCCACAATATATGGATGCAAGTCACTTAAGCGATCAGGTAACGCGTTTCTGGCGTTCTTGGCTGGATGCCAATAAAGGGCAAATGCCACGTGCAGATATGATTCAGGAAGCTGAACAGATCTTATCGTATGCAATGACATTAGCAAATGACAAGCAATTCCCGATTTTGGATGCTGACTCTCAATTAGTTGATCAGACACGTCAAGTCTTGCTCTCTGTGATTAGAGGTATGCCAGCACGTGATCGCGTTTATAACGAAATTAAAATGCGTGCTGCTGTTCGCTTCCCAGCTTTGACAGTAAGTCAAATTGTTGGTGAGGCCAATAAAAATGTTGTATTGGGCAGCTATGCCTTACCAGGTGTATTTACTCAAAAAGCTTGGAATGACTATGTAGAAAAAGCTATCGAGGAGGCAGCAGATAAGCCTACAGATAGTAAGGACTGGGTGCTTAATAGCCGTCAATCTGATGACTTAACTTTCTCGGGTAGCCCAGAGCAAATTAGAAAGCAGCTCACAGCACTTTATAAGCAAGAATATATCGCGGAATGGAGAAAATTCTTAAGTGGTATTCACTATGCAAAAGCAAATCAATTTGCTCAGCAAGTCAAAAACATTGATGTATTAGGTGAGCCACAAAATTCGCCAATTCGTACGCTTATTGAACGTGTAGCTATTGAAACAAATTGGGATAATCCAGTTGTTCAGGCAGAGTTAGCTGCACCTCAAAAAGGATTTGTTGCATGGTTTAAACGTAAGGTCTTAAACCGTGATGATAAACAATTAGCTAACCAAGCAGTTGCAAATGCTCAAGGTGCTATTTCTCAAGAATATCAAATGTTCTATCAGTTGGTTCGTAAGCGTGATGATCAACAAGGTAAATCTTTACTTGATGAATATATGACGAATCTTGCTTTAGTACGTAGTAAGTTTAATGAACTTAAAAATGCGGGTGAGGTTGGACCAAGTGCAATGACATTGGTTAAGCAAACCCTAAATGAGCAGACATCGGTATTTAATCAGACTCAAAAAATTGTAGATGAAAAAATGGCGGTTGGTTTCAGTGAAATTGATCAACAACTTTTACAAAAATTAGTGGTAAGTCCTCTTACACAAGCCTTTGAAAGTTTAATTACGCCTACTCAAGATGAAATTAATAAACTTTGGGTTATGCAAGCGTATCAGCCATTTACTACAAATCTTGCTAAGAAATATCCATTTAACTCATCCGCTTCTTTACAAGCAACAAGTAGTGAAATTGGTCAAATTCTTGGTGAGAACGGTAGCATTTCTCGTTTTGTTAAAGAGAGCTTAGACCCATTTGTTATTCGTCGTGGCTATACCTTAACTTCAAAAACATGGAAAGATTTGGGTATTAGTCTAAACCCGCAATTTGTGATGAATTTCCAACGCTATGTTGCACCTACAAATGGTATGGCAACTGGGGAATTAAATAGTCAAGCACCAGCGGCTCCAGCAACGAATCAGTCTAACTTCCAGTTCTACCCAATTCAAAACCCGCAATTGCTTTCATATACCGTTGATATTGATGGTCAGCGTATGACTTATGAAAATGGTGTACAGCAATGGGTTAACTTTATTTGGCCAAATCAAGGCAGTATTCCTGGTGCGCGTATTACGGCTGTAGATTTACAAGGTCAAACGCATACGATTTTTGATGAACCAGGTGAATATGGTATTAACCGCTTAATTGATAGTGCACAGCGTAAAGAGCAGAACGGTGGGTTCGAAATGCTTTGGCGCAGTAAGACGGATCCATCATTGTTTGTGAAAATGAATTTCCGTCTTATTAGCAGTAACTCAGGCAGTATTGGTTCAAGTCGCGGTTACTCTGGTATGCAATTGGTTGACAAAGTTACTGCTGATAAAGCTGCCCGTGTTGTATCGGCGCAGCAAGCACCAGCTCAGGCTGCTGCTCCTACGAAACCAGCAAATCCCGTTGCTGCATTAACACAACCTGCTGCAACTCAACCAGCTGCGGGAGTTAAGCCATGACAGGGAAAATAACCTCAATATTAAAGGAGGAGGTCTAATGCATACATTAAAAACAACTCCTCTGTATTACGGGAAAAGTCCGGCACGCGGTGATTTCTTAAAAACAAAGGGTCAATATGCCTTAATACAGGTGCTTGACCAGTGGATTACAGAAGCACTGGAATATGCAATGCAATCCACTACGTTCAAAGAGGCATATGGTACGTTGCCTCCATTGGACTTCTTTATTGCAAATCCACAAGAGAATATGTTTTTAGCTGCAAATTTACTGGCGAGTGAAGATAGTTCAGGTCGAGCTTTTCCAATGGTACTCAGTCATTTACTTGAGATTGATTTACCTTACGAAAATTTATTATATGCACCTTATAGTTATAAGCATGTTTTAGTCGATTTATTTCAAAATAATCGTGCTTTAAGAGGTATTAAAGATTCTGACTTATTATTTGGTAAGCTCAATCATTTACCAAATCAAATTCAAGTCTTATCTGAACGTGAATGTATCGGTTTTTATGAAAACCATACAATGCATTCATTTGCTCAATTAATGAAGCTGAGTATTTATGAATTAGCTCAAAGTATGATTGGGCTAGGATTATTACTGCAGCCAATTTTACAAAATGGAACTAGTCGCTTAAATAAAGTGCTGATTTTGCCGATTAATAATCCTGCTTACTGTTATGAAATAGCAGCATTCTGGGTCAGTATCATTTGTCGTTTTTTAAAACAACATAATACTGAAGTCTTGATTGGATTGTTACATCGAGAGCAGCCAGTATTATTCTTTGGTTTTCAGGGTGCGGATATTTTAGCTCTTAGCGATATTTTTACTCAGAATATGGATAGTAAACATTGGGTTTCTTTAATAGAAGCTCAATGGATTGATACTTATTTGGAACAAAATGCTGGTTTAGCTACGCTAGAACAATCTTTATGCCAACGCCAATTAAGTTTAAATCAAGGTTTAAAACTATTTAGACAGACTTTTTTGGGTGAATAACAATGAATCAAAAATATCAAATTAAACTTTCACAATTAATAAAAGGCTGTTTTATTTATGCGATTGCAAATTATGCTTTAGCACAGCCAATTGTTGTTGAAGGTGTCGTGCCAAATGAAGCGAGTAAACAGGCCATTTTAATGAAAATGCAGTCTGTTTATGGTGCAGACCAAGTGGTAGATAAAATACAAGTTCGACCAGTAGCAGCTCCAAATGGCTGGAGTGATTCTGTAACAAGAGTGATTACACCAGATCTTAAAAAAGTTTCTCAGGGCAAGTTAAGTGTTAACGGCACGCGATTTGAACTGACTGGCAAAATGCTAAACCCTACAGAAATACAGCCAACTATTCAGATATTTCAAGGTTTAGTACAGCCACCATATCAATTATTTTCACAGCTTTCTGTAAATCAGGCTGAGCAGAAAGTCATTGATGATGCTTTAAAAAATCGAATTATTGAATTTGAATCTGGTAGTGCCGTGCTCACAGATGCTGGCCAAAAAATTCTTGATGAAATGGCGGTTGCTTTAAATAAAGTTGGCGGTAAAAAAGTCAAAATTGTAGGACATACCGATAGTTCTGGTGATGCGACTAAAAACTTAAAACTCAGTCAAGACCGTGCATTAGCAGTTAAAAATTATTTGGTGAGTAAAAACATTCCTGCTGATCATTTATCTGCAGAAGGATTAGGTTCGACTAAACCTGTAGCGGATAATACCTCTCCAGAAGGAAGAAAGAAAAACCGTCGAATTGAGTTCACCGTTTTATAAACATAAGGAGAAGAATATGGCTAGCCCTTATATTACGATTGGTTGCCCAACGACAGGTGGAGGGCAAGTCATTTCTGGTAATAGTGCATTTTTAATAGATGGAATTGCAATTGCGTGTGTAGGTGATAAAGCAACTTGTCCGGCGCATAAAACGGTTTCTACGATTGTTTCTGGAGATCCAAATATGCAGGTTATGGGAAAATCAGCAGCAAGAGTAAATGATTCATTATCTTGTGGTTGTAAATTATTACCGAAACAAAGTTTGGTTAATCAAGGATAACAGAGGATATATCTTTTCACTTAAACTGTTAAATTGAAAAGATATATGTACTAATTAAATGTTCTTAATGATATTAGATTTTTTATATAGAGATAAGAAATCGAACAAATCATATTAATGATTATGATGCTAGGTTATTTGTCGGATAAAGCTAAATTTTGGTAATATACGGGCATTATGATTTTAAGTATTAAATTATTTAAAAATATTGAGAGTGATGATGAGTAGTTTAAAAATTTTAATTACAAAACTTTCTACAGTTGCGCGCACTGCTTTAGAAAAATCAGCTAATGCTTGTGTTCTTCAGCAAAACTACGAAATTGAAATTGAACATTTATTTTTAGAGCTACTTAATCAGCCTTTAGAAAATGATTTAAAAATTTTATTAAAAAAATATAAAATCTCAGCTGACGCTTTGGCAGATGATTTAAAAGAGACAATCTCTCAATTACCAAAAGGGAATACCCGTACTCCAATTTTTGCCAAATCAATCGTACGTTTATTTGAGCAAGCCTGGTTGCTGGCTTCAGCAGAACAAAATCCTGTCATTCGTAGTGGTCATTTATTGGTTGCATTATTAACTGCACCAGATTTATATCAAATCGCAACAAGAGCTTCGAGTTTATTTGATCTTTTACCTATAGATTCAATGAAGCATAAGTTTCTTGAAATTTGTGAAAAGAGTGTAGAGCAGCAAGAAGGAACAGAAGCATCTTCACAAGAAGATGAGCTAGAACAAGTTGCTACTCCAACTGTAAAAATTCAAAAAACACCAGCTTTAGATCAATATACGATTAATTTAACTGAAAAAGCGAAGAATGGTGGAATTGATCCTGTTATTGGCCGTGAATTTGAAATTCGTTTAATGCTCGATATTTTAATGCGCAGACGCCAAAACAACCCGATTTTAACTGGCGAACCTGGTGTAGGTAAAACAGCTGTAGTTGAAGGGCTAGCGTTAAAAATTGCTCAAGGTTTAGTGCCTGAAGCTTTAAAAAATGTACATTTGCATGTTTTAGATATGGGCCTTTTACAAGCAGGTGCAAGTGTTAAAGGCGAGTTTGAAAACCGTTTAAAACAAGTGATTCAGGAAGTTCAGGCTTCGGCTCATCCTATTATTTTATTTATTGATGAAGCTCATACGCTTATTGGTGCAGGTGGCCAAGCAGGGCAAAACGATGCTGCTAACCTTTTAAAACCTGCACTTGCACGTGGTGAGCTACGAACGATTGCTGCAACAACATGGGCTGAATATAAACAGTATTTTGAAAAAGATGCTGCCTTAAGCCGTCGTTTTCAGGTCGTAAAGGTTGAAGAGCCGACCGAAGAAGTTGCTGTTGATATGCTTCGTGCAATGATTCCAGTAATGCAGAAGCACTTTAATTTACAAATTGATGATGAAGCAATTATCACAGCTGTACATGCTTCTCATCGCTATATCAGTGGTCGTCAACTCCCGGATAAAGCAGTAAGTGTTCTTGATACTGCGGCAGCACGTGTAGCGTTGACCCAAAATGCACAGCCAGTCAAACTTGATCAATTGAAGGCACAAGAACATAACTTAAAGCTTGAACAGCAAATTTTGGAAAATGAACATCGTCAGATTCCAATACATCATGAACGATTAGAGAACCTGAAAAATCACTTAGAGTCTTTACAAAATGAGATTCAAGAGACTCAAGAACAATGGCAAAAAGAATTAGAGCTAGTTCGTAAAATTCAGGAATTAGAAGCGCAGAGCCATTCTAATGAGTCTGAAGCCTACGATCAGATTAATTTAATGCGCAAAGATCTTGCTGATCTTCAAGGTCAACAGCCATTGGTTTTTGAGCGTGTAAATTCTCAAATTATTAATGAAATTATTTCTGATTGGACCGGTATTCCTGTTGGGAAAATGGTAAATGATGAAATTAAGCAAATCTTAACGCTTGAAGATAAATTAGGCGAGCGTGTAATGGGCCAAGATTATGCACTTACACAATTGGTTCAAGGTATTAAAACATCAAAAGCTAAACTAGAAGATCCGAATAAACCTCAAGGTGTATTCCTTTTAGTTGGCCCTAGCGGGGTGGGTAAGACTGAAACAGCAATTACCTTAGCAAATGAGCTGTATGGTGGTGAGCAGCATTTAATCACGATCAATATGTCTGAATATCAAGAAGCACATACGGTATCTTCACTTAAAGGTGCACCTCCAGGATATGTGGGCTATGGTCAAGGCGGTGTGTTAACCGAAGCAGTACGCCGTAATCCTTATAGTGTTGTACTACTCGACGAAATTGAAAAAGCACATAGTGATGTACAAGAACTGTTTTATCAAGTATTTGATAAAGGTACTTTAGAAGATGGTGAAGGTCGCGTTATTGATTTTAAAAACACGACCATTTTATTAACTTCAAATGCCGGTTCAAGTGCAATTATGCAGGCTTGTTTAAATCAGCCTGTTGAAGAATGGCCTACAGCAGAAGAATTAATCGAACATTTAAAACCAAGTTTATATAAACAATTTAAACCAGCCTTTTTAGGGCGTATGAGAGTTGTGCCATATTTCCCGTTGCATGACGATTTATTGGTTCGAATTATTAAACATAAATTGGGCAAAATTACAGCTCGAATTCAAAAACAATATGGAACAGAAGTTCAATATTCAGATGACTTGGTCGAGTTGCTACTCAGCCGTTGTACTGAAGTGGATAGTGGCGCCCGTAATGTAGATAACATCTTAAATTCGACAGTTTTACCTGCTTTGGCAACTGAAATTTTGGTAGCGCTAGCAGATCAAAAATTGCCGAAAGTGATCATGATTGATGCGAAAGATGATGAAATCCAATATTTATTAGATCCAGTGGCGAAGCCTGCTAAAAAACGGACTAGTAAAAAGTTGAAATCAGAAGTTTAAAATTAATAGAGCCAAAATTAGATGAGTATTGATATTTCTGAACTGCTTAAACCCATTAATGACAGCTTACTTTGTGGAGAGGATTATTCATTTTCTAATGAATTTCACGAAATAAAGAAAGCAAGAACAGAGGACGATCTACTATTAGATCAGGGGGATTGGGTTGCTGAGCGGAAACAGGCAGACTGGGATTTTGTTGCAAAGAGCGTAAGCACTTTGCTCACAGAAAAAACCAAAGATATCCGTCTATTAACATGGTTAATAGAAGCCTGGACTCATCTACACGGCTTTGAAGGTATGGTAAAGGGTTTAACGTTAACCCATACCATGCTGAACCAGTACTGGCAGGATATTCATCCGATTATTGAAGATGATGATTTGGACCAACGCATTGGTTTATTACAAGGTTTAATTAATCAGTTGCCTGGTTTGTTGAAGAAAGTCTCTTTAACTAACACAGTGCCTTATTACAATTTGCTTGATTACGATAATTTTCTATATCACGAGAACATTCGCCGTAAGCAAACTGAAGATTACGACAGCCAATCAGGCCCTTCTGAATTGGAACAATTTGATCAAGCGATCTTTAATACATCTAAAACCTTTCAATATTCAAATTATCAAGAATTTACTTCAGTTTTAACTGAATGGAATGTCTTAAAGCAGACGCTTGATCATTTAATGGGATTGGATGCACCAAGTTTTGCTTCAATTGATTCTGCATTTGAAACAATTCATAGCACTTTACGCAAGATTTATAAAGCAGAGGCTTTTGGTGCTGGGCTTACCCAAACCCAAGAACAGGCCGCTGTGATCATAACTCCATCTATAGAAAATCAAGTGCCTGTACAAATCGTATCGGAGCAGCCTATGTTTCAGCCCCAAGCACAAACTCACTTGGCTAACCGTGAGCAAGCAATGAAAGTGCTACAAGAAATAGCCGATTATTTTCAGGCCAATGAGCCACATAGTCCTGTGAGTTATATGCTTCAAAAGACCATTAAATGGAGTCAAATGCCATTACATGAATGGTTGGCACAAGTCATTAAAGATGAAAATCCATTACAAATGGTTCAGGAAATGTTAGGTGTACAGCCTAAAAATGAATACGAATAAAGATTGGTAAAGACATATGTTTAAAGCTGAAAAAGTCCTGTGGGGCGAAGGTTTATTTTTAAGACCTCAACATTTCCAAATTCAAGATACTTATCATGAACAACGCTTAAATCACACCGTTCGTGCTGTTGTGCCATTTTCATATGGTGTTCAAAAACTTAGTTTTGATGAAGCACAGCTTAGTACACATATTCTTGCGCTTGAGTCGGTAGAAATGATTTGGCAAGACGGTGAAATATACCAAGCACCGGCTTATGACTTATTACCTGAACCAATTTTGCTTGATGAGCTTAATTTGCGTGGTGAGATGGTCATTTATTTGGCATTACCACTACTCCAAGCCAATAAACAGAATTTAATTGATCAAAACCAGTCACAGAAGGGACGTTACCAATCGCATCTTGTGGAGACTCATGATCTTTTCACAAATGCGACAGAAGCAGATATCAGCTTGTTACGCCGTCGAGCTGTGTTTAAATTATTAGATGCAAACAGCAATCCTGATCATAATCTGGATGGTTTCCTCTATTTGCCAATAGGTAAAATCAAACGTCAGAGTTCAGGTGCTTTTGAAATTGATCGCAAATTTATTCCACCTATTTTGCATGTCGATGCATCTGAGACATTGGTTTCGAATTTAAAAAGAACATTGAATGTTATTAAGGCGAAAATTAAAACCATTCAAACCAACAATCGTGAAAATGAACAGAAATTAATTGAATTCCGTTCAGGTGATATCGTTTCGTTTTGGTTGGTTAATGCTTTAAATACTGCCCATGCTGGTCTGAACCATTTCTTACAATATCCGCAAATTCATCCAGAACGATTGTTTTTTGAATTATTGCGTTTAGCAGGTTCATTATTAACATTTTCGACAGCTTATGAAGTTGATCAGTTACCTGCATATAAACATCACAATTTGCAAGAAAGCTTTACTCAGCTCGACACCATTTTGCGTGATTTATTAGACACTATTATTTCTAGTCGTTATATCAGTATTGCACTTAAAGAAATTCGACCTTCATATTGGGTGGGAAGTCTTGAAACAGATAAGATTACTCGTGACACTAGACTTTATATAGCCGTATCAAGTAGTGCAATGCAGACTCATGAATTGATTCAGATTGTACCTCTACGATTTAAAATCGGTAGTACGTTGGATGTTGAGCAGCGTGTTGTTGCAGCATTGCCGGCCATTCCATTACACCACTTAATTCAAGTTCCAACGGCTATTCCGGTACGTTCTGGCGTGAGTTATTTCGAAATCGAACCGCATCATGAACTCTATCAGCGTATGTTAGATTCAGAGACGATTTGTATTTACGTTCCTGCGGGCTTCGAAGATATCAGTATTGAGCTGATTGCGGTCATGAACGCTTAAAGATAAAGGAGAGAAAAATGTCACAATCTACAGGTGCTCCTTCTTTATTTGATGACGGGCAAATCGGGACTGGAGGAAACAACAATAGTCAGTCCCAAGCAAAACTGCAGGCAATTAATCTGATTGATTTATTGCATGATGGTTTTTATTTAATCTTCTTGATTCGAAATCAGTATGTGCCAGCCGACCCACAACGGTTTCGTGAAAAAATTTTAGATTTGCTTAATCGTTTTGAACAACAAGCTAAAAAGTTGCAGTTTTCAGCAGATGATATTCATGATGCTAAATATGCATTTTGTGCATTGATTGATGAAACAATCGTGACACAACAAGACCCAAGCTACTTTAATTTGCAAAATGCTTGGTTGATTAGTCCGTTGCAATTGAGCTTATTTGGTTCTCAATTGGCGGGTTATCAGTTCTTCGAAATATTAGAACAATTGCGAAGCCGTGGAAAAGACCGTTTAGCTGCTCTTGAAGTATTCCATTACTGCCTATTATTAGGTTTTCAGGGTAAATATCGAATTGAGTCTATCGAAAGCTTAAATCATTTGGTTGCACGAGTAGGCGACGAAATTGATTATTTAAAAGGTAAAAAAGTTGCTTTTTCGCCGTTCTCGGCAATTCCCGATCAGATACGAAATATTATTCATCGCGAATTACCTTTTTTCTGGATTTTGATTTTCTTGTTGATTTTTGCATTACTTACTTTCGCGGGTCTAAGATTTATGTTGAATAATCAAAATGATAAAGCATTATCTAGCTATCAAAATGTGATTTCTGCCCCACAAGAGCAGGCACATATTACAATTTATTTACCTTGATGATGGAACGAAATGGCTCAGGAAAAACCAACTTCTATTCGAGTTTTGCAATCGAATAAAAAAAAGTCGAGATCACCAGTAATCTATATCATCATTGGTATTATTGCAGGGGTGTTTGTAAGCATCTCACTGTTCCTGTTCTTGTCTCAACCGTATTCGTCAGAACCTACAATTGTTGAGAATAAATCAACTCAAGATCAAGAACGTGATCCAGTATTAATGACGAGCTCCTCTACACATGAGCAAGCTACAAATGGTCAGCAAGAACAAACTGATCCAATGAGCCATGATGGTTTTGAACAACCCAAAGAAAATGAACTGAGTGGTATTTTTAAACCAGCTCCTCATAAAAATGTGGCTCCAACAACTCAGCAACGTGTTTCACCTTTTGATGCACAGTTAACAGGTGAACGGGTAGCACCTAAGCAACAAGTTGTGGCTAAACCAACTCAACCCATACAGCCAGCTCAGCAAAAATCTATCGCTCAACCTAAGGTAGTTCAAGCTAAACCTGCTGAAGCTAAGCAAGCTCCAGCTGAGCCAGAAGCTGAGGCGGAAACACCAAAAGCATCGGTTGATATCAAAGTGACTCGCAGTCCGTTTGCAGTGAATTAGTAAATTCATGATGATTTTTCTAATTTTCTTTTGTTTTGCCTGCCTTGCTATAGGGCTGGCATTTTTAATGTCTTACGAACTCAGAAGTAAGGGTAGAACATTTGTTCTATCTTTATTACCTCAAGGGCGCCGACAACTGAATCAAGTACGGCAATTTGCCCAAACCATGAATCAGGCAGCTGCACCTGAAAAATTACAATCTCATTGGCATTTGCAGCAATGGTGGATTGTAATTGCAGGATTTTTCTTATTTGCCAGTATTTTAGTTTTCGCTTTTACTCGCCCAATTAGCTCAACTCGGATTGAAGCCGAATATTTGAAAAAAACTGATCCGCAAATTTATGCGTTATTAAATGGAGAAATCTTATCACCACCGCCTGAAGTCGATGAAGGTCTGATTGAAGCGGCAATTGTTGAAGCGACGCAATTAGAACAGCAGTATGCTTCTCAAGACAGTGGTGCAATTAATTCTTCACCTATTGATAAAGCAAGTTTTGATGGTCGTGCAATTTTAGATACCAACATGGTCAATCGTAAGTGGGACAAAATGAACCCACGCTATAAGCAGCGTTTACTCATGGTCTTTAAAATTATGAAAGAGCAATATGGTTATGAACTTGTTTTGCTTGAAGGTTATCGCAGTCCAGGGCGTCAAAATATGTTGGCAGGCAACCCGAATACAACCAAGGCAAAAGGGTATCAGAGTTATCATCAGTTTGGTTTAGCAGCAGATGTAGCATTTAAACGAAATGGTAAAGTTGTTATTTCTGAACGTGATCCATGGGCTATGCAGGGGTATCGATTGTATGGACAAGTTGCAGAGTCAGTTGGACTGACATGGGGTGGTCGCTGGAAATCTATACAAGACTATGGTCACACAGAATATAGAATGCCTGGTTTGAGGAAAACTCAGGAAATGGCGGAAAAATTAATTGCTGAAAGCTTAAATGAAATAAGTTAAAAGCTTAAGAGAGCGATTTGAAACGATCGTGCAATAAAGTAGTCATCTTATCAGCAAGCTGGGAAATCAACCCAGCTTTTTCCCATGTGTAAATTGAAACTACCATAGGTGAAGCATCGCCTAATGACCTATATTTACGTACACGACGACCTATAGTGGTACTTACAGGGAGTAAAGATATTCCCAAACCTGTTTCGACACTGACCAAAACACTTTCTAAACTACTGCCTGTAAAAGCAATATACCAACGTCTTCGTTCACGCTCTAAGGTTTCAAACATTTCGTCTCGATAAAGTCCTCCTTGGGGGAAAGTCACTAAACGAATTGGATCGGATATCGGTGTGGTGGTATTTTCACTTTCAAACCACGCCATTTCTTCTGGAAAAGATGCATAACAATCAGCACTAGCGGCTGGTTCTTTTACAATAATAATATCCAGCTCACCATTTCGATAACGCTCTGTTAGGTTACGGCTTAGGCCAGAAGTAACATCTAAACGAATAGACCGATGGGCTTGTGCGAACATGCCGAAAATTTCTGCCATAGCGGTACTCATCATATCTTCTGGTAAGCCAATCCGAATAGGAACACTACCTGCTGGATCTTTTAGAACGGCTTCTGCTTCTTGTTGAAGTGTCAAAATCCTTTGAGCATAACCAATTAAATATTCACCTGAGGCAGTCAATTGTAAAGGTCGTGATGTGCGATCAATAAGAGAATGACCAACAGATTCTTCAAGACGTGCTAACTGCTGACTAATCGTTGATTGTGTCAGGTGCAACTTATCAGCAGCGGCGGTAAAACTGCCACTTTCGAAAATAGTCACGAATGCACGAAGAAGACGAGGGTCAAACATAAGAATTATCACCAACTAGGCAAAGAGCGGAACGCTTAAGTATTTATAATCTTAATACAATCGATTAAATAATTTAATTTCCAAATACTTTTAAGCACGCTTATTCTAGTTCCAAATTGTTCTACTCTTAAAGTTTACTTAGATCTTTTCATACTTAAGTTTCTTATATGGATCAATCTGCTCGTTGCTACGGCATGCTTGTTCAAGCGAATACCGTGAAATTGAAAAGTTACTTCTTTTAGCAGGTGCAAAGTAGTTGAGGATAACGGATGAAAGAAAATCAAATGTTTTTACGCCAAGCCATTGAACTTGCTTATCACAATATTGAAAAGGGGGGTAGACCATTTGGCGCAGTGATTGTAAAAGATGGTCAAGTGATTGCCACGGGTGTAAATCAAATTTTGACGACTAATGATCCAACGGCTCACGCTGAATTACTTGCAATTCGTGCAGCTAGTCAAGTTTTAGGGTCTGCTAACTTAGAAGGCTGCTCGGTGTATGCAAGTGGACATCCATGCCCAATGTGTATGGCTGCAATGCGTTTAGCAGGTATCAAAGCAGTTCACTATGCATATTCTAATGAAGACGGAACACCCTTTGGTTTATCTACAGCTGAAATATATGCTGATCTTGCAAAACCATTTGCTGAGCAGACTATGAAAATTGAATATGTACCTGTTCGATTTGAAGGCCGTACTGACCTATATGCACTTTGGCAAAATTATCAAACCAATAAGTCAGGCTCAGAGTAATGAAGCAGTCTGGAGCTTTCTTGGCTAGGCCCATGCTCATCGTAACAGTTGCTTTGGTTGGACTTAATTTAAGACCTTTTATGACGAGTATTGGTCCATTAGTCTCCAATATTCGGGCAGGAACTGGATTAAGTCTACAAGGAATAGCTTTACTCACTTTATTACCCATGATGTTGATGGGCGTTATTGCCTTTGTTGGTCCAATTGTACAGAGCGTGGTTGGGGAACGTAGCGTTGTTTTGGGCTCCTTACTGACTATTTTTATTGGATGCGTACTAAGATTTTTATTTCCTACTGCTGAGGGTTTAATTACCAGTGCAGTCGTGATTGGTTTAGGCGTCGCGCTGATACAAGCAGCTTTTCCTGGCATTATCAAAAGAGAGTTCAGCCAATATATTGGTCCGATGATGGGCCTTTATTCAGCCATGCTTATGGGCGGTGGCGCATTAGGCGCATGGTTAGCGCCTGTGGTCTCGAATATAACGGGTTTATGGTCTGTTGGACTGGCTTTCTTTGCTATACCAGCTGTATTGGCATTAATCTCAACATTTATTTTTTTACCTTCTATCGTAAGTTCGAATACACCTCCAGCCCCTGTAAAGATGTTGCTTAAGAAACCAAGAACATGGTTATTAATGCTGTGCTTTGGGCTCGTTAATGGTGGCTATTCCTCGGTTGTTGCTTGGTTAGCACCTTCATTTCAAGATCATGGTTGGAGTAGTGGACAAAGTGGAAAATTGCTCGCTTTACTTGCTTTAAGCCAAGCAGCATCAGCATTAATTTTGCCTATTTTAGCTAGACAATATAAAGATCGCCGTCCATGGCTATGGTTTACTCTATTCATGCAATTTGCTGGTTTTTCTGGACTTGCATTTATGCCCGAGTTTGCAGCTATTTTATGGGCAATTTGTTTAGGCATTGGCTTGGGAGGCTGTTTTGCTCTAACACTTATTGTTGCACTTGACCATTTTAAAGAACCTAGCAATGCAGGAGCTTTATCTGCACTGATGCAAGGTGGAGGTTTTTTACTTGCGGCAATACCACCTTGGGTTTTAGCAGCATTGCATGACTTTACAGGCGCTTATAAGGCGGGATGGATTTTTCATTTATGTTGTGTGCTGCTCGTGATGGCTTTAGTGGTAAGGCTGGCACCTGAAAGTTATAGCAAGATTCAACTATCAAATTTTAAGTGAGTCGACAATATTATCTACCTAAAGAAATGCTATTTGGCTACAAATAAGGTAAAAAAAGAATGTTAGGATAATACTGAAATTTTTAGATTTTAAATGAATACAACAATATTTGGTTTTTATGACATCTTCATTGAAAAAAATTACCTTACTCAAACAAGGCTTAGGAAAAAATAGTCTATTTGAGACAGGTATAGCTGGAACTTTACAGGCGATTGAACATTTAGGATATGTACAGATTGATACCATCTCTGTCGTTGAACGTGCTCATCACCATATATTGTGGAGCCGAGTGCCTGAGTATGATTTAAGTCATTTAAACAGTTTGGTTCGTGAAGGTCAGATTTTTGAATATTGGTATCATGCGGCGTCGTATCTTCCTATGAAAGATTATCGCTATGCTTTGCCTGCCATGATGTCAGTTAAGAATGGAGAAAGTCGTTATTTCAATAGAGGTGATCAACACCTGATGAATGAAATATTGGCGCGTGTTCGTGCCGAAGGTAAAATTCGGCTACGTGATATTGATAAGAAAAATAAAAAAAGTTTAGGGAATTGGTGGAATACAGGTCCGGGTCGCCGTGCTTTTCAGCAGTTGTATATGCAGGGCGATCTGATGATTTGTGAGCGTAACGGCATGGAAAAAGTCTATGATTTGACTGAGCGTTGCTTGCCTGAAAATATTGATTTAAGGATACCTTCGCTTTACGAATATGCGCAGTATTTATTTAATAATACGTTTCGAGCACATGGGGCATTTACATGGAAACAATTAGTTCATTTAAAGAAAAATGATTTAAAAGAGGCTATGCGTATTGTGCTCAAAGAGCAGGTTGATGCTGGTGTTGTATCAGCGGTTAAACTTGTCGACGGTCAAACCCTATATGTAGATGCAGCTGCAATAGAACAAAAAGTGGAGACTGATTTTGGTTTAAAAATACTTTCACCTTTTGATAACTCGCTTATTCATCGTGACCGCTTAACTTCTTTATTTGAGTTTGATTATCGAATCGAATGTTACGTACCAGCAGCCAAACGGGTATTTGGATATTTCTGTTTACCTATTCTGTATCAAGATGAGTTGGTGGGCCGAATTGACTGTAAAGCACATCGGAGTGTGAAAGAGTTAGAGGTAATTAGCTTACATTTAGAAAAAGCAGTAAAAGATAAAGCGCATTTCTTTTTCGAGTTAGATCAAGAACTCAAACGTTTCGCAGTATTTAACCAATGCTTAACTGTGAATGATAAGGTAAGTCAGCTTATTCGCAGCAAGAAGTAAATAAACACTATTTTGGGTTAAAAATAAAACACCAAAAGAATTATAGCTTTTGGTGTTTTTACTTTTTTAGGTTAAAGACATACGGTATTCAATAACACCTGGTTTTTGTGCAATCCAGTCATAGAGTTTTTGAGCTGTATGATTGGTTTCTTGTGTATGCCAGTATAAACGGTTACAGTTTTGTTCAATGGCTTGCTTCTGAACATATTCGATAAGTTGCTTACCAATATGTTGTCCACGAGCTTCAGGTGAAACATAAAGGTCTTCTAAATAGCAGTAATTATTCTCTGCCCATGTTGAACGATGAATAACATAATGCACAATTCCTAAAACATGTTCGCCCTGTTTGGCAACGGCACAATACACAGGTTCTTTTTCATTAAAAAAACGATCCCAAGTTATTTTTGTGACCTGAAGAGGTAAACTAACTTGGTAAAAATTTTGATAGGCAAGCCAATATTTTTCCCACTGTGAATAGTCTTGTTGCTGAACAGGGACAATTTGAATATCTTGATTTTGCATGAAAAACACACTCTATTTTTAAAGTAATGAAAAATTGACAACTGAAGTGTAGTTTTGAAAGTGGTATTTTTATAAGGTACACTTTTGATATTTTTTACAGTACCAGTTTTGTTATGGCTGCTTCAATTTCTGCGTCTTTTCCACATTTAATTTTACCAAAGGGCCAGATTAAAGACGGCCTATACTCAGCTCTACGTGATGCTATTTTAGATGGAAGGCTCACTGCCGGAACAAAATTACCCTCAAGTCGTGCTTTAGCAGACATGATGTCAATTTCACGAAATTCTGTATTAGCGGCTCTTGAACGTTTGCTCGATGAAGGGTATTTATTTACTAAACCGAGTTCAGGGACTTACGTTGCCGAGGTTGTACCAGATCAACTCATACATATCCAAGAAAGTTCAAAAAAAACGACAACAAGTAAGCCTCATACCTTAAATATTAATCCGAATATAGAAGCGTTATTGGCTTCATGGCGAGAGCAGTCATCGTCAAGTCAAAAGAAAAAAATGTTCCATGTGGGAGTGGGCTGTGTTGACTTGTTTCCGCATCAGCTTTGGGGGAAGCTATTAACTCAAGCTTGGCGACAATCTTATTATCAATTGGGTCAATTTCATGACCCTCGTGGTTATTTACCTTTACGTCAGGCAATTTGCGAATATGTGCGTTCAACCCGTGGGCTGAATTGTAATGAACAGCAAATTATAATTGTAAATGGAACACAGCAGGCCATTCATTTGACTGCCTATGCCTTACTTCAAACAAATGATGAGGTGTGTTTGGATGAGCCAGGTTATGATGCAGCCTTTAGTATTTTTCGAAGTTTTGGAGCTCAGGTCAATTTAATCGAGAGTGATGAAGAGGGTATGCAAGTCTCTGACATTACAGAGCATTATTTAAAAAGCAAACTTGTTTACACTGCGCCATCGCATCAGTTTCCTTTAGGTGGAACTTTAAGTTTGACTCGCCGTTTTGCATTATTAGATTGGGCCAACAAAGCAGAAAAATGGATTTTTGAAGATGATTATAATAGTGAATTCCGCTATGGCACTCACCCCATCCAAGCCCTACAAGGCTTAGATCAGCAGCAACGTGTTGTTTACTCTGGTACTTTTACCAAGATGATGTTTCCTGAGTTTCGCTTAGGTTTCATGGTCGTACCTGAGGCATTAATTGAAACCTTTAGTGCTGCTAAATATTATACTGACGTGCGAAGTTCATATTTAGAACAAGTTGCTTTAGCGCTATTTATACAACAAGGTCACTATGCTAGGCATGTTCGAAAAGTTCGAAAAGCGTGCTATGAACGCCAGCAGACACTAATTAAAGCAATTAATGAGTATCTTCCAGACATACTTGATGTTCAGCCCACAGACTCAGGCATTCATCTTATATGCTGGTTAAAAGGCGTATGGACTGAGCAAGAATTTATTACTCATTGTTCGACTTTGGGTTTGGCGGTTCAGCCTCTATCTCGATATTGTCAACGAACACCGAAAAAGGCTGCTGTTTTATTAGGCTATGCTGCGCATCAACCTGAGGAAATTATAGAAAATATTAAGAAATTGGCTTTAATTTTAGACAAATAAAATAGCGAGTTTTTTAAACTATATATGAAAGATTGGTTAATTTTACTTTTTAATAAATAAAGTAAATTATTCAGTAAAATTTAATAATTTTATGAAATTTAACTAAATAGCGAAAATATTTTAAATTTAGAATAATATTAATCTTATTTTAAGCTAGCTTTATTATTCTAAAAACATCAAAGCTCATCTAAGTACACCTTTTAGCCACATTCTCCAGATGTGGCTCTTTTTATGGAAAATTTAAAAAGTTAACAAAATAAATAAACTAATAAGATTAAATATATAGAATAATTTTAATCTTCTTCCATAGCATTACTATAAAACTTAACGCCTAATTTAATACGATCTCGGCCATTACTCATACGCCAGCGATTTGTATCGCGTAAAGAATATACACAACCACAATATTCTTGTTGGTAGAACTCTTCACGTTTGCTAATTTCGATCATCCGACTAGAGCCACCATTCTTTCGCCAGTTATAGTCCCAGTATTGAATTTCAGGATAGTGAGAAGCAGCACGAATCCCACAATCATTGATTTGCGTCATATTTTTCCATCTTGAAATCCCTAATGAGCTACTGATTAAGCTAAACCCATGTTCATAAGCATATAAAGCAGTACGTTCAAAACGCATATCAAAACACATGGTACATCGGATACCGCGTTCAGGTTCATTTTCCATACCTTTGGCACGCGCAAACCAGTTGTCTGTATCATAATCTGCATCAATAAATGGAATATTATGTTTTTCTGCAAATCTAATATTTTCTTCTTTACGAATAAGATATTCTTTTATTGGATGAATATTAGGATTGTAAAAGAATATAGAAAAATTTATTTCGGATTCAATTAATGCTTCCATTACTTCACCTGAGCAAGGCGCACAGCATGAATGAAGTAATAGTTTATTATGTCCTAATGGGAGCTCGATTTTTTGACGTTGAATGGTCATAATTTAAAAATTAACTTATGTTTCTATATATTTTAAGTTTTTTAAAATCATATTGGAATGAATTTTTTTCAATTTAAGATGAAAATTTTTATTTTTTTATTTTGTAATATTAATTTGGATTAAATAAAATTCAACGCTATTAATATAATAAATATATTATATTAACCTAATATCAATAAGGTGATTTTTAATTTTATAGCAAGAAAAATTATGGGTCACTAGAAATGATGATAATTCTACATTGCTGTAACTATTTGTCTTTTAGGTATTTATTTTTCATATTTTGATTGGGGATTAGTGTGATGGGTGTCACAAATAAGTATTATTTTTTAAAATTCAATTATTTTTTAGATTTATGTTTTTAATAATTTTATAATATAACAGTTATTATATTTTTCTAATTTGAGTATGTGATATTTTAAGATATGGACGATTGGCAATGTAAGTATTGTAATGGTTACATTATGGTTAATCATTCAAAGATAGGAGTAGGAGAAAAAGTTTACTTTTTGGTATATAAATTCGATGCAAAAAATGAAAGAAAAAAATTATATAAAAAAGGAATAGTGATTGCTCGTTGCGATAATATTTTACATATCGAATCAAGAAAAAAGACATATAAAATTGAAGAAGCTAAAGTCTATCCATTAGGTGCTCCTATGCCATTTGTTTACAACATGTTTTGGATATGTGGCTGTGAAAGAAGGCAATAGCATTTTATAAGGTCTAATAAAATTTGACTTCAAAACGGTGTCTATTTTTTTGTGCATTATTGAGTGCTAAATACTTTTACTAAATTTTAGTTGTTATAAACATTCCTCATAAATGAATGATTAAAATTTATGTTTCTCATTTGACAAAGTTTTCTCATGCTTTTATAAAACCTCAACTAAACTTGAGATTTATAAAAATGACTGAAACGAATCAGAGCCGTTTGTTGACTGTAGGTGAAGTTGCAAAGCGTAGTGGCGTTGCCGTTTCAACACTTCATTTTTATGAATCAAAAGGTTTAATTAAAAGTATTAGAACCAATGGAAATCAACGCCGTTTTACTTTAGTGGTTTTGCGTTACATAGCGATCATTAAAATTGCGCAAACTGTGGGTATTCCACTAGAGGAAATTAAACAAGCTTTAAGTAAGTACCCAATCGGGTCTAAATTAACTGCACAGCAATGGAAAGAGTTATCTCTTGATTGGCGGAAAAATTTGGATGAGCGTATTCAAAAACTTACGAGACTTAGAGATGAGATGGATTGGTGTATTGGATGTGGATGCCTCTCTCTAGAGCAGTGCCCATTAAGAAATCCAGATGATAAACTAGGACAAGAAGGCTCTGGACCACGTATTTTAGAAAGACCATAAACCTTCATTATAATTTACCGATCGGAATAACTTAATGTTTTGTAAGTTGCTATCTATAAAGGTTTTTTATTGTAAATAAGTCATATAAAACATGAGTTTTTTGATATCTTTAGCTTTTTTAGTAAGAAGTAAAATTTATGAAAAAAATTATCTTTCTTGGTTTAGCGCTCGTTTCGTTAACGGCTTGTTCAGCAGTACAACATAAAGAGTTAACTCCACCAAAAATTGGTTCACCAAACCCAGCAAGCAAATATTGTGTTGATCAAGGTGGAAAATTACAAATTAGAAATGAAGCAAATGGTCAGGTTGGTTACTGTCATTTGCCAAATGGTCAAGTGATCGAAGAGTGGAAATTATTCCGCGACAACCAAGCTAACTGCGTAGCTGAAGAAGCTCAAAAATTAGTGGGACAATCTGGCTTAACTGATGACCAAATCAAACAAAAAACTCAATCAGAAATTGTACGTAGAGTCGCTCCAGGTCAGCCAATGACAATGGATTATCGTACAAACCGTGTCACTGTTACGATTGATCCAGCAACTAAAAAAATTACCAACGCGAACTGTGGTTAATTTTTTAATTAAAAATTGATTTAAGACCGAACAAGAAAGCCTGTCAGAAGATGGGCTTTTTTATGCTAATTACGAGGCTTTAGTTAAAAAGATTGTAATTATGCAGCCAGCTTATTAAACATGCTCCTTAAGTTTATTAATTTTTAGGAGAATGAATAACAGGGTATTCCTTTTGTTGGGGAAGTTCTTGTAATGCTTTGTTAATATTAATTAAAAAAATATCAACTTTAACTTGTCTTGGATTGTTTGTGTTATAAGATGCTCTTTCTTGATAGTTAATTCCACATCCAATAATTTTCATATTTGAAGGATTAAAGCTCCAGTCATTTTTATTCTTTATGGATATATTCAAATCACTATCACATTCTTTCCAAAGTTTTAAAAACTGGTTGGAATATACGACAGGGACTTCTTGAGCTCTATAAACGGTAAATCCTTGCATCTCTGAATTGGCAAATTGAAGTAGATCATTTGCAGGCATTCCTCCCCAAAGGATTGCAGTGTCTTTCGGTAGTTTTATTGAGGTGATATTTTCTTCTTTAAGTGGATTAACTTGTTCACTTTTTTCTTTTGACTTTTGAGATTTGTAAACCAGTTTTGTTCCAACAGGAACCATTACGCCTTTGACTTGAGTGGTCTGAGTTGTATAGAAATAAGGTGAAGTATCACGGTTACAACCCGTTGGATTGTAACAGCCAATACAGCCAGTTAATAATAAAATCGGAAGGCTTAAAGCGCTCAATTTAAAAATTTGAGTCATATTTTTCTCTTTAATTATTTATTACATCAAATTTAATATAGCAGCTTTCTAAGCTTTCATAAAAAAAAGCCTCTAGCGGACTAGAGGCAGAAAAACTTCAGATGCAAGAACAGGTGAATTATGCATCTGAGTTAAGTAGGTTGTATCAAACCATGTAAAGCACTTTACCAGTAAAAATGAGTAAAAATAGGGGCGTGCGACTAATGGCTAATATATGCTGTTTGTTATTTATACAAATTGATGTATTAAATTAATTTAAGAATCGTTTTAAACATCTACTAAAAAAAGAAGTCTTAAAATTTATGACTATGGACTCATGAGCTTAGGGTTCTTGTTCAACCGTTGTCTTTTTGTGCGACTACCCAAGAGTTATTCGTGATTTGTATTTGGCTTAATGATAATTTTAGAGCTATCCGTAAGGACACAATAATGACGAACATACGAATAATAATGAATCTAAGGTAGGACCCAGTGTTTATTAGTGTATTTGATCTTTTTAAAATTGGCATCGGCCCATCTAGCTCCCATACAGTTGGACCAATGCGAGCGGCATACAGTTTTGTAGATGATTTATTTAAACAAAACAATTTACAAGCAACGGTTAGAGTTCAGGTGAAGTTATACGGTTCGCTTGCAGCAACGGGTGTTGGTCATGCAACAGACAAGGCTGTTCTGTTAGGTTTAATGGGCTTTGACCCTGAACATATCGATACTCAATTGAGCACAAGCTTGATTGAAGATGTTATTGAAAATAAAGCCATCCAGCTTAATCAACAAAAGAGTATTTGTTTTGACTATAAGCATGATGTGCTTTTTTTAGATGAATCTTTGCCTTATCACCCCAATGCAATGGAACTGATTGCCTATAATGAAGCCGAAGAAACTTTGTACGCAGAAACTTATTATTCGGTTGGTGGTGGTTTTATTGTTAGTCAAAGGCAATTAACACACACCCAAACTGAAACCAACGACGTTAAGGTTCCATATCCATTTCACAGTGCGGCTGAACTTTTAAGCTTATGTAAAACTCATCATTTATCAGTGAGTGAGTTAATGCTTGAAAATGAAAAAAGCTGGCGTAGTGAAGCTGAGATTCGTAGCAAGATTATGGAAATCTGGAAAGTGATGCAGCAGTGCATTCACAACGGATTAATTAATGAAGGCATATTACCGGGCGGATTAAACGTAAAACGTCGGGCTAAAAAAATTCACGATAAGTTATTAAATAAGAAAAACTCAAACCTGATTGTGACGACTTTCCATGCGATGGAATGGGTCAATTTATTTGCCTTAGCGGTAAATGAAGAAAATGCTGCTGGCGGTCGAGTGGTGACGGCACCTACAAATGGTGCAGCAGGGATTATTCCGGCAGTTTTATATTACTACGTGACTTTTTCTAAAGACTTTTCTGAAGATAAAGTGGTTCGCTTTTTTCTAAGTGCGGCATCCGTCGGCATTTTATGTAAACTTAATGCTTCTATTTCTGGTGCAGAAGTAGGGTGTCAGGGCGAAGTCGGCTCAGCATGTGCGATGGCTTCGGCGGGTTTAGCCGAGATTTTAGATGCATCACCTGAGCAAGTGGAGCATGCGGCTGAAATTGGGCTTGAACATAATTTAGGTTTAACGTGTGACCCGATTGGTGGTTTGGTTCAGGTGCCTTGCATTGAACGAAATGCAATTGCGGCTGTAAAAGCGATTAATGCAGCACAAATGGCACTTCATGATGAAGGTGAGCATTTTGTGACTTTAGATAAAGTTATTCAGACCATGAAGGAAACAGGCAAAGATATGTCTGAGAAATATAAAGAAACTTCAAAAGGTGGCCTCGCTGTTAACG
This sequence comes from Acinetobacter genomosp. 33YU, assembly GCF_001990725.1. Lineage (NCBI taxonomy): Bacteria > Pseudomonadati > Pseudomonadota > Gammaproteobacteria > Moraxellales > Moraxellaceae > Acinetobacter > Acinetobacter genomosp. 33YU. The sequence goes on along the minus strand of NZ_LFZQ01000011.1, from coordinate 470,661 downwards.
CGATTGAGTGTTAAAAAAATGAGATGGGGACGAGGAGACCCCATCTCATTTTAAACATTAAGCCTCGCGAGCAACTAAAGTTAAAATGTCGTAGGTTGCGACAAGTTCACCACGTTGGTTTTTGACTTTAATATCCCATACCACAACCCCATGTGCAGGCTGAGATGGGTCTTTTTGTGGTTTAGGTGTTTTTTGTTTACAGGTGAGTTCAACCTGAATCGAGTCACCAATTTTAACTGGTTCAACAAAGCGTAAGTTGTCCATACCGTAGTTGGCAATCACAGGGCCTTGTGCTGCATCTACAAATAGACCTGCTGCGGCAGACACAATGAAGTAACCATGTGCAACGCGCTCACCAAAGAAAGACTCGGCAGCTGCAATTTTGTCGGTATGCGCATAGAAATAGTCACCACTTAAACCAGCAAAGTTAACAATATCTGCTTCACTTATGGTGCGACGAGCCGTTAATAGACGTTCACCAATCACTAACTCATCAAAAGACTTTTTAAATGGATGTACGCGGTCTTCGTTAACTTTCGAACCGGCAGTCCACGAGTGGGTAATTTGCGTTAGGCTATTTGGAGAACCTTGAATTGCAGTGCGCTGCATATAGTGTTTAACGGCGCGAATACCACCTAATTCTTCACCGCCACCTGCACGACCAGGACCGCCATGTACTAAATGCGGGAGTGGTGAACCATGTCCTGTACTTTCTTTTGCTGACTCTGCATCGAGTACATGGACACGGCCATGCCAAGGCGCAATTTTTTGGATAATCTGTTCAATATTCTCATCGTTATTTTTAACGATTGAAGCCACTAAGCTACCTTCACCACGTAAAACAAGATCACCTAGTTCTTCAATGTTTTGATATGGCATGAGTGTACATACCGGACCGAAAGCTTCTGTGGTATGAACATTCTTCGCTTGTAAAGGCTGTTCGCATAGCAATAAAGTTGGAGCGAAAAAAGCACCTTTTTCAGGATGGTCTGCATTAAATTTAAAGCTATCGTTGCCACCAAAAACAATTTTTGCGTCTTTGCTGAGTTCGGCAACTTTTTCTGCAACGTCATGTTTTTGTTTAATGCTCGCTAAAGCGCCCATGGTGGTTTCTTCTTTTTGAGGATCACCCACAACAACTTTAGCAAGTTTGGCAGTTAGCTTCTCTTGTACAGTCGCTAACAAACTTGAAGGAACGAATGCACGACGGATTGCTGTACATTTTTGGCCTGCTTTTGTGGTCATTTCACGGAAGACTTCACGCACAAATAAATCGACAGTTTCTTCATTTGCCTCAGGGCTTAAAATTGCACTGTTTACCGAGTCGGCTTCCATACTAAATGGAATCGAATATTTATTGAGGTGAGGGTGGTTACGCAGTTTTTGGCCTGTGTAAGCAGAACCTGTAAATGTCACACAGTCTTGTGGGCCTAGGTGCTCTAATAGGTCATAGGTCTGACCGCAAATCAGTTGTAGCGAACCTTTCGGTAACACATGTGCTTCTTCAATCGCTTTTACAACCGCTTGAGTTAATTGGGAGCCATCGGTTGCTGGTTTCACAATACATGGCACGCCTGCAAGTAGAGTCGGTGCAATCTTTTCAAGCATTCCCCAAATTGGGAAGTTAAAAGCATTAATGTGAACAGCAACACCCGCTTTAGGGCTTAAAATGTGTTTAGCACCAAAAGTTCCATTTTTAGAGAGTTGAATCCAGCTATCTTCAGTAATAATTTTTTCGTCATTGAGTTCACGGCGAACCAGACTTGAATAAGCAAATAAGGTCTGGATCCCGCCTTCAATATCAATCCATGCATCTTTACGAGTCGCACCCGTTGCATAAGCAAGTTTGTAGAAGTCTTCCTTGCGTTCAAGTAAATGCTGGGCAATTTGTTTTAATGAATTGGCACGTTGGTGAAATGTCCAGTTTGCCAGTTCTGAACCATTTTGTTTGGCATATTGAACAACACGTTTCATATCTATGCCATGACTACTTACGGCATAAATCGATTCACCTGTAATGGCATGATAAACAGGGCGTAGTTCTTCGTCAGACGAATGCCATGTTCCATAGACATAAGAAGCCAGATGAGGCAGTTGATGCTCAGGCTGCTGAAAATCTGTGTCAGTTGAGGTTCCTTCTAGGTGTGCTTGTTCAAGCATGACCAAACTCCTTTTTTATTTGATACGTCAATTATAAAAATTGCAAAAATATGATTCATAATTTCAGATTAATTTGTTTAAAAGTCAACTTTATTTTGATTTATAAAAGTAAAAAGGTTTTTTTCAATTGGATTAAAATTAATAATTTCAATGATTTGATGCATTTTATTGTGGCAGATTTAATTTGATACTAAAAAAGTGATTGACTTTGTTTTTAGTGTATCGAAAAATAGATTTAAGGGTGATACCTACAGGGAATGAAAGAATGGAAAACAACTACCAGAAATTTGAACAAAATATTGCCAATGAAATTACGATCGAGGCTAAGGATCAAATGCCCGATGCCTACCGCAAAACATTGATTCGTCAAATCGGACAGCATGGCCATTCTGAAATTGTAGGTATGTTGCCTGAAGGGAACTGGATTACGCGTGCGCCGACTTTAAAACGTAAAGCGGTTTTGCTTGCAAAAGTACAAGATGAAGCAGGTCATGGTTTGTATTTGTACAGCGCAGCAGAAACATTAGGTGCTGACCGTGATGACATGATGGAAAAGTTGATTGATGGAAAAATGAAATACTCATCAATTTTTAACTATCCAACTTTAACTTGGGCAGATGTCGCTGCAATTGGTTGGCTTGTCGATGGGGCAGCCATTGTGAACCAAGTTGCGCTTTGCCGTACCTCTTACGGACCATATGCACGTGCAATGGTACGTATTTGTAAAGAAGAAAGTTTCCACCAGCGCCAAGGTTTTGAAGCCATGATGGCTTTGGCAGGCGGTACACCAGAACAAAAACAGATGGCGCAAGATGCGGTAAATCGTTATTGGTGGCCAGCACTGATGATGTTTGGCCCAAGTGATGAGCATTCTCCAAACAGCGCACAAAGCATGGCGTGGAAAATCAAACGCTTTAGTAACGATGAATTACGTCAAAAGTTTGTCGATAACACCGTACCACAAGTGTTGCAACTTGGCTTGGAAGTACCGGACCCAGATTTAAAGTTCAATGAAGAAACAGGCCACTATGAGTTTGGCGAGATTGACTGGCACGAATTTAATGAAGTGATTGCCGGCCGTGGACCATGTAATCACGAGCGTATCGAAGCACGCCGTAAAGCATGGGAAAACGGCAAATGGGTTCGTGATGCAGCAGTAGTCTACGCGAAAAAACAGCAGCTTGAAGCGAACAAAGTGGCTTAACAAGATTTATGGAAAAATTTGAGGAAATCAAAATGGAAGATAAAAACAACTGGTCGCTCTACGAAGTATTTGTACGTAGTAAACAAGGCTTAAGCCACCGTCATGTAGGCAGCTTAAGAGCACCTGATGATGAAATCGCATTGCAACATGCTCGTGATGTTTATACGCGCCGTAATGAAGGAATTAGCATTTGGGTGGTTCGTTCAGAACTGATTAAGTCATCACAGCCAGATGAAAAAGCAGAATTCTTCGATCCTTCTTTAGACAAGGTTTATCGTCATCCGACTTTTTACCATATCCCAGACGGCATTGAGCACATGTAAGGGGAATGGCAAATGAATCATTCAGTTTTATCTAAATTCTTATTACATATTGGCGACAGCCAACTCGTTTTATCTCAGCGTTTGGCTGAATGGTGCGGGCATGCACCTGAGCTAGAAATTGATATTGCTTTAGCCAATATCGGCTTGGACTTGTTGGGTCAGGCAAGAAACTTTCTGACTTTGGCTGGTCAATATGATGAAGCTAAACGTGACGAAGACCAACTTGCGTATTTCCGTACTGAACGTGAGTTTTTAAACCTATTGTTGTGCGAACAACCCAATGGTGACTTTGCACAAACGATTGTACGCCAGTGGTTGATGGACCATTACCATCTTCATTTATTTACGGCTTTAGCGCAAAGCTCACTTCCTGAATTAAGCGCCCTTGCTGTGAAATCTTTAAAAGAAGTGAAATACCACATCCGTTTTTCGACAAGCTGGATGGAGCGTTTAAGTTTAAGCACAGATGAAGCGCATCAACGTGTACAAGACGGATTAAATAATTTATGGCGCTTTACCGCTGAATTATTTGAACTGAGTGCAGATGAAAAAGCATTAGTTGCAGAAGGCGTGATTCCAGATTTTTCAAATGAAAAAGAGCAATGGAACCAAACCATTGCGGATGAGCTTAAGCGCTTTGAATTAAATGTTGCTATGAACGGTGCTTATCGCCGTGGTGCGAAACAAGGATTGCATACCGAGCATTTAGGTTATTTGTTGGCTGAAATGCAATGTATTCAAAGAACTTATCCGGGCATGACCTGGTAAGACAAGGAGGTGAGCCATGCAAATGATTCGTCATTGCATCGACCAATGTTGGGATGTTCTACAAACGGTAAGTGACCCTGAAATTCCGGTTTTATCGGTTGTCGATTTAGGCATGATTCGTGGTGTAGAAATTAACGATCAACAAGAAATTATTGTTCGTCTAACTCCGACATATAGCGGATGCCCAGCAACAGATATGCTCAAAGCACAAATTGTTGAGGCATTTACCGCAGAAGCTTTGACACCGGTCAAAGTCATGGTCGATTTATCAGAAGCATGGACCACGGACTGGATGTCTGAAGCAGGGAAAAAGAAACTGCAAGTTTATGGCATTGCACCACCTGAAGGGTTGGCGCATCAATGTGGGACTCACGTTCATTTAAATGATGGTGTCGAGTGCCCACGTTGCAAAAGCCGACATACCCGACTGTTAACAGAGTTTAGTTCTACCGCTTGTAAAGCACTTTATAAATGTCAGGACTGTCTTGAGCCTTTTGATTACTTCAAATGTATTTAAGTCTTTAGATAAGGAAATCAGCCATGAGCCAATTTGTACCATTAAAAGTAAAAAGTATTACACCGCAAACCGATCAGGCAATTTGTATTGCATTTGACGTTGTACCTGAACAACAAGAACAATTTCAATTTCAACCGGGTCAACACTTAACCATTCGCCATTTAACCGAAGCTGGTGAAATCCGCCGTTGTTATTCAATTTGTAGCTATGCGGGTAAAGAAGACATCAGCATTGCGGTTAAAAAGATTGATCAGGGTCAATTTTCAAACTGGGCAAATGACCATTTAAAAGTGGGCGATGTGCTTGAAGTCATGCCACCCCAAGGTGTGTTTTTTCAAAAAGCAGCCAAGATGGGCGGACAAAACTATTTAGGCGTTGCTGCGGGCAGTGGTATTACCCCAATTTTATCAATTGTTAAGCAAGTTCTGTTTGAACAACCTGAAGCTAAATTTACCTTGCTCTATGGCAATCGCTCATGGAAACAAACCATGTTTGCCGAGCAAATTATGGATTTGAAAGATCAGTTCAAAGAACGCTTTCAACTCATCAATATTTTTTCTCGTGAGTTCAACGATAGTGAGCTGATGAATGGTCGTATTGATGCAGAAAAGCTAAAACAACTTTTTGATTTTGAAGTGCTTGAAACGAGTTTCGACCATGTTTTTGCCTGCGGCCCAGACGAAATGATGAATGCCGTAGAAAATACGTTGCCGAACTTTGGTATTGCCAAAGAGCGAATCCACACCGAACGTTTCCATACAGGGCAGGCTCGTAAACGTAGTGTTGAAGCGGATGCAAACCGTAAAGAAGAAAAAGTAAACATCATTTTAGATGGTCGTGAACTGATTGTTTCTGTGGCTCAGGACGATGAAAGTATTCTTGATGCGGCTTTACGTGCAGGTGCTGACTTACCGTATGCCTGTAAAGGTGGGGTGTGTGCGACCTGTCGCTGTAAGGTACTTTCAGGCGAAGTCGACATGTTCCTTAACTATAGTCTTGAAGAAGACGAAGTCGAAAAGGGCTATGTGCTGAGCTGTCAGACCTTACCAAAAGGCTCAAATGTTCGTTTGAGTTTTGATGAATAGAGGCTGCCATGCAAGAGTTGATCAAAGCCAGTACAGCAACTGACGGTGTTTTGTTATTAACCTTAAACCGTCCGGAAAAAAGAAATGCCTTAAACAATGCAACATTGCAGTGTTTATGCGAGTTGCTCGAAGAAGCTGAACATAATGCTCAAGTCAAAGCGGTGGTTTTAACGGGTAATGCCCAGTGTTTTGCGGCTGGAGCAGATCTTGGTGAGTTGGCAGCAATGGACGCCGTGTCTTTGCAACTCGATATTCGCCCGAAGCTTTGGCAAAAAATTGATGCGTTTAGTAAGCCACTCATTAGCGCAGTCAATGGTTATGCCTTAGGCGCCGGGTTTGAGTTGGTTTTGCATTCGGATATGGTGATTTGCGGTGAAAATGCCCGTTTTGCTTTACCTGAAATTACCTTGGGTATGTTGCCGGGTGCAGGCGGAACACAGCGTTTAGCACGCTTGGTTGGGCAACAGCTCACCATGCGCTGGGCCATGACAGGTGAGATGATTTCGGCAAAACAGGCAGAGCAACATGGCATTTGCAGTCAAGTGGTGCCGACCGAATTAACCGTTGAATATGCGGTTCAACTTGCAGCCAAAATTGCCAAACAAGCGCCTTTAGCGATTCGCGTGATTAAACAATCAATTAAAAATATTCATGAAACGACTTTAAGTCAGGGACTCAAGTTTGAACGTCAAAACTTTGTCTGGCTGGCGGCTACAAAAGATCGAAACGAAGGGATTAATGCTTTCTTTGAGAAAAGAAAGCCAGTGTTTAGAGGTGAGTGATGGACTATCAAAATATTATTGCTGAAGAAAAAAATGGTGTTGGCTACCTGACATTTAACCGCCCAAAAGCACTGAATAGCTTTAACGTTGATATGCACCGTGAAGTGGCTGAGGTTTTAAACCAGTGGACCAAAAATCCGGATGTTCGCTGTGTGGTGATTAGTGGCGAAGGCCGTGGCTTCTGTGCTGGGCAAGATTTAGGTGACCGTGTAGTTGACCCAAATGCTGAAGCTCCAGATTTAGGATATTCCATTGAAACTTACTATAACCCGCTCATTAAGACGATTGTAAATATGCCAAAGCCTGTGATTTGCGCCGTAAATGGTGTAGCAGCAGGTGCAGGGGCAAATATTGCACTGGCATGTGATTTAGTGATTGCAGCAAAATCGGCAAACTTCGTACAAGCCTTTTGCCGTTTAGGTTTGGTTCCAGACTCTGCGGGTACATGGTTTTTACCACGTGCTGTAGGCCATGCGCGTGCGATGGGATTGGCTTTGTTAGGTGACAAGCTCCCAGCAGAAACCGCAAAAGAATGGGGCATGATTTGGGATGTCGCTGAAGACGCTGAGCTTAAAACAAAGGTGACTGAACTCGCGGAACGTTTAGCAAAACAGCCTACATTTGGTCTATCTCTCATTAAAAAAGCCATTCATCAATCAAGCAACAACACCTTTGATGAGCAAATGTTGTTAGAGCGTGATTTACAACGTATTGCGGGCCGTTCCGAAGACTACCGTGAAGGTGTGCAAGCCTTTATGAATAAACGTGAACCAAATTTTAAAGGGCGCTAAGCATGACAGATTTAGACTTATCTCGTGCCCGAATTGCCGTTATTGGTTCTGGCACCATGGGTATCGGCATTGCCCAGTTAGCCATTGTTAATGGGCACTCGACCGTTTTATATGATCTGGACGCTCAAAAAGCGCAACAAGCCGCCCACGGCTTAGAGCAGACTTTTAAAAAGCTGGTTAAAAAGAGCAAGCTCACACAACAGCAAGCTGATGAAGCTTTAGCGCGTTTGACTGTGGTGAATCAAGTTGAAGCACTACGTGATGCCGACTTGGTGATTGAAGCAGTTGTTGAGAAAAAAGAAGTTAAACAGGCTTTATTTAAACAGCTCGCTGAAATTTGTAGTGAGCAAACCATTTTTGCAAGTAACACATCTTCAATTTCAGTGACTGCAATTTCGGCGGGTATTGCTCACCCTCAGCGCGTAGTAGGTTTACACTTTTTTAACCCTGCGCCAGTCATGAAACTGGTTGAAATTGTACAAGGCTTAAAAACACCAAACAGCTTATGTTTGGCTTTAAAAAACTTGATGCTGGGCTGGAAAAAAATTCCGGTACTCACCAAATCGACTCCCGGTTTTATTGTTAACCGAATTGCACGTCCGTTTTATGCAGAAGGCTTTAGAGCACTGCAAGAACAAGTTACCAGCTACGACCAGCTAGATTATGCATTAAAGCAATGCGGCGGTTTTGCGATGGGGCCGTGTGAACTTACCGACCTCATTGGGCAAGATGTTAACTTTTCGGTGACGCAAAGCGTTTACCAAGAGTTCTTTTACGAACCACGCTACCGTCCAAGCCTCATTCAAAAAGAATTGGTTGACGCAGGTGCTTGGGGCCGTAAATCAAAACAAGGCTTTTATACCTATAACGAAAAAAATCAGTACGAGACATTTCAGCCTCAAGCTGTGGTTGCCAAGCCAGTCGATGCCCATATTCAGCTAAAAGGGACTTGGTCTCAGCTACCTGCGTTTTTAACCCGTTTAGGTTTAAAAAGCGGATCTGCGAGCGACGACAATATCCTTCAAATTGATGATATCGACTTGCGTTTAAGCCAAGGTGAGTCTGCCAATATTCATTACCTAAGCCGTAAAGTGGTTTTAATGGATTGGCATCATGATTTTGAGCAGGCGCAGGCTTTAGTACTCAGTCATAACGAGCTTTGTGAAGCAAGTGATCTGGCTAAAGTTGAGGCTTACTTTGCGCAGTTTGGTATGAGTGTGATGTGGATTAAAGACCATCCGGCACTGTTAACCTTACGCACCATCGCTTTACTCATTAATGAAGCCTGTGAAGCAAGTTTACATGGTGTTGCGAGTCTGGAAGATATTGATAATGCCATGAAATATGGAGTGAATTATCCTAAAGGTCCTTACCAGTGGTTGACACAAATGGGCGGTGCTTATGTGCTCCAAACCTTAAATAACTTATATGCACTGTATGGAGAGGAAAAATATCGCGCGAGTATCTATCTCAAGCAATACGTAGCGAAAACTCAAAACATTGCTACTCAATATTCACGTGATATGACCGAATTTGCATAATCAGGAGTCAACATGGAAGACGTTTTAATTTGCGATTTTATTCGTACCCCAATTGGACGATATGCAGGTGCCTTAAGTGCTGTACGTGCAGATGATTTAGCTGCATTGCCCATCAAATATTTAAAAGATAAACACCCGAACTTACCGTGGAATACGGTAGACGAAGTGTTTTTAGGATGCGCTAACCAAGCAGGTGAAGACAACCGTAACGTTGCACGTATGGCAACACTGTTGGCTGGTTTACCTGATACAGTTCCGGCCATGACGGTCAATCGCTTGTGTGCTTCTGGCTTAGATGCAGTAGGCCTTGCAGCACGTTCAATTAAGGCTGGTGAAGCGCAGTTTGTGTTGGCAGGTGGTGTTGAGTCAATGAGCCGTGCGCCATTTGTACAAGCTAAACCAACTGAAGCGTTTAGCCGAACCCCTGAAATTTATGACACAACGATTGGCTGGCGCTTTGTAAATAAGCAACTTAAAGCGCAATACGGCACAGACAGCATGCCTGAAACTGCTGAAAATGTAGCTGAGAAATATCAGATTAGTCGTGAAGACCAAGATGCGTTTGCATTGCGTAGCCAACAAAAAACGGCTGCTGCACAACAAAACGGTTTCTTTAACGATGAGATTTTACCTGTCGAGATTGTAGATCGTAAGAAGAATGTGAATGTGGTGAACCTCGATGAACATCCGCGTGAAACGACACTTGAAGCACTCGCAAAACTAAAAGCCCCATTTAAAAAAGAAGGTGGTTCGGTGACTGCCGGAAATGCCTCTGGTGTAAATGATGGCGCTGCGTGTGTGTTAATTACTAACCGTGAATTTGCAGATACACATGGTTTAAAACCTTTAGCACGCGTGATAGGCATTGCAAGTGCAGGGGTTGAACCCAAATATATGGGTATAGGTCCTGTTCCGGCTGTACAGAAAATTTTAAAGCAAACAGGTTTAACGCTAGATCAGATGGATGTGATTGAACTAAATGAAGCATTCGCAGCCCAATCTTTAGCTTGTATGCGTGAACTCGGTCTAAAAGATGACGATAAACGCGTGAACCCAAATGGTGGTGCGATTGCTCTCGGACACCCGCTTGGTATGAGTGGTACACGCTTAGTAATTACCGCAACACGTGAGCTAAAAAAACGAGGTGGACGCTATGCACTTTGCACGATGTGTGTGGGTGTGGGACAAGGCGTTGCGCTGATTTTGGAAAATTTGAATTAATTTAGACGGTTTTAAAAATTACATAATGAGGAGATAGGCGATGGACAGCCTTACAACGGATAATGTTGAACAATTAACACTTGCAGAGCTTAGAGAGCTGCAAACTAAACGGTTAAAACAAACCCTGACTTTTGTATATGAAAATAGTCCGGTCTATAAGAAAAAGTTCGATGATGCAGGTGTACATCCTGATGACTTCGTGACTTTAGATGATTTGGCAAAGTTTCCATTTACCACCAAACAGGATTTAAGAGACAACTATCCGTTTGGAATGTTTGCCGTACCGCAAGAGCAAATTGTGCGTTTACATGCATCATCGGGCACAACGGGTAAACCGACCGTGGTGGGTTACACCCAAAAAGACATTAACACTTGGTCGGACATTGTTGCGCGTTGCTTACGCATGGCCGGTTTAACCGCGAAGGATATGGTTCAGGTGGCTTATGGCTATGGACTATTTACAGGTGGTCTAGGTGCACATTATGGCGCTGAGCGCTTAGGTGCGACGGTTATTCCAATGTCTGGCGGTCAAACTGAAAAGCAAGTTCAGCTCATTCAGGACTTTAAACCGACTGCAATTATGGTTACGCCATCGTATTGCGTGAGTATTATTGAAAAGCTCGAACAACAATTTGGTACTGCACGTAATACGTCTTTAAAAGTGGGTATTTTTGGTGCCGAGCCGTGGACCAACGAACTGCGCCGTGAAATTGAAGAACGTCTCAATATTAAAGCACTTGATATTTATGGTTTGTCTGAGGTAATGGGGCCGGGCGTTGCGATGCAGTGCTTAGGTGAGGGTGAGGGATTAACCATTTGGGAAGATCATTTCTACCCAGAAATTATTAACCCTGAAACAGGTGAAGTTTGCAAAGATGGCGAACTTGGCGAGCTCGTCTTTACGACTATTACCAAAGAAGGCTTACCGATTATTCGTTACCGTACTCGTGATTTGACTCGCTTACTGGCGGGTGAAAATCTGGCAATGCGTAAGATGGATAAAATTGTGGGTCGTAGCGACGACATGCTGATTATTCGCGGCGTGAACGTTTTCCCGACCCAAATTGAAGAGCAAATTTTACAAGTTCAGCATTTAGTTCCAAATTATGAAATTTTGGTGACTAAAAAAGGACATATGGATACTTTGCATATTCGTACAGAGATGTGTCATAACTGTACTATACAGGCCAATCAACTTGCTCAGGAGTTGATGAAACGCATTAAAACCATGATTGGGATTAGCGTTACTGTAGAAGTTGTGACAGAAGCGACCTTACCTCGTTCGGAAGGAAAGGCAAAGCGGGTAATCGATATGCGTCAGATTGCTTAACATCAAGATCATTCAGGGTATAGAATCTATACCCTGAAACTAAACGCCAAGACATGAGTATGAGTGCAAAAATACAGCAAATAATTGATTCTGTTGTAAAGAATGAAACCTTAAGTGGAACTTCGCTTATTTCGACAATTTTTGGAGACTCAGTACTTCATCGGGGTGGAAACATTAGTCTTGCAAGCCTGATTCAGTTATTAGAGCTATTTGGTTTTAATGACCGCGCTGTAAGAACTTCTGTTTTTCGTTTAGTTAAAAATGATTGGTTATGTTCGGACAAAATCGGCAGAACCAGTTTTTATCGAATTACCGATTCGAGCCGTTCGACTTATTTGCAGGCTGAACAACGTATTTATAACGACCAGATGAAAGAGTGGGACCATTATTGGGATCTTATTCTGATGTCTAGCCTCGATACTGAAAATAAAGCGTTGCTAAAGAAAGAACTTGAATGGCTAGGATTTGCCAATATTTCGACAAATTTAATGGCTTATCCGGGTTGTAACCGTATTGAACTGCAACGCTTGTTGGTTGACTTAAATATGAGTGAGCAAGTGGTGGTGTTTAAAGCCGAAACATTGCAGCTCTTTAATAACTCGGTCGATACCATTGGCCGTATGCTCAGAACCAACTGGCCAATCGATGAATTGCGCCAAAGATATCTACAGTTTCTCGATATTTTTAGAGAAATTGGCGTGTTGCTGATGCAGGAAAACGAACAACTCGAACCTGTTCAGGCCTTTCAAATTCGAACTTTGCTGATTCATTATTATCGACGGATTTTGTTGAAAGACCCAGCACTACCGCTTGAACTATTGCCAACTGACTGGCCAGCGATTAGTGCGCGAACGTTATCAATGAATATTTATAAAAAAGTATTTGAACCTGCCGATGAATACTTCTTGTCTGTTGCCGCAACAGCAGAAGGACCAATGCCAAATGCCACAGCACATTATTGGCGCCGTTTCGGAGGTTTGGTTGCGACAAATGAGAGGTTAAATCATGCCTTGTTATAGTATTGACGGTGTTATTCCAGTCGTTAGCCCAGAGGCTTTTGTACACCCAACGGCTGTTTTAATTGGTGATGTGATTATTGAAGCGGGTGTATATATCGGGCCATTTGCATCATTGCGTGCCGATTTTGGTCGTATTCATATTAAGCAAAATGCCAATATACAAGATAACTGCACCATACATGGTTTTCCGCAAAGCGTGACTTTAGTTGAAGAAATGGGGCACATTGGGCATGGCACAACTTTACATGGCTGCCGTATTGGTAAAAATGTTTTGGTCGGCATGAACAGCGTAATTTTGGACTATGCTGAAATTGGTGAAAACACCATTATTGGTGCAAATAGTCTGGTCAAAACCAAAGATATTATTCCGGCAAATGTATTGGCAATGGGTAGTCCTGCCAAGGTTGCACGTGAGTTATCAGAACAAGAAAAAAAGTGGAAAACTAGAGGCACGCAAGAATACATTGAACTTGCACAGCGATGCTTAAACTCAATGCAAGAAGTTCAGCCTTTAACATCAGAGTTGGATGACCGCCTGACCTATAAGGACTTTAGTTCTTCAAACTATCAGATTAAACAAGATAGTGTTTAACGGCTATTCATAAGTCGATTTCAATACACATGAGTTTATAAAACTTAAGGAATACTCGCACGAGTAGGGAGACGTTTGTGCAAAAAATGGAAAATACTGCGGTTGATCAATTCGCAGAGCTATTGGGTGTTCAAGTGCTGCATCGCAGTTTTGATGAAGCACGTTGTCAGCTTAATGTAAAAGACGAACACATGAATGCTTTGGGTGGTGTGCATGGTGGGGTCATATTTTCATTAGCTGATATTGCTTTTGCGATGGCTTGTAATGCAGGCGAGGCGCCATATACAGGCCTACAGGCGGATATTCGCTATATGAGCGGTGCTAAAGATAGGGTGTTATTTGCAACGGCAACCAAAGTCGGCAGTAGTAAAAAATTCGCGCATTATGAAGTGGTGATAACAGACGGTTTGAATAATAGAGTCGCTTTATTTACATCTACGTGTTACAGACTTGCGCCGTGATAGACGGCTATTTATCTTATTTCACAATATTTATAAAGCTGCTTAATAAATAAGGCTCTTGGTAATCTAGCATTTGAAAGCATTGTTTTAGAGGGAAGAGTATTCATAAAATACTCTTCAAGTATTTAATTTTGTTGATTTTCAAGATTTAACACTTTATGCCAGTGTTGTTCGAGTTGTTTTGTATCATAGTCAAATGGATGAAATGACGGACGAACATAGTCGAGGAATTCTTTAATAACAGTAATATTAAATAGGCCTTTTTTCGGGTGCGTAATTTGACTGATAGATTGTAGATGTTTTTTTGATAGAAACTTCTTATCTGCTACTAAAAGACGAGCTGTTCCATAGGTCATTAATCCTGCAAAAGTACTACATCCAAGTACCATCCATACCATGCGTCTAATATATCCACCACCTGCGGCATGATAGGCATCAAAAAAAACTGCTTTATGTTCATTCTCTTCAACCGCATGCCAAAGCCATAAATCACGTAGAGGGCCAACCATCTTTTGATTCCACGTATTATTGCGTAATAACTCTGCTCCAAAAGTTCCATTACAGTGTTCAATTGCACAGCCGATTGCCATACGGTCCATTAACGGTAAAGCACGATCTAGCAGACTATATATCTGAATTAATTGACGCTCAAAAGTTTCAATATCAATGTCATTTAGATCAGCATAACGATGATATCTAGTATGTTCTTTGGCATGCATGGCTTCTTGACCTATAAATGCACTGATATCAGCCTGTAATACAGGGTCAGTTATACGTTCTCTAAGCGTACGTAACATTCGGATTAAAAATAATTCACCTTGTGCTGTTATTGCCGATAACGTATTCAAAAAATGACTATAAAGAGGATCTTGATCAAACCAATAACGTGTAGAAGGATCAAAATCAAACTTAATATTTCGAACAGGAAAGGAGGATTTAACTTTTTGTACAGCATTAATTGTAGTTGACATGATAATTATTACTCCAATTTAGAGAGATGATGTATATGAATAATCACTGATGCTGCTGACCTTGCATAACGAATACTCTACAAAAGAACCAAGTGGTTCTTTTGTAGAGTATTTGCATCATGCTTGTCAATTAGTTTTTGACAATTCGGGTTGTCAATAAAAAATAAATTATGATATTCCTATATATTTCATTTACTTAATATGGTTATTTAAATGTGATTTGTTGGATGTGTTTTTTAAAGGCCTATAATTTATATAGTGATTATCTGAAATCGAACTCAGGAAAGAAGATATTTTTATACAGTGCATTACAATTTTTCATAGCCATCAAAATAACTTACCCCTTATTTAGCTTTAGTTTTTTTAATAATGTGATTCAAAACAAATGTCGTTTCGTATACTTTACTGAAAAAGGGTGTGGGCACTTATTTTTATGTTTTGATCATTTACGATTTTCGACAAAACTAATTACTGAATTCTGTTGTAAAACTTTGTCCATCATAAGGTGATTAGTTCCAGATAAAACTTATCAGGTACTCAACTTATAACCAAAATGATTAAGGCATACGTTAATTCCATTAAGTGAGTAGTCGGTACAACCTTTATGAATGCACATGTTTTCTGAAAAGCCTTCATGAGCTAAAACAACTAAGAATTGCTTAATACTGTTTATTCGATTTTGGCTTAATGTTTGGTTCACATTTGAAAGTTTAATTCCAAAAATAGGCGCTGTTGGTGTATCTGGATAACACTCGAAATACCATGCTTGCTCACACTCAGAGCAGGCATAATAAAACGTATCATAGTCAAATTTTGGATGAGTTTCTTCGCATGGAGCTTCTTCAATTATGTAGTGAGGAAACCTATTTTTCATTTCATAGTTATTGCTGAAAATATTTGAAAAGCTGTCAGGGCATACAAAAAATTCACCGACATTTTGACATTCACACATAGATTTTTTCTTTAATGTTTTCCTAAAAAGTCTAAAAGTAGCTTATACGAAATTGATCAGTTCAATAAGTAAAAACCTGAGTGTTTCTAATTGGCTGATAAACCATATTGTATCTAAATTGCCGCATCAAATCTTTTGAAACTGGTTGAGGTTGCTGTATCTGCATCATCAAAAGCTGTAAAAACTGTCCATGACTAAATACAGCCAAATTCTTTTGGACATAATTTTCATTTAATACTCTTAACTTCTCATGAAAAGCTTGAACCCGCATATATAGATCTTCAAAAGATTCTGCATCGTCGGCATCTTTGTGCTGATAATCCATTTTTTCCCAGTAAGCATTTACCCAAGCTTTACGGTCATCCATATTGGTATTGGCACATTTGCGTTCAGACAAATAGCTAAACTCATGCAAATGCTCATCTACTTCAAAACTGAGATTATATTTTTCTAGTAGTGGGGCGGCGGTTTGATGTGTACGCAAATATTGAGACACAATCACATGATCAATTTTAGGAAGTTTTGAACACAGTGCTTGAGCTTGTTTATGCCCATTTTCACTTAAAGCAATTGAAGCATGTGAAAGGGTTTTTCCATTAATGTTGGCTTCACTTTCAGCATGTCGGATTAGAAAAATACTCATATTAATTCCGTTTTGATAAAACCAATTCCTGACTTTCATTGTAAAAAGTTAAGGTATAGCTTTTTAAAGTTTTCCCATTCGAACTGATAAAAAATTTGCCTGAGACTGGAACTTTCCATTCTGATCCAACATTGCTTGCTAAGCCAATCCATGCGTGTCCATTAAAAGTAAATACTCGTTCCTTTTCTATATGGAAGTCTTCGAAATAAATGGCATCACACCAAAATTTGTCGGTATTATCAAAGTCTTTTTTAGAAAATTTCCAACAACTTAAAATTGAAAAGTTACTTTCAAACCATTCATCCTTGTAGTTGAGGTGAGTATAGTTATGAATGGCCTCGGCCGTAAGTTTCTCTAATTGCAGAACTCTTCGCTGAATGCGTCTTTTACTCGAATAAATGAACTTTGTGTGTTTTTCTTCTTGGTATTCATTTCTTTCCATAGTTTTAAATATTACTTAGCAATTTGTCTAAAGTTAGTTAGCGTATTCATAAAATTTGAATAGAGGCCGGTTTAGGGGAGTGTCGCTACATATTTTATTAATTCACTTAGAGCCGATTCAACTGAATTAATCGGTACATGTTCAGCGTATATAATTTCTTCAGTTAAGTTTGGATATATAAAAAATGGATTTTTATGTAACTTAAATAAGAAAAAAATGGATTCTTGATTCCGAACCCCAATTTTTGAAAAATCGTCAAAAGTTTCTTCTAAGGTTAATCTGTAATGCTCAATCAACTCTTGGTTTACGCAGAGATTTTCTAAAAAGTTTTCAATAGTTAAATTATAGTTTTTATGGAAGGGCCCTTGCACTAATGCCTTTAAATCTCCAATAAAGCTAGGCATGTATGTTGGTGAATCTAATGTACCAAATGAAAGCCCATTAATATTGATTGTAAGAGGTAAAAGATTCTTTTGAGGATTGATATTAAGAATAGTAAAAGAAAATTCTTTCGTACCAATTTCAATGTAATTTGGTTCTGCCATTAACTTATAGCTCCTATTTTTTATAATATAATCTTTATTTTTGAGATTCTTTCCAACTTTCTAAAATATATAGACCTATTGTATGAGCAGCATGAATGGCAAGTCTGGCATGTCTTGGTTTTAAATTGTACTGCTTCACTCCAGCACCATGTGCTGAACTAGCATGAGTTCTTAAAGAAGCTATTCCATCTACTACAGAAATAATTCCTGAAATGATTCTCAATAGATCTTCATCTTCAACGGAATCTCTTTGAATATTTAACGACTTCCTCACGACATCAAATAAATTCTTCAAATCTTTTTTACTAGGCATAGTCAGTTGATTTTCTGATATATAAATCTTACAAATTGACTCTAAAATATTACTTGCGGCTGATACTGCTTCTCTCGGACTATTGTCTACATGTGTTAAAGCTCTCATAAATTCTTGATCTAACGCAGGTATTTCTAATCTTCTTATAACATTCTCTAAACTTTTTGTAGGTGTTGTAAGTGAACCACTAATTATTCCTCCTTTTATGTAAAGTAGTGAGTTATCAGATAAAATTTTTCTAATACTTTCTAACTGATTATCAAAACGATCTTGATTTGGAGGATAAAGAATTCCTCCATCCAAATACTTCTCTAACACTTTCCCTAAAACTTTTAGGGGGTCTGAATTAGTTTTATTCACATTCATTAATACTTGCTGAACTTTTACAGGCTTACTGACATCAGGAATTTCAGAATCGATTTCAGCATATAAAAATAAATTATCTAAAGTTGCATGAGTTTCATGCTCTGAAAGTACCTCTGAAAGAACAGCTATAAGGTTTAATGGAATTTTTGACATAAATATTTAATAAAATTATAAAAATAATAATTATTTCTATCATATAAACTTGATATTTCATAGAAAATTTCTTATTGAGAATCAAGGTCTAATAAGTAGCTAAAACGAATAAGTAAATTTTGAATTTCCTTGTAATTAAGAAGGGTGCATAATTTATATGAATGAAAATTAATAATACACAGTTTCCCCTCTATACCCCCACTTAACAATAACCCACCCATTATTTAGCCTTACTTTTCTAATGATTTAATTTAAAACAAATGGCATTTTGCGTGCTTGACTGTAAAAGGGTTGGGCACTATTCTTTGCCTGCTGGCCACATTGCCAGCCGGTCGTCGCGGACCGATTACAACAACATCAGAATTATTCCTTTCTGAGGGATAATTTTGTGTGAGCATCTCCTCGTCTCCTCCCGTAGCGGTAGGACGGGAGAGGGACACCCTCGGGTGTGCTGGTTGTTGTACCAGTCCGCGAACCCTTTCTCGTTCTGCCACCATAATTTCTATTCATGTCGGCAGAACTCCCAATAAAAAGGAGTTGGCTTTGCACATCCATTATTTCTTGGCTTTCAATGCCAAAAGCTATAACGACACAGCTTAAAAATTAAAGCAGCTTGATTGCCTTTAGGGTTTTCAGGCTTAAAGTCATTTTTACTTAAAACTTAGCAACAACAAACTTGAGATGTGCCAAGCACCGTCTTACGGCTTTGCTGTGCCTTTTTTTCTCCCAAAAAGGGCACAGGCTTTTTTATCTCATTTAGAAACAACAAGAATTTATAACGGAAAAATTATGCGAAATTTAGAAATCTCTTCCAAAAAACTACAGGTTGTTCAAACTGCAATTCAACTCTTTACCACTCGTGGCTTTCACACCGTAGGTGTAGACCTGATTGCTAAACAATCCCAAATCACCAAATCTACGTTTTATAAATATTTTGGCTCAAAAGAACGCTTAGTCGAAATGTGCATCGCCTTTCAAAAAAGCCTACTCAGAGAGAAAGTGCTCGCTATTATTTACTCAAGCTGTTATTACGCGTCAAAAGATAAACTCAAAGAAATTATTATTTTACATACCAATTTAAACAGCCTCTATAACCTTTTACTAAAAGCTATTTTTGAAATAAAACTACTTCACCCGCAGGCTTACAACATGGCGGTTGAATATAGAAAATGGCTGCACCATGAAATTTTTGACTTGATTTTTAGCGGAGAAATCTGCGAGCCACAATTCGATGCCAACATGGTGGTAAACCTGATAGATGGTTTACTGCTACAGGTTTTAGGCTCGCAAGGTTTGGATGAACGGGATGTCGTATTGGATTATTTTTTAAACTCTTTTGTTAGAAACTTTAGCCCACGATTACGGGAAGCATAAGCCCTAATGATAAATAGCGATTAGATGAGCTTTGAGCGTTGCAATAACAGAGCAATAAGTTGACTTCAAATCGTGGCTTAAGTGGTCTGAGGTCAAGTTTTTTTAAAGATACTTAAGCAATATGGTTTGCGTAACTTCAATCAAGTACTGAAATATGTCGAATTAGCGTATGAGTTGCCTACGTCATTCATCGTCTCGCGCAAAAGTATGCTGAATATAAATAGAGGAGTCATTCATGGGTACGCGTTCAACCATTATGGATACCAATAGCTTTCGTCCAGAACATGCTGCTGAGCTGGACCATGCTACCCGCAAACTGACCGATAAAAGAAATAAAATTTTAGGTGAATCCTATCGCTTGTTTTATCGTAATCCCGTGCATCTGGTGAAAGGACAGGGGCAATATTTATGGGATGCAGCAGGTCATCAATATCTGGATGTTTACAACAATGTTGCTAGTATTGGTCATTGTCATCCTGCGGTGATTGAAGCGGTAAATGAGCAAATGAAAATGCTTAATACCCATACCCGTTATTTACATGAAAATATTTTGGATTATACCGAAGAACTTTTACAAACCACTCCCGATGAAATTGACCGTGCCATGTATATGTGTACGGGTTCGGAAGCAAATGATTTAGCGATTCGTATTGCCCGTGAATATAGCGGCGGTACAGGAATCATTGTATCTCAAGAGTCGTATCATGGAACCAGTAGCTTAACCTCAGGATGCTCTCCAGCGCTTGGAACTGAGCAGCCTTTAGATGCTACAACTCGTCTAGTTCCAGCACCCGATTATTATCGAATTCAAACTGATGATTTGGGCACATGGTTCGCGCAGCAAATTCAACAGCAAATTGATGATATGAATGCAAAAGGTATTAAGTTTGCAGGTTTTTTAGCGGACTCAATATTCTCTTCTGACGGTGTAATGCCTAATCCTGTTGGGTTCTTACAAAAAGCGGTTGATGTTGTGCATGCAAATGGCGGTATTTTTATTGCCGATGAAGTACAACCGGGTTTCGCGCGCACTGGTGATTCTTTCTGGGGCTTTGGTCGCCACAATGTTGTGCCTGATATCATTACCACAGGTAAGCCAATGGGTAACGGAGTTCCAGTGTCAGGACTTTTAGCCAAGAGTGAAGTCCTTGCTGCTTTTAGCGACAAAATTCCATATTTTAATACCTTTGGCGGTAATCCTGTTTCTATGGCAGCGGCACAGGCTGTACTTAAAGTTATTCAGGAAGAAGAATTACAAACCCATAGTAAATATGTGGGAGGGCTACTTCTCAAAGAACTCACTAAACTTATGGATAAACATGAGATGGTTGGTGATGTCCGTGGCGCAGGTCTGTTTATAGGTTTTGAACTGGTCAAAGATAGAGCCACAAAAGAACCAAATAAAGCATTGGCTTTGAACCTTATTGAAGAGCTCAGAAATACTCATCGAGTTTTAACCTCGGTTGCAGGTCCTTATGGCAACGTATTAAAACTGCGCCCACCTTTGGCTTTCCAAATAAAAGATATCGATTGGTTAGTTGGCGCTTTGGATCAAGCATTAACAAAATTAAAGTAAGTCACTTTAAATATAAAAAATACCCTTCAAGTTGGATGTTAAATCTAATTTGAAGGGTATTTTGTTGTTCAATTATCTTATGTGTCTTTAGACGTTATCTCGAATTGCTTAAATAATAAAAAGGCCTTTATTCAAGGCCTGTATTTGCGATTTTTTAGTGTCTTAATTGACGTGGTGTAACACCAAACCAGCGTTTAAACGCACGCGATAAAGCACTTACTTCTGAGTAACCTAGCAGGAATGCCATTTCTGAAATTGGAATGTTTTTCTGCTTAATATAATGCTCGGCCAACTCACAACGAACCTGATCGACTAAATGGGTAAAGGTCAGGCCTTCATTTTTTAAACGGCGGGTAAGGGTGCAACTGGTTAAACCAATATCGTGAGCGATTTTTTCAAGGTTTGGTTCACCTTCACTCAGTTCAAGTTGGATGTGAGAACGTACTTGATCTGCAAGACTTTGACTTTGAGAAGAGCGATTGAGTAACAGCAGCGTATCTAAAATTACTGTTAATAAAATAGAATCACGCCCCGGCATAGTATGCTGGACGTCTTTTTTTGAAATGATGATGGAGTTAAAAGGCTGATCAAAATAAACAGGCGCATTAAATAATTTGCTATGTTCTTGCCAGAATTCAGGTCGAGTATGCTCAAAGTGAATCGCGCGTGGTGAATAATGAGGACCCATCACTTCACGAATCACATTCATAAACATGCCCATGGTCAGTTCTGCATCTTGGCGTCGAGTTAAAATCGCGCCGTGTTGAACCTGATAATCTATGCGCCAGCTATCTCCTAAATCGACCATTCGATTAAGCGTATCTTTCTGATGCAAATAAAAGTTATTGGTCATGTTCATGAGTGCAGACTCTAATGTGTTTGAACAAAGACCAATGTACCCAATGAGCCCTAATGATTTCGGTTGAAATTGTTGACCATAATGCAGGCCAAAATTATCACAACCAGAAACCAGTGCTGCCTGTTCTAGCACCTTGCAATAATTGGGCAATTGTAAGCTCAACGTTGGGCTGATTAGAAGTTCAGGATTAATACCACTAATACCTAAAACGCGATCAACATCTGCACCTTTTTGACGAATAAACTCGCTTAATCCAGAGGCAGCTGCAGACAATACACCTTGATTACACATATTTGAATCGACAAGATGAGCTGGGTTGAGATGTAACATGTCAAGTCTCATGATATTTATTCCTAACTATTCTTATATTAAGCAAAAGCCATACCAGTTTTTGCTTACGTCCATGATTTTGTGTTGTTAAAAGTATTTATAAAATAATGACTTATGTGTTGCTGTTTTAAGTTTCAGATTTGATTCTTTAAGAAGAGATCAAGAGTTGTATTTAAGGTTGGGTAGCGAACTAAAAGAAGGCAGAAAATGCATTAGAGATAGGCAAACAGGGCAGAACTAAAACAAGAAATTAATCGGTTTCTCATGCATACAACATCTATTGTAGGCATGAGAAAATAAGTGAAATATTAATTTTTTGTAGTTTTTGCCGTTTGCGCGCCATAACTTAAACTGGCCATTGAGGGTCTAAATTGACCTGTATTGGCATCGCGGCCCTGTAGTAAGAACTTAGTATTGGCTTGACCATAGCTCTGCACAGCCTGCTGAGAAAACTTTCCAATATCAGAGCTTGGGCTGCGCAATCGGTTAATAATCAGAACCTTCTGAGTCGCTGCAAAATCTTGCATCATATTTTGATCGCCTTCACTGTCACCCGCGATAAAAATTGGTCCGTAACCATATTTAGAGACTAAAAAACGCTGGATGGTTGCGGTTTTGCCTTTACCTTGAGTTTGCGCATAGCCATGACGAAACTCGGGTAAAATTCGATTTTGTGCATCTCGTTCCAACTCCATCGCGTAGGCATTTTTTTCATTAATGTTATAGCCGATATCCGGATTAGAAATAATTTCCTTAATCACATCAATAAAAGATGCTGAACAGACATAGACATCAATGCCATTGTCCTGAAAGGCCTTAAATAGATTTTGCATTTCACGGTATGGTCTTAAACCATTTTCCCAAGTGGTTTTCACAACACCTGCTTTGCCCGAAAGTGCTACGGGAGAGGTCCATGTCACAGGTCCAATCGGTTGCTGCATTTGCCAAGCCACCGTTGCTTTTACCAAATTACGGACTTCTTGTTCGGTAAGCCCAGTAAATAAATAAGTGACCCATGGATATGCAACTTCATGATCAAAGGTGTCTCCAATCGCCGCATATAGATATCTCATTTTAGTAATGAAATCGAGATAATGCGGATCTTGTTTAATTTGATCCAGACTCTGCTTACCTTTTAGACTGCTATAGTGGTGATAAAGCCATGTGTAGCTCGCAATAATATCTGGAACGATTTTATCAATATTGACGGCTTGACCTTGCTGGTTATTGTAGGCCGCTTCAAAATTTTGCGAGCTAATTCCTTTACGAATAATCTGATTAAGCTGCTCTGGCGTGACATTAAACGCTAAGTGTTCAAGCTGATAAATTAAAGTTGCTTCTTCGATGTCTAAAAATACCGAAGTATTGTCAAAGTCAGTGACAATATACGGCCGCTTGTCAGGATTGTAGTTTGGGCTATCTTTTCCATAGCTAGCAATTAATTGATTAAGTTGGTCAAAGTTAAAAGCGTCCCATTGACCTTTTTGGATATATTCCTTTTTTTGAATAGTGACTGGGGGAGATGTGTTTTGTAGAGGGTTGTAGTTACATGCGCTTAGAGCAATCATGCTTGCCAGACTACTGGTGAGTAATAGTGCTTTGGCAACTTTGCTCAGTTGATGGGTAGCTTGCATAAACCCTTCCTTTAAATTCTATAAAATTTAAAAACTAAAAATTGAAAATGAAGAAAAGCGATCGAAATCACTTTTCAAATTCCAACAGGCATTTGTCCGTTTAGATATTTTTTACAAAGACGCACAGTTTCATTGGACCATTGGTCTCCAAGACTTTGAGCCATTTCTGTTTGTGCGTGAGAACCATTCCAAGCCATCATTTGAATGCGGCGTTGCATAATAAAAGTTGGGATCATTTCATATTCTTCAGACTGAATATGACCTACGCGCTCGTAGCCTTTTAACCAGTAATCAACCCAATGAGGCGCATTTGCATAATGTTCATTGAAGCTAATCGCAGCGGCGAGATCATGCATAAACCAGCTCATTCCGCAGTCATCAAAATCGATCACACCGATACGTTCTTGTTGTAGTAATAAATTGGTTAAACGCAAATCTGCATGAATCAGGCCATAGCGTTCTTGGGTTTTGCCAAAGAAATTTAAATCTTTCGAAATCTGTGCAATCGCTTCTTCAATTACGCCGTGATCTTGTGGTCTTAAATGAGGTGCATTTTTCCAGTTTCCCCAGTGTCCATCTGCACCAACCATGGTTTCATGGTTCCACACAATACGTTGAAAGTTTTCAGGCGCTTGCCATGTCTTACTATGTACGTGCAACTTTGCGGTAATTTGTCCTAATTGTTCAAATGCAGTGGGGTCAACTTCAACCGTTGGCATATCGCCCTCAACCCAGTTGAAAAGGACTGCATAACGATAAATATCATTCGATAGTTTCAAGGTAATGACGCGTTCACCCGATTGATCTGCAATCGCAACAGGAACTTGAATACCGCTGGCATTTAAAGCATCTAACCATTCAAGCTCACTTTGTATATCGAGTTTGCTGTGATAGTTCGGACGGTGAATTCGAAGTGCATATCGGGCAGATCCAGTCGAAACTTGATAGGTTGCATTTTCAGACTGACACAGTAGTTTGACCTGTCCTTGATAGTCTGATGGATACTGCTTAATTGCTTGTTCTGCCAGTATTTGTAATTGAACTTGGCTTAAAAATTCATTTTGTTCTACAGACATAACCCATCTCCTCAATTTAATTTTTAAACACGTTTCGTGTTGAGATGCCGTCGATCTTATAAAAGAAAAAATGAATCAACTTGACTTCAAGTGGTCGGGGAGATGTTTTGCTGTCAAGTTTTATGAATATCTTTTGCGCAACTATTGGTGGTGTAAATTTAGTCGATAAGGCATACGACAATGAAAGAGTCAGAATTAAGCGTGGATGTTGGTGCTTTACAACAGGACGCAGAGTATTTTGCAAAACGTCAGTTAAAAAAGGGGGCAGTAGGTTGGTTACTTTTAGTGGGGCTGGGTGTCTCTTACGTCATTTCAGGTGACTTTGCTGGTTGGAATTTTGGGCTGGCACAAGGCGGCTGGGGTGGACTCTTTATTGCAACAGTCATCGTCGCATTTATGTATCTCTGTATGAGCTTTGTGATGTCTGAGATGTCGACGATGTTGCCCACTGCTGGCGGTGGTTATAGTTTTGCCCGCGTTGCATTTGGTCCTTTTGGAGGATACCTCACAGGGACTGCGATTTTAATTGAATACGCAATTGCACCTGCTGCCATTGCCGTATTTATTGGGTCATATTGCCAATCACTCTTTGGAGTTGGCGGCTGGGCTGTTTATTTAATTTGCTATTTAGTTTTTATGGGCATTCATCTGAAAGGTGCAGGTGAAGCGCTTAAAATCATGTTTGGAATTACCGCCGTTGCTTGTATTGCGCTGGTCGTATTCATTGTCGCGATGCTTCCACATTTTGACAGCGCACGTTTATTTGATATTCCAGTCAGTTCTCATGCAGGTGCAAGTCAATTTTTACCATTCGGCTATATGGGAATATGGGCCGCAGTACCTTATGCCATCTGGTTTTTTCTTGCAGTTGAAGGGGTACCACTGGCAGCCGAAGAAGCAAAAGATCCAGTACGTTCATTGCCGCGCGGTTTGATTGGTTCAATGTTGATATTGGCGTCGTTTGCACTTTTAATTTTATTTTTAGGAGCAGGCGCAGCGGGTTCAAATGCTTTAAAAAATTCAGGGGCACCTTTGGTTGATGCTCTCATTGCGGTATATGGTCAGCACACATGGTTGGCAAGCTTTGTTAACTTTGTGGGTCTTGCTGGACTTGTCGCAAGTTTCTTCTCAATTATTTATGCCTATTCACGCCAGATCTTTGCATTGTCACGTGCAGGATATTTACCAAAAAACTTATCGCTTACCAATGAAAATAAAGCACCATATTGGGCCATTATCATTCCGGGCATTATTGGCTTCTTACTCTCTTTAACAGGTGAGGGTGACTTACTCATTTTAATGGCAGTTTTCGGTGCAACCATTTCTTATGTGTTGATGATGCTTTCACATATCAAATTACGTTTGTCTCGCCCCGAATTACCACGCCCTTATAAAACGCCTGGTGGAATGTGGACGTCTTGTATCGCTTTAATTCTTGCCGCTGTTGCTGTTGTGGCAGGGTTAATGGTAAATCCAAAAGTTTGGTTATTGGCCGCGCTGATTTATGTCGGATTTATACTTTATTACTTGTTATATAGCCGTCACCATTTAGTGAAAGGTACGCCTGAACAAGAGTTCGCCATGATTGATGACTAATTTTAAGTGGTTAAAAATAAAGAGGCTTCGGCCTCTTTTAAGTTTTTATAAGTTATATCTGACTCATGGAATCAATTATTTTCGCCAGTAAAAAAAGATCACCTCTTCGGACTCTCTCTGTCAATGTGGGAACTTTTACATTTTTCGTTCCCATGCTTTATTTATATGCATTCAAATGTT
Source organism: Acinetobacter genomosp. 33YU (assembly GCF_001990725.1). NCBI lineage: Bacteria > Pseudomonadati > Pseudomonadota > Gammaproteobacteria > Moraxellales > Moraxellaceae > Acinetobacter > Acinetobacter genomosp. 33YU. The sequence continues at coordinate 443,857 of NZ_LFZQ01000011.1, read as the reverse complement.
AATAAACTTAATACTAACCTCACGGTACGTAACTTATATGGCCCAGAAATAAATATTATATTAAGGCTTATCACTATTAGATCCAGAAATTCCGGGATTTTATTTACTCAGTTAATTTTGAACATAATTTCATCAAATTAAGTAATACTCTTTTTATAGGATCAAACTGTTTTATAAATGCAGCTATATAATTTACACAGGATGAAGAATGAATAATTTGAATTTTAAAAGTCTAAAAAAGTATGGGTTGCCCTTAGCAGGTATTGCTTTAATTGCAGGTTTTTTAGTATTGGCATTTGCTTGGACTGCTGGTCTATTTGGACATCGAACAACATCCAAAACTTTTTTGGGTGACACAATAAACAACTTTGATCCCGGATATCGACGTGCACACGGTAAAGGGATTTGCTTTGATGGCACTTACCATAGTAATGGTGCAGCAGCAGCACTCTCTAAAGCTACTGTATTTGCTAAGTCTGATATACCAGCAATTGGCCGATTTTCTATTGGAAGCGGTAACCCGCATGCGGCAGATAATTCTACCGCAACAGTGAGTATGGCTTTATTACTTTCTCCAGCCGATCATTCGCAGTGGCGCATGAAATTAAACAACTTTCCCTATTTCCCTACGCGAAATGCTGAAGGTTTTTTGGCGCAGCAAAAAGCATTTAAACCGGTTCCATCTACTGGTAAGCCTGATCCAGCCCTTGTTGAGGCGTTTTTAAAAGAATATCCCGAAGCGCGTAAGTCTATTGAGCAAAAGGCCAAGATGCCATTAACCGGTAGTTTTAGCGGCGCAGAATTTTATGTCGTAAATGCCTTTATATTGCGAGCCGCCAATGGACAAGAACAGCCAGTCCGTTGGTCTATGCGTCCTCATTCAAAATTTATTAGTCTGACCAAAGAACAACGTGATCAAGCTGACCATGATTTCTTATTTAAAGACATCAAAAAACGTTTGGCTGAAGGGCCGCTCTATTGGGACTTAGTTTTGCAACTTGCCGAGCCAGGAGATCCAGTGAATGACCCATCTCAGCCTTGGCCAAAAGACCGTAAAGAAGTTATAGCCGGAACATTAGAAGTCAAAAATGTGACTGATCAGGTAAATGGCGCATGTCGTGATATTAACTTTGACCCAACTTTGGTGCCACCCGGAATTGAGTTATCAGATGATCCCGTACTCGCAGCACGAGCGGCGATCTATTCACAGTCTTACAATGCTCGATTACGTGAAATTGGATTTGGCAAAGCAACCGATGCTGTGGGCAAATAGGAGAGCTGAACAATGCAAAATAAATCTAACGTTAATGCTCCACGTCATTTTAATTTGACTGCGCGAATACTGCATTGGCTTATGGCAGTAGCAATTTTAGCTATGCTATTTATTGGGGTAGGAATGACCACCTCAATTACGTGGCGCCCGTGGTTAATCGATATTCACCGTCCTTTAGGAATCGCAATCTTACTATTGGTCATCATAAGATTAATAAATCGACTTTGTTATCCAATTCCACCTTTGCCGCCGTCTGTGCCGCGCTGGCAAGCGTTTCTTGCCCATGCATCACATTGGCTACTTTATATTTTGATGTTTAGTTTGCCATTGCTTGGATGGGCAACGCTATCAGCAGGTAATTGGCCTGTCACTTTATTTCCGGGTTGGGACCTTCCGCCTATAGCACCCACTAACTCTACGCTTTACGCTTGGTTCCGTACATTACATGGAATTTTGGCTTGGCTATTATTTGCTGTCGTTATTGGTCATCTCTCTGCTGCATTACTACATGCATGGATTTATCGCGATGGCGTATTTTCGAGTATGGCTTTGGGGCCGTCTTCTAAAAAAGAGGACGCTGACTAGTTTGCTTGAAATTTTTTGATTGAAATACGAGTAAATTCTATTGAGCCACATCTTTGCATGTGGCTTTTTTCTAAAAAAGATTAAGTTTGATCTATATACATTATGACATTCACAAAGCAAGCATGACTGCAAAAGGCCTTGTTTATTTTAAACTTGTCTGTTTAGTTCAGGGGGTAAATGCTGCGCCAAATAATCAATTGCAAGACGGGTTTTCAGTGGCATAAACGGCAGCGCAGGCCATAGCAAATGAATCGCAAAAGCAATGCTCGACATGGTTTCTAATACTTGTACGAGTTTACCATCCTGTAATTCATTTTGAATGAGCCAATCGGGTAGCCAAGCGATACCTGCTCCAGCAAGCGCTGCATTTTTAATGGCTTGTAAGTCATTTAAAAGAAGTTTTGCTTTGGGCTTAATAAATAACGGCTCGCTATTTTCCTTTTGAAGTTGCCATTTTTTTATTTGACCAAAATGCGGATCGGCAATCGTGGCGTGATGGTCTAAGTCCTCAATATGTTCTAGGGGACCTGCTTCATTTAAATAGTCAGGTGAGGCACAAAGTAGCATTCGATGCTCACCAATCGGTTTGGCAACGAGCTGAGTTGTATCAGGCAATATTCCGATTCTTATACATAAATCAAAACCTTCTTCGACCAAGTCTACAGTTCGATCATTAAATGAAATTTCTAGCTGTAAGTCCGTATGCTGCTGAGCAAATTTAACCATGAGCGGAGCAGCAAAGAGTTGCCCGAACAGCACTGGCACAGACATCCGTAAACGGCCTGTTGCGTTAATTTTGCCTTGGTCTAATAAAGCCGCCGCATTTTGTATTTCACTTAACGCTCGGCGGCTATGTTCATAAAACAAAGCGCCTTCATCAGTCATGCTGAGCGAACGTGTTGTTCTTTTGAATAAAGCCACGCCAAGCTGATCTTCAAGACGAGCAATATTTTTACTTATGGCTGAGCGAGTTAAATGCAATTGTTCGGCAGCTTTTACAAAACTTCCAGCTTCAACCACAGTCACAAATATAGATATTGCACTTAGTTCATGTTGCATGATTGTTGCCTAAAAGGAACCAATATAAAGAAATAATATCACCACTGTTGAATTTGTTGCGAGGTTAATATGGCTTTATTGAAAATGTGGAGATAGTCATGGCTAAAATATTGGTATTAAAATCTAGCATTATGGGTGAGGGCTCACAAACCAATCGCCTCATTGATGTAATGCTTGAACATCGAAAAGACCAAGGTTTGCAAGATGACATTACCATACGCAATTTAGCTGAAATGAACCTGCCTGTATTAGATCTGGAAATTTTTCAGGCGCTGCGTGGGGCTGAAAATGTAAATCAAGACATTCAGCAGATCGTTGCTTTGTCGGACAAATTAATTGCTGAATTAAAAAGCGCTGATTTATTGGTGATAGGCGCACCCATGTACAACTTAAATGTGCCGACTCAACTCAAAAACTGGTTTGATTTAGTGGCACGAGCAAGACAAACATTCCGCTACACCGAAACTTACCCTCAAGGTTTGGTTGAAGGGGTAAAAGCGGTGGTGGTAAGTAGTCGGGGCGGCATTCATGTTGGCCAAGAAACTGAGGCCGTCACGCCTTATCTCAAAGCAGTGTTAGGGCTAATGGGTATTCATGACATCGATTTTATCTATGCAGAAGGCTTAGACATGCAAGCCTATCGCAGCAACGCTTTAGATTTGGCAAGCCAGCAAGCCAAAGAATTCGCCATTTAAAATCATGAGTTGAAACTCTTGTACTTCTAATAGATAACAAGAGTTTCTAAGTCTATTTAAATTACATTCCTGAGTTCATTTGCCGTGTTGCGTAGCAATGGCAAAATTTGCTGAACCAAATAATCTTCTTGTACACGGTTGGTTTGAGACATGCAGTTAAGTGCTGCAATGGCTTGACCTTGGGCGTTAAAAACGGGTACAGCAATCGCAATTACGCCAAGCTCATGTTCTTCTTTAGAAAGACAATAATCCGATAACGAAATACCCTTAAGCACTTCAAAAAACTTTGACTCATCTATTATGGTAAAAGGCGTTAAGCGTTTTAAACCGTAAGTTTTGACCCACACATGCTGAGCTTCTTCAGACAATGCTGCCAGCAATACTTTACCCGTAGACGTTGCATGGGCAGGGAGTCGGTTTCCTAAATGCATGCCATAAGGACTAACGCGTAAGTTATCTTGCTGCGGTAAATAACTACGAGCAATCGGCACCACTTCGTTATCGTCTAACACCACAATTGAAAAAGTAAGTGATGTCTGCGCACACAAAAGATTTAAAAATGATTGAGCAACTTTAGGCAGGTGGGCCGAGCTTAGATAAGAACTCGAAAAGCGCAGTACGCGATGAGTGAGCCAAAAGTAATGTTCATCGGTTTCTAAATAGCCTAAGTATTTTAAAGTTTTTAGATAACGCCTTGCCGCGGTACGGCTAATACCGGTTCGTTCGGCTACTTGAGTGACATTAAGCCGTTGCCGATCTGTTCCAAAAGCTTCCAATAAAGCCAAGCCTTTTGCTAATCCTGCAATGTAGTCATCTTGACGAATTTTCTCATGCGAGTTCGGGTGCTCTAGAAAAGCATCGAGAGAAGGCATCCTTTCATTCCTGTTATTTTGATTGTTTCTGTCCGCTATTCGGACAAACTAGATGATAAACGGTTATTTTCATCTTGGATACATAGTGAACAAAAGTTAAAGCCAGTAATTTAAAAGTCAGGATGAAACAAGGATGAAGTTATGGATATTTTAAAGACACAGGTTGCAATTATTGGATCTGGACCAGCAGGGTTATTGCTTGGGCAACTTCTATATAAAGCTGGCATCGATCATATTATTGTTGAGCAACGTAGTGCTGAATATGTGGCTTCACGGATTCGTGCAGGAATTTTAGAGCAAGTGTCGGTCGACTTACTCAAACAAGCCGGTGTTGACCAAAACTTAAAAGAAAAAGGATTACCACATTCGGGCATTGAAATTTTGACCAATGGTGAGCTACACCGAGTTGATTTGGCCGCACTCACGGGTGGAAAACAAGTGACAGTATATGGTCAGACCGAAGTGACTAAAGATTTAATGACTGCACGTGAAGCAGAGCAGCTCACTTCATTTTATGAAGCTCAAAATGTACAGGTGAAAGACTTTTATACTGCCCCAAAAGTTGAGTTCGAGCATCAAGGTAAAGCTTTTCAAATTCAGTGTGACTTTATAGCAGGGTGTGATGGCTACCACGGTGTCTGCCGTGCCAGTGTGCCCGAAGATAAAATAAAGACCTTTGAAAAAGTTTATCCGTTTGGCTGGTTAGGGGTGTTGGCAGATGTCCCACCTGTAGCCGATGAACTCATTTACGTACAGTCTGAACGTGGATTTGCTTTATGTAGTATGCGCTCAGAAACACGTAGCCGCTATTATTTACAAGTCCCTTTAACAGATCACGTTGAAGACTGGTCGGATGAAAAGTTCTGGGATGAGTTAAAAAACCGCCTAGATCCTGAAAGCCGTGAAAAGTTAGTGACAGGACCTTCTATTGAAAAAAGTATTGCGCCGTTACGTAGCTTTGTGACTGAACCAATGCGTTTCGGAAAACTATTTTTAGCTGGCGATGCTGCGCATATTGTTCCCCCAACAGGAGCAAAAGGGCTAAATCTCGCGGCTTCTGATATTGCTTATTTATCAAGTGCACTTATTGAATATTATGCCGAAGGTTCCGAACAAGGTATAAATGAATACTCAGAGAAATGCCTGCAACGCGTATGGAAAGCAGAGCGTTTTTCTTGGTGGATGACTCATTTATTACATCGCTTTGAAACTGAAAGTGAGTTTGACCACAAGATTAAACAAGCCGAGTTAAGTTATGTACTGGGTTCTATTGCTGGTAAAACAACCTTAGCCGAAAACTATGTCGGTTTACCTTATGAGATCAAGCAAATTGATAGTTTTAAGCATGCAAGCTAAAGACTAAATAAAAGGGGCATGAAAATGCTCTTTTTTTATATAAGAATTTAAGTAGGATGTAATAGATTAAGAGATATGGTCATACTAAAAGTAGCCCTGATACTTTTTGAAATATAGGGCTACTTATCAATTCACCTAAAGTTTACTCAGCGGTTGCTGCAACTTGATGATTACTGATTTGCGTTGATTGCTGAGATTGAATAGGTTTAATCACTTGTGGATTAGAGTTACTCCATGGAGTATAGGCCTCTGTCAAAATATGGCCTGTAAGACTTGTTAAATCACTAGATTGAACCTCAGCATTGCCTTGACGTCCAAATAATACAACTTCATCGCCCGCTTTGGCTTCTGGAATATCTGTTACATCAACCATAACAGTATTCATGGATACTCGACCAACCACTGGTGCTTTTTGTCCATTTACTAAAACAAAAGCTTTATTACTAAAACTACGACGGTAGCCATCCGAATAACCTACAGGCAAGTTTGCAAGTTTGGAGTCACGTGTCAACGTATAAGTTTGGTCATAACCTACAGTTGAACCTTTAAGGTAATTATTAATTGCAGCAATTTGTGTTTTAAATGCCATCATGCGTTTAAATTCAGGGTGATTAGGAAAATCTCCATAAATAATTGCGCCTGCACGGACCATATCTAAATGTGATTCAGGAACATTTAAAGTAGCAAATGAATTTGCTGTATGTAATGTTAATTCTTTACGATTCAGTTTGGCTTTTTTAATCAACCATGCTGTTTGTTCATTAAATTGATCTAGGCGCTCACGAACATATTTTTCATCTTCTACAGCATAATGGGTCATAATGCCGTCAATTTTAAGATTTGGAAGCTTAGTGATTGCAACAGCTTGTTCTTTACCTTGAGCTGTAGACATTTCAAGACCATTACGATCCATACCACCCGAATTTAAAGCCAAGCTATAATGAACATTTGTATTGTTCGCTTCTGCCCATTTAGAGATACGGGCAGCCTGATCATAATTACCCAAAAGCTCTTCGATATTTAACGCATGTGCATTGATGATTTCACTATCAGTTGCTGTACGTAAACGTGTAATTTTGCCTTTATAGCCATGCTTACGCACCATCGCCGCTTCTGCATTACTGGTGATGCCAATACAAGACACATTTAATTTCATAACACTCGGCATAAGTAGGTCAATACTATGCCCATATGCATTTGCTTTCATGACTACACAAAGTTGTGTTTTGCCATTAAGTAATTGATTTGTCCTTTTAATATTATCTTCAAAAGCTTGAGTGTCAACTTCAACCCATGCATTTGCTGTAGGTGCAGGGCTGACTTCATTTGTGATATGAGACGTGAGTAAAGGTGCAGCATGGGCAAATTGTATGGAACCGAATAATACCAATGCACAGCTATAAGCGAGATGCGAAAAATTTGTTTTAAGTTTCATGAGTTTTTTAATCTTTCCTGGCTGAATATGATTTAACGCTGGGTGGATTTTTATGGTTAAGTACAGAGATATAATTAATTTAAAATGTCACACGATTTGATCAAAATAATACTTTCTCCTTAAAATATTATAGTCAGTGTTAAGTAAAATTTAATTTTGCTTAAACTGTATTCATAAAATACAAATGTGATTTTAAATAATCTTAATTAAATCTAAATATACATTTGTGAAAAAACAAGAAGAAAAATCATTATATTTTTTTGAATGTTATTTTTTTAATCTAATTATTGGTGATATTTTTAATAACAATTTTTAAAATATAACATTTGGTAAATAATTAACTTTATTATTAAAAGGGGTTTTTATTTTTATTATTTATTAATTATGATTTTTTTATCATTCGGTAAAATATAAAAAATATATGGAGGTAAACATCCGAAACTTTGTTTTAGGGCATATGAAATATTAAAATTATTATATTTATCAAATGTTTATATTTTTTTATTAAAATTATTTAGAAATTTTTGGTTATACCGTGACAAATTTTTATGCATCAAATGTCATATTTAATAGTTTTTAATTAATTAATTTAAATTTTATAAATGAAATATTAATTAGATTGAATAAATAGTTGAGTATTATTTAACCGTGGAGGTGTAGTTATGGTTTTGTGTAATAAATCGACGAATTGGCCTTATCTTGTTTTTTTAATTAAATTTGTTGTTTGAAATTTTGATTAAATTAAAATTTTATGTTTATTTTTAAATCAGGAAATTTTATTAATATTTTAGTTTTTATTAAATGGGTGATTTTATATTGAGAGTTTTTAAATATAAGATGGTAGGTTGTTTTTTAAATTACTCAAGAAGTTTTGGGTTTTATTGACCATACTATTCTAATTCTACAAGGCAGTAATATTGGAGGACGGATATTTAGTGTTAGGGCAAATCCTCAATTCCTGTGTAAGAGTCAGTACAAAATATGAATTTTTATCTTAAATAAGTGTCTCAATAAATATGATGTAATGATTAAGCTATGCCGTTTTCCTTGATAAACAGATGAGTCAAGGAAAGTTTTCCGAAGCCAGAGTATGCGTGCACACACGATTTTTTATGGAAAAGTTGAATTGAAAAAAGCGGGGTATAGGACGCGTTTTGCTTAAAAGATCAGCATTAATAAAAGCTTTTGTCACATTTTTTCAGTATATTGCTATTAATTTCTTTATTTATAAATTCTAAGTTTGTATGGAACAGGACCAAGCTCGCATACCTAAATATATTCCTATTCGCGATGCGATTGCCCATGATATTGAATCTGGTGTATTAGAAGCCCACGCAAAACTCCCATCAGAAAGAGTGCTGTCTGAACAGTTCCAAACCACTCGTGTGGCTGCACGTGAAGCTTTATTGGCTTTGGAAACTGATGGCTTGATTTATCGCTTGGACCGCCGTGGTTGGTATGTTCGTTCTCCTCGCATTATTTATCACCCGCAATCGACAAAAAACTTTAACCAGTTTGTGATTGAACAAGGCTATGAACCTTCTACAGAAGTAATTTCGAGTGAACTTACGCAAGCTACTTCTTGGGATGCCAAGCATTTAAAAGTTGAAAAAGGGCATCCGATTTATTCAGTTTGGCGACGTCGTTGTATTAATGGACGACCTGTTTTGGTTGAGCATTTACGGGTGAATGCGGAACTTTTCCCTGAGTTTTTAACTCATGATCTCAAGCAATCCATTACTTTACTGATGGCAAATCAATATAACTGCCATATCACCAGAGCTGACATTAACCTCTATCCAACCGCTTTATCGGAACAGCAGGCTAAAGCACTGCATGTGAATGTTGGCGCGCTCGGGTTATATATTTGCCGTAGTAACAGAAATGAAGAAGGCGTAATTACAGATGTTGACCAAGAATATTGGCTACATGATGTTTTAGATTTACATTTCGAAGCGCGAGCATAAAAATGAAATCTGGTTTAAACCAGATTAATTAAACTGTCATATAAAGCTGTTGAAATACCATCATCAAATAATTGCATTCGATGGTTTGCAGATGAAACAGTATGTTCAACAGACAATTAAACTCGGTACTGCATCAGTTTTAGGTGTAGTGGTCGCTATTCAAATGGGATGTTCATCAGCAACATCAAAACAATCAGAAGAAATTACAGTCTATACGGCAGTGGAAGCCGACCAACTTAAGCAATACCAAGAAGAATTACACAAAGCCTATCCTGAACTCAAAGTAAAATGGGTACGTGATTCAACAGGTGTAATCACCGCTAAAGTTTTGGCAGAGCAGAAAAACCCACAAGCGGATGTGGTTTTTGGTGTGGCTTTAACCAGTTTGCTGGTCATGGAAAAGAAAGACATGCTTGAGCCTTTTAAACCAGAAGGCATCCAAAATTTAAAACCAGAATTTGTAAGCCAAAAACCTGTACCGACTTGGACGGGTATGGATGCATGGGAATCTGCAATTTGTGTCAATAAAGTCGAATTAGAAAAACGTAAGTTACCTATTCCAAAAACTTGGAAAGATTTAACCAACCCGATTTATAAAAACTTAATTGTGATGCCAAATCCGGCTTCAAGTGGCACAGGCTATTTAGATGTCACAGCTTGGATGCAGATTTGGGGTGAAAAGCAGGCATGGGACTATATGCAGGCTTTAGATAAAAATATTTCACAATATCCTCACTCGGGTTCAAAACCTTGCAAAATGGCAGCGCAGGGTGAAATCCCAATTGGTGTTTCTTTCGGTTATCCGGCATTTAAATTAAAAGCAGAAGGTGCACCTTTAGAAGTGGTTTATCCATCTGAAGGTTTAGGCTGGGAAATGGAAGCCTCAGCAATTGTGAAAGGAACCAAAAAATTAAGTAGCGCACAAAAATTTATAAATTGGTCGGTAAGCAAAGCGGCAAACGAAGCTTATGCACATAACTTTTCAATGGTGGCTTATAAAGGCATTGAAAATACCACTATGGACTTCCCGAAAAATCTTCCTCAAATGCTCGTAAAAAATGATTTTTATTGGGCGGCCGAGCAGCGTGAACGTATTTTGGCTGAATGGTCAAAGCGTTTTGAAAAGTGATCTTTTGGATAAGGGCCTCATTATGCAAATTCCTTCGTCATTGCAATCATCGCTGCTAGGTCAAAACCAGAAGGGTGAGTTAGCAGGGCATTTACTGTCGTCATTAACGACCTATAAATATCCTGAACATGGTCCGTCGGTTTTAGAAGTGGTGGATATACAAAAAAAGTTCCAACACTTTCAGGCCCTAACGCATATTAATTTAGACCTGAAAGCTGGCGAGTTCGTGAGCTTTTTGGGACCTTCTGGATGCGGTAAAACCACTTTACTACGCATCATTGCGGGTCTAGAAAAACCTGATTATGGAAAGGTTATAAAAAAGGGCGCAGACATTACGTTGCTCAGTGCTGAAAAGCGTCACTGTGGCATTGTGTTTCAGAACTATGCGTTATTTCCAAACTTAAACGTCGAAGAAAATATTGCTTTCGGCTTAGACAAAAAAAAGTGGGATAAGGCACAACGTAGCCAACGGGTTCAACAGTTATTAGAACTAATTGAGTTACCTGATATTGCTAAAAAGTATCCCAACCAATTATCAGGCGGGCAGCAGCAACGTGTTGCGCTTGCTCGGGCAATTGCACCGAAGCCTGATATTTTACTGCTAGATGAACCATTGTCTGCTCTCGATGCTCAGGTACGTCTAAACCTAAGACAAAAGATCCGTTCGATTCAATCACAGCTTAATTTGCCTACTATTATGGTCACACACGATCAAGAAGAAGCATTAAGTATTTCTGACCGTGTGGTTGTCATGAATCATGGCGTTATTGAGCAGATTGATACGCCGCACAATATTTACTACAAGCCACAAACCCAATTCGTTGCAAAGTTTATTGGCACCATGAACTTTTTGGCAGCTACTTGTTCAGTAGTTAATCAGCTCGAGGTTTTAGGTTTTATTCCTTTAAATTTGCAGCAGCAAAAACTTAAAGCAGGGCAAAGCTACAACATTGGTTTTAGGCCGGAAGCCGTCGAGTTGGTTGATAATTTCGGCAGTGATAAAGAGTCTTTGTATTTGCCAGTTAAAGTATTAAGCACAGAATTTTTAGGTGCCAAACGTCGTTTGTTTTGCACTATTCATATCGATGGAATTGAGCAAGCAAAACATCTTTTGCAAATTGAAATTGAAAATACCAAGTTCAAATCTTTGCAAGAACTCATGTTTATAAAAGTGCCTAATCAGCTCATTCATGTCTTTGACGAACAAGGGTACGCACTATGTTAAATGAAACTGCTTCAGCGGTTTTAAAAACACAGCCGCGTCGAAAAACTGAATATTCATTAAGATCAAATATTGCTTTAGCAAGCGTTGCAATTGCTTTGACTTTAGTGATTATTGCTCCATTAATCATGCTGTTTGAAACTGCATTTTTTGATGAAAATCAAAATTTTGTTGGTCTTGAAAATTTTTATCATTATTTTGGCAGTCCAGCTTTACTCAACTCTGTATTTAACTCAGTGTGGGTTGCTTGTACTGCTACTGTCATTACAGTATTGCTTGCCAGTATTTATGCTTTTGCACTCACCAATGTGAATATAAAAGGCAAAGGCTTCTTTAAACTGGTGGCTTTTTTACCCATTTTAGCGCCATCACTTTTGCCTTCTTTGGCATTGGTTTATTTGTTTGGTAAGCAAGGCGTATTAAAACCCTTACTAGGTGATATGCAAATTTATGGGCCAATCGGTATTTTAATCAGCTACTGCTTTTGGCTATTTCCAGCAATGTTGATGTTGATGATGGTGTCTTTTCGCAGTGTCGATCAGCGTTTAATTGAGGCATCTTTGTCGCTCGGCAAAAATATCTGGAAGACCCATTACCACGTCACGCTACCTGCAATTCGGTATGGACTCATCAGCGCAAGTCTAGTGGCTTTTATTTATGTATTGACCGATTTCGGAATTCCGAAAGTCATTGGCGGTTCATTTAACATGATGGCACTTGATGTCTATAAACAGATTATTGGTCAGCAAAACATGAGCATGGGTGCGGTAATTTCCATCTTATTGTTGTTACCGGCAGTTTTTGTGTTCATTTTCGACCGAATACAAAGCAAGCGGCATGCACGGTTTCAAGCTTTTCAGGCTAAACCTTATGTTTCAGCCCCGAATAAAAAACTTGAAGTCATTCTGAGCCTATTTTGTGGTTTGGTTTCAGGTGCAATTTTACTGATTATCTTTACGGCTGTGCTGGCGTCATTCATTCAGTCTTGGCCTTATGATTTGTCTTTAACTTTAGCACATTACAGTTTTGAATATGTCGATGGTGGTGGTTGGACTGCATACTTCAACTCGGTTCGTATGGCACTCTTTAGTACGGTTGTGGGCACGGCACTTATTTTTATGGTGGCACTGTTAACCGAACGTTTTAAAGCGCATCCACTGATTAAAAACTATGTACAAGCTTTGGTTTTATTGCCACTCGCTGTGCCGGGATTGGTCTTGGGTATTGCTTATATTTTGTTTTTTAACCAGCAAAGCAACCCGTTAAATGTGCTGTATGGGACCATGACCATTTTGGTGATTTCAACCATTGTGCATTATTACACCGTGCCACATCTTACTTTAACCAATGCTATTAAACAGATTCCGCTACAACTCGATCAGGTAGCACAAACTCTAGGAACATCAAAATGGAAAACCTTTTGGAAAGTGTATTTGCCCATGTGTTTTCCAGCGCTGTGCGATGTATCGGTCTATGTTTTTGTCAATGCCATGACCACTGTGTCGGCTGCGATTTTCCTCTATTCACCAGACACCAGTTTAGCTGCGGTGGCAGTTTTAAATATGGATGATGCAGGCGATACGGTTGCTGCTGTTGCCATGAGCATTCTCATTTTAACCACCTCATGTGTTGTAAAACTCATTCATTGGTTATTTACCCGAAAAATTATGGCAAGAAGTCAGCAATGGCGTGAAAGTGCTCAATAAGTTTAGCTAAACACAATTTTTATTTAACCGACTGAAACGAAATGCTTTGTTCAACAAGGCAAGGGTTTGTTCATCCTAAATTTCGCAAATTGGAAGTCTTATGAATAACACACAGTTTGATTTAATTGTTGTCGGAGCCGGTATTTTAGGTTTGTCCGCTGCCATACAAGCGCAAGAACAAGGCTTAAAAGTTTGTATGTTCGAGAAAAATGCCAAACCTGTGGGCGCAACTCGTCGTAATTTCGGCATGGTCGGAACTTCGACATTAACCGATCCAGAGCAACAGTGGCGAAAGTATGCACTTGAAACGCGTTCTTTCTATCAACGCATTCAGGCTGAAACCGATATTTCATTTGAGCAAAGACAAGGTGTCTATCTCGCCAATACGTCACTTGAATGGCGAGTTTTAAATGAGTTTGTCGAGCGTGCAAATCATTACCAAATTCCAGTTCATTTGCTAAAGCATGATGAACTGGTCACCCAATTTTCTTATTTAAATCCCGAAAAGCAGTTTCAAGGCGGCTTGGTTTTTGAAGAAGATTATTCGGTCGAACCACATGTGATTGGGCAGCGACTGTTGGCATATGCCGAAAGAAAAGGTGTAGAGATTTATACCAATGCTTGTGTTGTTCAAACTCAATATCAACATAGAAGCTGTCACGTTCGTTTGGCAAATGGCGAGGTATATCAGGCAAATAAAGTTTTGATCTGTCACGGTGAAATCATCGATGTTTTATATCCAGATCTATTACAAAGTTTAAATCTGAAACGTTGCGGCTTACAAATGGCCCTGACTCAACGGTTTCGCCAAAACTTAAATGCTTCCCTTTATTCGGGCTTATCCATTTCACGTTATCCAGCTTTTGAAATTTGTCCAAGTCATGCAGAGCTAATTAAAGCGTCACAACAAGGCTTCATTAAAGAATTCGGTATTCATATTCTGATTAAACAAAACGAATTTGGTGAACTGATCGTGGGCGATAGTCACGAATACCATCCGATTAATGAAGCGCCTCAGTTCGAGCAGCGTGAAGAGATTAATGAGTTTATCCAAGCTTACTGTCACGAAAAATTAGGGCTGACTTTACCTCCAATTCAAAAACGCTGGAATGGTTATTACCTGACCCATGAACATGATTTGGGATGCGTCACTGAAGCCGAAAAAAACATTTTTCTGGTAAGTGCAATTGCTGGTAAAGGCATGACTACAGGGGCTGGATTTATGAAAGAAATATTAGAACAAAATATTTACTAGTTTGTCATGTGGTTTAAACCAGATTAATGTATATTGAAATGAACGCAAAAGAAATGAGTAACATTATGAACATGCAACCCCAACTCGATATGGATTTAGAGAACAAGTATTTGCTTCTCACACCAGGCCCATTATCAACTTCGGCAACAGTACGCCGTGCCATGCAAAAAGACTGGTGTACTTGGGACCAAGAATACAACTCGTTAGTACAAGATATCCGCTCTCGTCTAGTCAACTTGGCAACCAGCCAACCTGAAAAATATGCGGCTGTGTTAATGCAAGGCAGTGGTAGTTTTGCTGTGGAGTCTGTGCTTGGTTCAGCGATTCCGCGTGATGGAAAAATCTTGATTATTAATAACGGTGCATACGGTGCACGTATGGTGCAAATGGCACGCTGCCTAAATATTGAAGTGATCGAGCTGAACTATTTAGAAACCCAAACACCAGATCTACAAGAGATTGAGCGTGTTTTACAAGATAAAACCATTAGTCACGTTGCCTGTGTGCACTGTGAGACCACCACAGGAATTTTAAACCCGATTCAAAACATTGGCCGTTTGGTGAAAGCAGCAGGAAAAATCTGGATTGTGGATGCCATGAGTTCATTTGGCGGTGTGCCAATGGATATGGCTGAGCTTGAAATTGATTTTCTAATTTCAAGTGCGAATAAATGTATTCAAGGTGTTCCGGGCTTTGGTTTCATTTTGGCAAAACGTGATTGCCTAGAAGCGTGTAAAGGTTTGGCTCGTTCAGTCAGCCTCGACTTATACGATCAGTGGCATACGATGGAACAGCATAAGGGTAAATGGCGTTTTACCTCGCCAACTCATGTGGTACGTGCATTTTATCAAGCATTACTTGAGCTTGAGACAGAGGGCGGAGTAGCTGCACGTTATCAACGTTATTTACAAAACCAGCAAACCTTATCTAAAGGTATGCAACAACTGGGCTTCGAATTGGTACTCGGTGAAGAGTGTCCACAATCACCCATCATTACCACTTTTCTGTACCCGACAGCCGAAACATTTAGCTTCCAGTCATTTTATGAAACCCTAAAAAAATCAGGCTACGTAATTTATCCGGGCAAAGTCACAGATCTTAACTGCTTCCGTATTGGTAATATTGGCGAAGTTTATATACATGATATTGAAGGGCTTCTTGCTGCGATTGAGAGTTACTACAAAAGCCATCTAAATCAAGCGGTAACAGCATAACTTTTATTAAAATATTTGAATTAAAGGCAATACACCATGACGACCAACAATACACAAATTCAAGCTGTGGTTTTTGACTGGGCAGGCACAACAGTAGATTTTGGTTCACGCGCACCAATTTTAGCTTTTATGGCTTTATTTAAAGACAATAAAGTTGAAATTACGGTTGAAGAAGCGCGTGCTCCAATGGGTTTAGAAAAACGTGACCATATTGCTGCCGTTTTAAAAATGCCACGTGTGGCAGCTGCATGGCAGGAAATTTATGGGCAGGCGGCAACTGAGGCAGATATCGACCGTTTATATAAGGACTTTATTCCTTATCAGATAAATTCTATTCCAACATGCTCGGCTTTAATACCGGGTGCATTGGAAACGTTTGAAAATATTAAAAAGCGTGGTGCAAAAATCGGCAGTAACACGGGTTATGCATCCATGATGATTGGTCGTTTGGTTAAAGATGCTGCCGATCAAGGCTACCGTCCAGACTGTATCGTTACTGCCAGCGACGTGAAATTTGGCCGTCCATATCCTGAAATGTTATGGAAGAACTTAATTCAACTCGATGTATCTGATATTAAAACAGTTGTAAAAGTAGACGATACCGTGGTGGGTATTGATGAAGGTTTAAACGCAGGATGCTGGACGGTCGGGCTTGCGATTAGCGGTAACGAAGTCGGTTTAAGCTATGAAGAGTGGAGTGCATTATCGGCTGGTGAACAGATTGTACTAAAAGATAAGGCATACCAAAAAATGAATGCATCGGGCGCTCACTATGTGATTGATAGCGTCGCTGACTTACCAAATGTACTTGATGATATTGAACGCCGTTTGGGGCAGGGTGAACGTCCTTAAACAAATACTTTTGTAAAAAAAAACCTGCTATAAAGCGGTTTTTTTTTATAAGTTAAAATAACTTTTGGTGCTAATATTTTATTCATATTTAACAATAAACAAATTTTTGTTCAGTGAATTTGTAATTTTAGACTCATCAGTTTTTGGTAGGAAAAACCAGTTGAGCCAAAGAAATAGAGGGTTAACATAAGCATTAAAACGTGAATTTTCATCAAATATTGATGTTGGACAAGGACTAAGGAAAGAAAATCATGAATGCTTATTATCAATTACTGAATAGAACAATTGGTCCTCAAGGTGAAGTGATTGCTCATTATTGCTCAACTGTTCATGCACAAGGGGCTTGGAACCCTCATGAACAGCACATGGCACCTGCAAGTGGTGTCATCGCAGCTGAGTTAGAGCAATTTTCACCACGACAAGATATGCGAATTGGTCGAATTAGTTTTGATATTTTTGGATTGATTGCATTTGGTGAATTTACGATTAAGACACATGTGATTCGTGCCGGTAAAACCATTGAGCTGATTGAGGCTGAAATGCAAGCACAAGGTAAAACCTGTATTGTGGCTAGAGCATGGCGCATGTGTACTCAAGACAGTTCCGAGATTGCGGGGCTTGAAGATCAACCAATTCATCATCCCGATACTTTTACCGAATGGACAGGTATGAAAAGATGGCCGGGTGGTTTTATCCAGACACTCGTCACTAAAACGGATGATCAGCATCGCGCAGGTAAAGGCATTGTTTGGCTCAATAATGATAAAGAAATGGTTGAAGGGCAGCCGACGACAGATTTTGCCCATTTGATTGGCATGATAGATACAGCAAACGGGATTGTACCAAGACAAGAAGGCGAATTTACTTGGGGTTTTCCAAATCTTGATTTACAGATTCACATGCACCGTTATCCGCAAGGTAAATGGTTGGGGCTGGAAACCGTTCAGCAATATGGCTCAGATGGTATTGGTTTAACCAGTGCTGTTTTACATGATGTGTATGGTCCATTTGGACGAAGCGAGCAGATTTTAACTTTACGTAAAATGACTAAATAAATTTTAAGTCAATAAAAAGTCATCCCTAAGGATGACTTTTTTATTTTGAGATTTAAATTTTAAGCAATTTCTTAGCTACGAACTTTAACAAGTGTTGGGGTAAGTTCATCCCAACGTTGTTTTGCAGCGTCCATTGCTTTCATTTTGATATGCCCATAACCACGAACTTCTGCTGGTAATTTTGCAATTTGTTCAGCAACTGCCAAGTTATGATTGTCTGGTGCTTCAACAAGTGCCTCAACAAATGCGATGTAACGGTCACGCCATGCTTGTTCGTGTTGACGTTCTTCTTGACGTGCAAATGGGTCAAGGAAAGTTTCACGAAGCCATTGTAAGCGAGCGAGCATCATCATCGGGAAACGCATCCAGTAACCAAACGCACGTTTACGGACATTTTTCAGGCCACCAAGTAACGCTGGCGGAGCAAGATGATACGTTAAACGTAGGCCTTTACCGAACTGTGTTTCAATCGATTCTTTGAAGCTTTTACCTGTTAGTAGACGTGCAACTTCATATTCATCTTTATAAGCCATAACTCTGTATAACTGAGTTGCAATCGTACCTGTTAATTCTTCAGGTAACTTTTTAGCTGCTAGTTCGACAAGTGTGCGGTATTTAGTTGCATAAGCTTCATTCCAATAGTCTGTTAGACGAGCAGAACGGTCTTCAACAAGTTCAGCCAAAGTTTGCGGAGTTTTAGTTTTTGGCATTGCCGTAACTAAACGTGCAGCTAAAGTTGGGTCACTTGCAAGATGACAACCCACACGGAAAGCTTCGAGGTTCTTTTCAACGGCAGTACCATTTAAGCGAATTGCTTTTTCAATACTTTCACGCAGTAATGGAATGCGACCAGATTGCCATGCCATACCGAGTAATAACTGGTTGGTATAAATTGAATCACCTAAGAGTTGTGTTGCAATGCGAGCGGCTGGCAGAGAAACCAGTTGTCCTTGACGAACACGACCACGTAGGCGATCAATTAAATCGCTAATCGGTGCATACCAGTCACGAGATTTAATAAACTCAGAAGTAGGGGTGCTGTCTTCATTCACAATAACCAATGCATCATCTTTTAAGCGAGATAGAGCAGCGCTACCACCAGCCACTACCGCATCTGCACCGATGAGTAATTCACATTGACCCGCCGGAATTTTGGTAGAAGAAATTTGCTCATCACTTGCTGCAAGTTGTACGTATGAATAAACCGTACCACCTTTTTGCGCAAGTCCAGCCATATCCATAACACGTGTTGCTTTACCTTCGAGGTGAGCTGCCATACCAAGGAGTGCACCAATAGTCACAACACCTGTACCGCCAATACCACCAACCATAATACGACTTGGAACATCGTATAACTGAGGAATAACTGGTGATGTTGGCCAGCCTGCACCAATACCTTCAAATTTAGCCGGACGTTTCATATCACGTGTATGAACAGTCACAAAACTAGGGCAGAACCCTTCTGCGCAAGTGAAGTCTTTGTTACAGCTACTTTGGTTAATTTGACGTTTAGTCCCTAAAGCTGTTTCTACTGGCTCAATCGATAAGCAGTTTGATTTTTTCGAGCAGTCGCCACAGCCCTCGCAAATATCACTGTTAATGTATAAACGCTCAGCCGGATCAGGGTAGGCATCACGTTTACGACGACGGCGTTTTTCACTGGCACAGGTTTGTACATAAATTAAAGCGGTTACACCTGAAACTTCACGAAGCTCGCGTTGCACTGCATCGAGCTCATTACGGTGACGAATTTCTACACCCGGTGCAATGCCGTCTTCTTCGTTTAATAATTTAACTTCATCAGTGACAATCACTTGTTTTTTAATACCTTCGGCAGCGAGCTGGCGAGTTAACTGTGCAACGCTCAAATGCCCATCTACATGCTGACCACCTGTCATAGCGACCGCATCGTTGTAGAGGATTTTGTAGGTAATATTGGTTTTTGCAGCGATAGACTGACGGATTGCTAAGTAACCTGAGTGGAAGTAAGTTCCGTCACCAAGGTTAGCAAAAATGTGTTTTTCATTGGTAAATGGTGATGCACCCACCCAACTTACACCTTCACCGCCCATTTGAGAGAACGTTTCAGTACCACGGTCAAGTGAAACAGCAATATAGTGACAACCAATACCGCCTAGTGCACGGCTACCTTCAGGAACTACTGTTGAAGAGTTATGTGGGCAACCACTACAGAAATACGGTTTACGCTCAGCAAGATCAATAACACGTTTCGATTCTTGCTCTGCTTTTAGCAGTAAGTCGATTCTGCTTTGGATTTGTGTTTTTAAGCTTTCTGGAATATCGAGTTTTAAGAAGCGAGCAGCCAGCATTTTTGCAATCGGTTCAGGCTGATACTCATAGTGACCAATGAGCGGTGCTTCTTCAATAGAAGTACTCCATTCGCCTTTGCCATCAGTTGCTTTACCAATCACATGTGGGCGTTTGCCATCAGGCAGTGAGTACAGCTCATCTTTAATTTGTGTTTCAATAATTGGACGTTTTTCTTCAATAACGATCAGTTCTTGCAAACCTTCGGCAAACTCACGAACGCCTTGAGGTTCTAACGGCCAAATCAGACCAACTTGATAAACACGTAGCCCAAGCTGCTGAGCAGTTTCATCTTCAATGCCTAAAATGCGTAAGGCTTCAATGGTATCTAAATAACCTTTACCACTTGCGGCAATACCAATACGGGCATTTTCACAAGGCCATGTAACGGTATTGATTTTGTTCGCGCGGGCATAGGCCAAAACAGCAGGTAAGCGATATTTATAAAGACGTTCTTCTTGCTGAATGCCGTGATCTGGCCAACGAATATTGACGCCGCCCTCTGGGAAATTGACATCTTCCGGTATAACTGGAGTGACACGGTCTAGGTCAACATGAACTGAAGCAGAAGTTTCTACAATTTCACTCACCAGCTTCATTGAAGACCAAAGGCCAGAAAAACGTGAAACTGCAATGGCGTGAACACCAAAGTCTAAAATTTGTTGAACGGATGTTGGGTAGAAAATTGGAATACCGCAACCAATCATGACATGTTCAGACTGGTGAGGGATTGTAGAAGATTTACATGAGTGGTCATCACCAAATAAAGCAACGACACCACCACGTTCAGAGGTACCAGCTAAGTTCGCATGGCGGAGTACGTCGCCTGAACGGTCAACACCCGGGCCTTTACCATACCACCATGAAGACACTCCATCATATTTGCCTTGGCCTGAAAGGTTAACTTGTTGCGTACCCCAAATTGCGGTAGCAGCCAAGTCTTCGTTTACACCAGGTTGAAATACAACATTATGGGATTTAAGTAATCCTTGAACTTGCCAAAGGAAACTATCATAGTTACCAACAGGAGAACCGCGATAACCAGAAATAAAACCAGCAGTATGATAACCATTAATCGCGTCACGGCGAGTTTGGGCAAGAGGCAACCGAACAAGTGCCTGAATGCCAGTCATATATGCTGTACCGTTATCACTTACATATTTATCTTCAAGTGACACATCCTTTGTTGCAATAATATTTGGAGTGACTTTTGTAGCTATATTCATTTATATCTCCTTAGAATTTTTAGTAGCTCGGACTACTTTCTTTTTTCAACATCCAGTTGAATATTTGGAGCAAGTGACATACGAAATAAAAAAGATCGGTTCCTCTTCTTAAAAAGAATTAGTGCCAATGTATGTACATTTAGTCATTGTGGTTGAACTAAACTGGTGCAACAATCCGTAATTTAGGAAAACATATTTACGTTATGCGCAAAAATCTCGATGGTGGACTATTGCATGCAATGCATGCATTCCTGAAAGTGATTGATAGCGGGAGTTTCACAGCAGCAGCTGAGCAGATGGATCTGACCACAGCACAGGTTTCACGTCTTATCAGCGAGCTAGAAACACGCTTAGGTACAAAATTAATACAACGCTCCACGCGCCAGCAGGCACTGACCGATATTGGTGCGACTTATGCAGAGCGCTGTCGCCAAGTCATTTCAATGGTGGATGAAGCGGAGTCAGAAGTAACAGGGACGGCTTCTAAACCCAAAGGGCGTTTACGCGTATTAAGCATGGGAAGCTTTGGGCATCATTATGTTTTTCCAGTAATGGCCGAATTTTGTAAGCATTACCCTGAACTAACCGTGGAATATACGACTTCACAGTACGTTCCAGACCTATTGGCAAAAGGGGTGGATGTCAGTCTTTATCTGACTGAATCATTAACAGATTCTCGGTTTGTTGCACGCAGAATTGGGACCATTTTTTCTGTTTTATGTGCTTCACCTGCGTATCTAGAAAAATATGGTGTGCCGAAGTCCCCAGAAGACTTAAAAAACCATGCCTGTTTACGCTTGGTAAACCCATCTATTACACCAGATTGGCACTTGTTAAATGCAAAGGGTGAGTCTTACCAAATTGATACTGGCGGGCAACTCATTGCAGATAACCCTGAGTTATTGTTAGATGTGGTGCAACAAGATATGGGCGTGGCGTTATTGCCGATGTTTTCGGCTTTAGATGCAGTTCAAAATGGAAGATTATGTCATATCTTGCCAGAGTGGCGTTCGCCCGATATAGGGGTTTATACCTTATTGCCTTCACGTCATTTTATTGATGCTAAAACACGTGCATGGTTAGATTGGGTGGAAGAACATATTTCGCCAAGAATTGAAATGGATGCATCTTATTTTTATAAATAATGAGATAATTTTTTTAAGGACTAAGCTAGAAAAGGATGAAGAATAATACGGATTTAGAATAAAAATAGGGTAGAGAATGCTTCTGTTGAGAGGGGCATTTGATACAGAGATAAATGATAAATTTTAAAAAAATTGCATGAGGAACTTAGTCCCAATTTCTGAACGAAATGAGATAAAGATGAGATAGGATGATCTGGTACTCAGCCTAATATTAAGCTTTATACCAGATGCTGAGCTACTTTAATTGATGACTAGGCACACTTAGTTTGCCAATAAGCATTTGCATAATTCGACAAGCTTTTTCGGTTTAATACATTGCTAATATTTTGGCTGGCTTGCATCAATTTTTCTAAGTCAATGCCAGTTTCAAAGCCCATATGTGACAGCAAATAAAATAGATCTTCGGTCGATACATTACCCGAAGCTCCTTTGGCATAAGGGCAACCACCAAGTCCTGCAAGGGACGAATCAAAAACACGAATGCCTTGCTGTAAAGACTGATAAATATTGGCTATCGCCATGCCGTAGGTATTGTGGAAATGTCCTGCCAAAACCTTGCTGTCGAGTTCAGCAAGGCAGGCTTGCCAAACCTTTTGAACGCGATCAGGTGTTGCTGTACCAATGGTTTCACCTAAAGATACTTCATAGCAGCCCATGTCATAGAGTCGTTTAACAACTTTTATCACTTGCTCAGGGGCAATTGCGCCTTCATAGGGACAATTGACAATACAAGAGACATAACCGCGTACACGAATGTTATGGGCTTTTGCCGCAGCCATGACATCGCTAAATTTTTCAAAGCTCTCATCGATTGAGCAGTTAATATTTTTATGGGTAAAGCTTTCAGAAGCTGCGGTAAACACCGCAACCTCTTTGCATCCTACTGCTTGAGCAGTTTCAAAACCTTTGATATTGGGGGTGAGCAGGCTAAATTGCACATCGGTTGTTTGGGGGAGTTGCTTAAATAGCTCATCACTTTGAGCCATTTGAGGTACCCATTTTGCCGAAACGCAAGAACCGACTTCAATCGATTTCAGACCTGCATTAATCAGGTCATTAATAAAGTTTAAACGCTGTTCAACGGTTAAAGCCTGTTTTTCGTTTTGGAGGCCATCTCTGGGACCGACCTCCACGATTTTGACAAACTCACTCATGCAACTTCCTCCTGTGCAGGCTGAAATTCCACAAGCTCATCGCCAGCTTTGACCTGATCACCGACTTGGAAATAGGAGTCTACAATTAAGCCGTCTTTAGGCGCACGAATGGTATATTCCATTTTCATGGCTTCAAGCGTCATTAAAATATCGTCTTTCTTCACGCTATGATTTGCGCTTACTAACACTTGAGTGACCACACCCGGCATAGGTGCTTTTAGGTGGCCTTCATCGGCTTGGCTATCTGTTTGATTAAAATCTTGGCGAATATAAGCAAACTTATAGCTTTGTCCATTTTGGAATAAGGTAATGCCTTGCTGACTTTGGTTAAAAGACAGTTTTTGCTTAGTCCCAGCAATTTGAACAGAGGCAGTATGTGCATCAATCAATTGACCTGAAATCGGGTAGCTTTGGCCGTTATATTCTGCGGTGAAGCCATCTTCATTTGAGGCAAATTTGATTTGGATATTTTGGTTTAAATAATTCAGTTTAATGCTGTGCTGATAAGCAATATTTAAACGCCATAGAGGTTGAGCTTGCCAAAGCTGTTTTTGACTTGAGCTGTTGTTGTTAAGTTTGCTTAAAAACTCAATAAATGCCGCTGCCACCACCAGTTCTGGTTTGATCTCTTCAGGATTAAACAAGAAGTTTTGTTCACGTTGAATCAGGTTGGTATCAAGCTTGGCTTGTTTAAACGATTCGCTACGAACAATTTTCTCAAGGAAAGCAATGTTGTTGCCTAAACCATCGACATGGAATTGGCTTAAGGCATGCTGCATTTGAATGAGCGCAGCTTCACGGTTTTTACCCCATACGATCAGTTTGGCAATCATTGGATCGTAATACGTCGTGATTTCATCGCCTTCAACAATACCGCTGTCTACTCGCACATATTGGTTTTGAGTTGGGTAACGCAAATAGTCAATTTTACCGATGGCAGGTAAAAAACCTTTTTCAGGTTCTTCGGCGTAAATACGAGCTTCGAGTGCGTGACCGTGAATTTGCAATTCGTTTTGTAGTTTAGGTAAAGGTTCACCATAAGCCACACGAAGTTGCCACTCGACCAAGTCTTCACCTGTAATCATTTCAGTGACGGGGTGCTCGACTTGTAGGCGGGTATTCATTTCCATGAAATACGCCGTACCGTCTTGTTCTACAATAAACTCAACCGTACCGGCACCGACATAGTGTACTGCACGTGCAGCATCAATTGCAGCTTGGCGCATTGCATCAAGCTTCTCGCTTCGCATTTGTGGTGCAGGGGCTTCTTCTAATACTTTTTGATGGCGACGTTGTACAGAACAGTCGCGTTCAAACAAATGTACATAGTTGCCATGTGTATCGCCAAACACTTGAACTTCAATATGGCGTGGTTGAATCACATAACGTTCAATTAAGACGTCATCATTGCCAAAGCTTGATTTTGCTTCACGTTTACAAGAGGCTAAGGCATGCAGAAAATCTTCACTGCGTTCAACCAGACTCATGCCTTTACCGCCGCCGCCCGCACTGGCTTTAATTAAAACAGGATAGCCAATTCGGTCTGCCTGTTGTTTTAAAAAGTCTGCATCTTGGTTGGTTCCGTGATAACCCGGTGTTAAAGGAACACCTGCTTTTTCCATTAAAGCTTTAGAGGTCGCTTTTAAGCCCATCGCTAAAATGGCATCCACTGGCGGGCCAATAAAGCAGATGTTGTGTTGTTGACAAGCGAGCGCAAACTGGTCATTTTCAGAAAGGAATCCGTAGCCCGGGTGAACCGCTTGGCTACCTGTATCAATGGCAGCTTGAATAATACGATCAACCTGTAAATAACTTTGTGTTGCAGGGGACTGACCAATATAAACTGCTTCATCTGCAAGTTTGACGTGTTGTGCGTTTGCATCTGCATCTGAGTAAACGGCAACCGTTGCAATCCCTAATTTTTTAGCTGTACGAATCACACGGCAGGCAATCTCGCCACGGTTCGCAATTAAAATCTTTTCAAACATGATGATCGTCCTTAATTGTTGTTATTCGAGTTAGAAACCCAAGCAGGCTGTTGCTTATTTAAAAAGGCACTCAGACCTTCTTTTGCCTCACTGCCTTGACGAACTTGAGCAATATGATGTGCTGTCTGTTGCAGTAAGTCATTGCTCATGGTCTGGTTGCTCACCATTTGAATGAGTTGTTTTGAAGCCGCTTGAGCGTGCGGGCCACCAAGTAATAGAGCATCAATAATTTCTTGAACTTTTTTATCTAAATCTTCGGCATCTGCTACTTCGTGTGCCAAACCAATGTGTTTAGCTTCACGTGCTGAAATTCGCTCGGCAGTTAAGAAGTAACGAGAGCCTTGTCTTGCACCAATTGCACGAATTACATAAGGACTAATGGTAGATGGAGCAAGTCCTAAACGAACCTCAGATGTTGCAAACTTGGCATCCGTGCTGGCAATGCAAATATCACACGCTGACGCTAAACCCATTCCGCCACCAAAGGCAATGCCATGTACACGAGCAATGGTCGGTTGCTTAAGTGTTGCAAGTGCATCAAGCATTTGTGCAAGTTTTAATGCATCTGCTTCATTTTCTGCTGAAGATGCTTGACCTGCCTGTTTCATCCAATTGAGGTCGGCACCTGCCGAAAAGCTTTTGCCGCGACCCGCTAGAACGACCACACGTATATCATCACGGGTATTGATTTGCTTAAAGCAAGCATGCAACTCTTCAATGACTGTCGTATTAAAGGCATTGTGTAATTCAGGGCGGTTCAGCCAAACATAGGCAACCTGACCTTGTTGTTCGAGTTGTAAAAATTGATAGCTCATATACACCTCTTACATGCGGAACACGCCAAATTTGGTTGGCTGGATTGGAGCATTCATAGCAGCAGCGAGGCTTAAACCAAGGACCTGACGAGTTTGAGCTGGGTCAATTACACCGTCATCCCAAAGACGTGCAGAAGCATAATATGGATGACCTTGACGCTCGTACTGTTCACGAATTGGTTGTTTAAATTCATCTTCTTGCTGAGCTGACCACTCGGCACCTTTTTGCTCAATCTGATCACGTTTTAAAGTTGAGAGTACACTTGCCGCTTGCTCGCCGCCCATGACTGAAATACGAGAGTTCGGCCAAGTCCATAAAAAGCGTGGTGAGTAAGCACGTCCACACATACCGTAGTTACCTGCACCAAAAGAACCACCAATAATCAAAGTGAGTTTTGGTACATTTGCGGTGGCAACTGCCATAACCAATTTGGCGCCGTTTTTAGCAATTCCTTCATTTTCATACTGGCGGCCAACCATAAAGCCCGTAATGTTTTGTAGGAATAACAATGGAATATTGCGCTGTGTGCATAGCTCAATAAAATGCGCGCCTTTTTGTGCGGACTCGGAAAATAAAATTCCGTTATTGGCAATAATGCCGACTGGCATACCATAGAGTGAAGCGAAACCGGTAATGAGTGTTGAACCAAAGCGTGCTTTGAACTCATCAAAACGCGAGCCGTCTACAATACGGGCAATCACTTCACGTACATCAAAAGGTTTACGTGCATCACTTGGAACCACACCATAGAGTTCCGATGCATCAAACAATGGTTCATCAACTTGTTTATTTAAGTCGTTTGGCTTTTTATTTAAGTTAGCGACAATGTTTCGTGCAATCGCAATTGCATGTTCATCATTTTCGGCTAAATGGTCAGCCACGCCTGAAAGACGTGTGTGTACATCGCCACCGCCTAAATCTTCACTGCTCACCACTTCGCCAGTTGCAGCTTTTACCAAAGGAGGGCCACCTAAGAAAATCGTACCTTGGTTACGGACAATAATGGTTTCATCAGACATAGCAGGCACATATGCACCACCTGCGGTACAGCTCCCCATCACCACAGCAATTTGGGCAATACCTAGACTCGACATGCGTGCCTGATTATAGAAAATACGCCCGAAGTGATCGCGGTCTGGGAAAACCTCATCTTGCATTGGCAAATAGGCACCGCCTGAGTCCACCAAATAAATACAAGGCAAGTGATTTTGTTCAGCAATTTCTTGTGCGCGTAAATGCTTTTTAACTGTAAGGGGATAGTATGTTCCACCTTTTACTGTTGCATCGTTGGCAACGATCATGCAAGTGATGCCGTTGACTTGACCAATACCCGCAATTACACCCGCAGCAGGAACATCATCTTCATAAACGTTGTACGCTGCCAACTGACCAATTTCTAAAAATGCCGTACCGACATCAATGAGTTGATCAATACGTTCACGAGGTAAAAGTTTACCTCTAGCCAAATGTTTTTGACGGGCATTTTCACCGCCGCCTAAAGCAATACGCTGGGCAACTTGTTTTAGATCTGTGACCAATGTTTGCATGGCTTGCTGGTTTGTTTTGAAGTCTTCACTTCGAACATTAATCTTGCTTTGTAATTGGTTCATAAGATGCGTCCTTATTTATAATTATTATTTGGTTTCATTGAAAAGTTCGCGGCCAATCAGCATGCGGCGAATTTCAGAAGTTCCGGCACCAATTTCATAAAGTTTTGCATCGCGCCATAAACGTCCAGCAGGGAATTCATTGATATAACCATTACCGCCTAAAGTCTGGATTGCTTCACCAGCCATCCATGTTGCTTTTTCAGCAGCATATAAAATGGCACTTGCAGCATCTTTACGTAGGCTGCGGTCATGGTCAGCTTTGTCACATGCAGCACCAACAGCATAGACAAGAGCTTTACATGCCAACCAAGTTGAATACATATCGGCAAGTTTGCCTTGCATGAGCTGGAATTCACCTAAAGCCTGACCAAACTGTTCACGTTGGTGTAAGTATGGAATGACCACATCTAAACAGGCATCCATAATACCTAAAGGTCCGGCACTTAAAACTGCACGTTCATAGTCCAAACCACTCATGAGTACTTTTGTACCGTTACCGACACCGCCGAGTACGTTTTCAGCAGGTACTTCTACATTGTCAAAGAACAGCGGGTAAGTGTTAGAGCCACGCATACCGAGTTTGTCTAAATGGTTACCGTGACTAAAGCCTTTCATGCCTTTTTCAATTAAGAAAGCGGTCATGCCTTTCGCGCCAGCTTGCGGGTCAGTTTTAGCATAAACCACGAGTACATCTGCATCACCGCCGTTAGTGATCCACATTTTTGAACCGTTTAAAACGAAGTGATCACCTTTTTGTACAGCACGTAATTTCATGCTGACCACATCAGAACCCGCATTCGGTTCAGACATTGCAAGAGCACCCACATATTCGCCAGAAATCAGTTTTGGTAAATACTTTTGTTTTTGCTGTTCGTTACCGTTACGGTTAATCTGGTTTACACATAAATTAGAATGAGCACCGTATGACAAACCAATGGCTGCCGAAGCACGGGAAATTTCTTGCATAGCAATAATATGAGCTAAATAACCCATATTGGCACCGCCATATTCTTCAGAAACCGTCATGCCTAAAAGGCCCATATCTCCGAACTTTTTCCAGAGGTGTGCAGGGAATTTATTGTCTTGATCAACTTGTTGGGCAATAGGTGCAATTTCCTTTGCACAAAATGCCGCTACTGAATCTTGAAGTGCAATTAAAGTTTCATCTAGACCGAAATTCAAGCTGCGTAGGTTCATGATATCTTCATCCTATTGGTTATATTTGTTGTCCATAAAATATTTTGTGGGTATTTGATAATTACCATACAATGATTTTTTGAAAAAGTGAATACGGATTCATAAAATGATTTACAATTCATTTTATTTGTTAGAGAATAAATTATGAGCTATAAACGATCATCTTTAATGCAAGAGAGGATGGAGCAAAATCGTAAATCGATTTTGAATTCAGCCAGAAAAATAATTTCAGAGGGAGGATTTAAAGACGCGCAAATACAAACAATTGCAGAGCAAGCGGGTGTATCTAGTGGGCTGGTTTATCGCTACTTTGATAATAAAAGCCAAGTGCTGATTGAAGTTTTGTCCGAGGCTATTAATACAGAACTATTGGTCATCGATACGATTACCGAAAGTGATTTATCGGCAAAGCAGAAATTACACAAGGCGGTGGCAACCTTTGTAAAACGGGCACTGAATAGTCCTCAGCTTGCATATTCACTTATGTTTGAACCCGTCGATTCAACGGTTGAACATGAGCGTTTTCGTGTGAAGCAATTGATTAAACAAAGTATTAAAAAAATACTTGCAGATGGAAATGCAAGTGGTGAGTTTGTCTTGGATGATTTAAACACAGCAGCACTTTGTGTAGTCGGTGCTATGACTTATGTGGTGGTTGAACCCCTAGACCCAGCTCAAAATACAAAGTTTGATCATGCGCACAAAGACTATTTTTCAAAACAGATTGCTGACTTTTGTGTGGACGCTGTGCAGAAGAAATAGGGCATATAAAGAGTAAAACAACACAAAATAAGTAGTTTGGAAAAGTAGTTGCAGTAACAACAATTAGATCAGGTAAGAAGAGAATTAGAAGAATCAAGGAGAATGATTCAATGCAACAAGAACGGTTAAGCTACGCCTCGGGACCAAGCACACAGCCCTTATTGGGTATGACCATTGGTGAAAAATTCGATCAGGCCTGTCGGCAATATGCAGAAAAGGAAGCGATCGTCAGTTTCCACCAAAACAGACGATTAACCTATAAAGCTTTGCAGGATGAAGTAAATGCTTTTGCGTGTAGCCTTTTAAAATTGGGATTAAAAAAAGGAGATCGATTAGCCATCTGGTCGCCTAACTGTGTGGAATGGACCATTACGCAGTTTGCAGCCTTTAAAGCAGGGATTATTTTAGTTAACCTAAATACAGCTTATAAGAGCCATGAACTTGAATATGTGTTGAATAAAGTCTCATGCAAAGGATTGATTATTGCTTCTCAATTCAAAACGACTGATTACCAAGAATTACTCACAAAAATTGCCCCTGAATTAACCAATAGCCCAGATAAAGTGCTCAGTTCAGCGCGACTGCCGCATTTAAAATTTGTCATTAAAATTGATGACCAACAACATACGGGTATTTATCGCTTTAGTGATTTAGTCACTACACCAACTTCTGAGCAACTTGAACAATTAAAACGATTAACCAAGCAGCTCCAGTTTGATGAAACCATTAATATTCAATTTACTTCAGGTACAACAGGTAACCCTAAAGGGACCATGTTGACCCATCATAATATTTTAAATAATGGTTATTTTGTCGGTGAAGGCATTCGCCTTACACCTCAAGATAAAGTCTGTATTTCTGTGCCGTTGTTTCATTGTTTTGGCATGGTCATGGGGAATTTAGCATGCGTTACGCATGGTTCAACCATGGTTTATCCATCGGCGGTATTTAATCCTTTAGAAACTTTAAAAGCGATTCATCAAGAACGCTGTACTGCAGCTTATGGCGTGCCAACCATGTTTATTGCCACCTTAGAACATGAACAGTTTAATGAATTTGACCTGTCGAGCTTAAGAACAGGAATTATGGCAGGTAGCCCTTGTCCACGTGAAATTATGCAACGTGTCATAGACCGAATGCATATGTCTGAAATCACCATTTGTTATGGTATGACTGAAACCTCGCCAGTGAGTGTGCAAAGCTCGGTAAATGATTCGATTGATAAACGAGTAAGCACAGTTGGACATGTTCATCCGCATGTTGAAATTAAAATTGTCGATTTAGAAGGGCAGATTGTTCCGCAAGGCACTTTAGGTGAGCTATGCGTTCGCGGTTATTCAGTGATGGCTGGCTATTGGGGCGAAGAAGAAAAGACCAAAGAGGTCATTGATGCTGCTGGCTGGATGCATACAGGTGATATTGCCGAAATGGATCAAGACGGTTTTATTAAAATTAAAGGCCGTATTAAAGATGTGGTGATTCGCGGTGGGGAAAATCTCTTTCCAAAAGAAATTGAAGACTTTTTATACACTCATCCAGATGTGAGCGATGTGCAGGTGATTGGTTTACCAGATGCGAGATATGGCGAAGAACTCTGTGCTTGCATTATTTTGCATGAACATCATCAAATTGATGAAGACAGCATTCGCCAATTCTGCAAAGAGCACATTTCTCATAATAAAGTGCCGCGCTATGTCCGATTCTTTAATGAGTTTCCAATGACTGCTTCGGGCAAAGCACAAAAGTTTAAATTGCAGGAAATTATGCGAGCTGAACTTAATTTAACTGGGAATGTGTTTGACTAAAGAAGTCGTAAGCCCATTCAAAGTGCAGCAAACTATAAGTTGAAAGGCAGTTTAAATAGAGGATAAGTAAAATGGCAAAAGACTTTAATAACCCAAAGGTAGTCGAAGGATATGACGAACATATTCGTAAATTAATTCCAGGTTATGAAGTTATCCATCAACAGGTGGATGCCATTTTACAATCGTTGTTGAAACCTAATGCTCATATTTTAATTGTGGGCTGTGGTACGGGGTATGAACTCGAATATTTACTTAAACGACATCCGAACTGGAAATTTACAGCAGTTGATCCATCTTTGACCATGCTGCAAAAAGCTCAGGAACAGGTTGAACTTTTAGATAAATCTTCACAAGTAACCTTTGTACATGGTGAAACTTCGGCTTTGCCTCTGGAAAATTGCTTTGATGCTGCACTTTCTATTCTCGTGGCTCATTTTATTACAGATGAGATAAAACCCGTTTTTTTTAAAG
The DNA here is from genome assembly GCF_001990725.1 of Acinetobacter genomosp. 33YU. Lineage (NCBI taxonomy): Bacteria > Pseudomonadati > Pseudomonadota > Gammaproteobacteria > Moraxellales > Moraxellaceae > Acinetobacter > Acinetobacter genomosp. 33YU. The sequence goes on along the minus strand of NZ_LFZQ01000011.1, from coordinate 411,680 downwards.
ATATTTATGATCGCTTAAAGGAAAAAGCGGTTTTACTTACTTACGATTTAATGACGTGTGTAAACCCACAGCAGCTTCAAGCACTACGTTATTTATGCTTGGATCAAGGTTTGACGGAAGAGCAATGTCAGAAAATGTTAGAGCGTATGGCACAAGACTTTTTTAGCTTAAACACTGAAGGATATATCAAACTTTTGCAAAAGACTGGTTTCGAGAGCGTACAGCCATATACGCAGATTTTGACTTATCAGGGTTTTATTGCAAAAAAATAATGTCAGTAGAGACAAAGGAATGTTGTCTTAACACCTAAATATTCTCAATGAGGATGAGAATATAAAAAAACGAAAAAATTAGAAGAACTAGCTTTACCTATAACACATTAAAAAGTGGCCTCAATGCTGCTTAAGGGAGGTTTTGTCTAAAAAATATGAGGAAGACTTTCTTGAGGAAGAAAGTCTGATGTTTAAGGGCCTGTTTTAGATAGGTATACAACAAAAAGGATGTCGAGATCTTTAAGTCTAATTAAAGATCAAAAAAGGAAAGTTTTATGATAAATGCTTTAAATACAACGGTTCAAAAAAGCCTATTGGCAGTTTCTGTGACCCTGTTTGTGTCTTCTGCTTTTGCAGGTCAAACAGATCCTGAAATAGAACAACTTCGCCAAGAAGTAAAAGAACTACGGGCTATGCTACAAGCCAACATGCAAGCTCAAAAATCTTTATCGCAACAAAGAGTGGAGCTAGCAACTTCGGCAATGCCCCAAGCTGCTCAGCCTACAAAACAAGTGTTAACTAAGTCTGGTGCAGAATTTAATTTATACGGTTATGTACGGGCAGATGCTTCTTATCAAATGAAGGGGGCTTCTACCATGTATAACAATATTAGTGGGGTTCCACTCGAAAATACGCCAGAAGAATCTGCTCAAAAAGACCAATTACACAGTACCGTTAATGTGACACGTTTCGGGTTGAATTTTAAAACCCCAACTGCTGCGGGTGATGTGGGCGGGAAACTTGAAATGGACTTCTTTGGGGCTGCTACTCGGGATCAGTTTCGGATACGCCATGCTTATTTAACGTTTGATAAATGGCTCATTGGTCAAACGTGGTCAACATTTATCGCACCTGAATATTACCCAGAAACAATTGATGCAGCTACATTTGTAGGTAGTGCTTTACTTCGATCGCCAATGGTTCGCTATAGCGATAATTTAACGGCAAATACAAGTTTTGCAGTATCAGTTGAAGACCCGAAATATACTGCTGCAACAGATCCAGATAACAAAATGCGTTTACCCGCTTTGGTGGGGCGTTTAAATCATAAATTTGCCAATGGTTCGATGCTTTCGGGGCGTAGTTTTGCCGCTGAAAAAAGAACCAATAATGACAGTGAGTGGGCTTGGGGCGTAGGCTTCGGCGGTAAATACCAAATTACGCCCGATACATTACTCAAAGCCGATTATTACCATGTCAAAGGAGATGGGCGTTTCTTGCTATGGAGTAACAGTGGCTATGCAATAGATGATCAAAATAATATGCATAGCAATGAATTTGACACTATTTCTTTAGGTATTACTCATCAATTTACACCACAAATTCGTTCAACCTTAGCTTATGGCTATATGAAAGCCAAAGATGACAACCGTTTTGCCGAATTACAACGTAATAGCACCACTCAAAACAAAGAGCTTTGGCAGGGCTGGATAAATGCACTGTATAACCCTTACAAGCCAATTACCTTGGGGGTCGAATATGTGTATGGCGAACGAGAAACTTTTGATGGCAGTAACGGGATTGATAACCGCTTCAATATGATGGCGAGTTATGACTTTTAATTTATTCAATAAAACCTTGAATAATTTGTTTTTTCTTTAGGGTGCAGTATGTCGTTTTAAAAAATTGAATATGAATTTATCTCACAAAGGAGGTGAGTAAATGACAACATCTAAATTAAATGTAAATGAAGTTATTGATCAGGCCAGATTTACCCCTTTTCACTGGAGTATTTTACTTTGGTGTTTATTAATTATTATTTTTGATGGTTACGATCTGGTGATTTATGGCGTTGTATTGCCTTTGCTAATGCAAGAGTGGTCGTTAACAGCTGTACAAGCGGGGATGTTAGCAAGTACAGCACTATGCGGAATGATGTTTGGGGCAATGTTCTTTGGAACATTGGCAGACAAAATAGGCCGTAAAAAGGTAATTTTAATCTGTGTGACTTTTTTTAGTGGTTTCACCTTTTTAGGTGCTTTTGCATCAAGCCCACTTGAGTTTGGGATACTTCGGTTCTTGGCGGGACTAGGCATTGGTGGGGTTATGCCAAATTTAGTTGCACTTACATCAGAATATGCGCCTAAACGTATAAGAAGTACTTTGGTGGGGAGTATGTTTAGTGGTTATGCAATTGGGGGAATACTTTCAGCCTTAATTGGTAGTTATTTGGTTGAAAGTCAGGGATGGCAAATTATGTTTTTAATTGCCGGTATTCCACTATTTTTATTACCTGTCATTTGGAAGTTTTTACCTGAGTCTTTAACCTTTTTAGTTAAGACAGGTAAGACTGAGCAAGCACAGCGCATTATTCAAAAAATTTCACCTGAACAAAATCTAATGATTAATACGCAATTAGTGCTTAATGAAGATAATGTTCAAACAGGCAGTTCTGTAAAGGGATTATTTCAACAGGGCCGTGCTTTCAATACACTCATGTTTTGGCTCGTATTCTTTATGTGCTTACTCATGGTGTATGCCTTAAGTAGCTGGTTACCAAAACTCATGCTGGCAGCAGGTTATTCACTCGGAAAGAGTATTTTGTTCTTGCTTGCTCTAAATGTTGGCGCAATGATCGGTTCAATTGGCGGTGGTATTTTGTCTGATAAATTCCATCTAAAACCGGTAATTATGGGAATGCTACTGGCAGGTGTTGTTGCTTTAATCGGTTTAGGCTTTAAGTCTCCAGCCTATATTTTATATGGTTTGGTTACTGTTGCAGGTGCTGCAACGATTGGGACCTCAATTCTGCTTTATAGCTACGTTGCACAATATTATCCATTAAGTGTGCGTTCTACTGGAATTGGCTGTGCCTCTGGTGTTGGTCGTATTGGGGCAATTGTTGGTCCAATCTTAACGGGCATGTTATTAGTATTAGAATTGCCACATAAGATGAATTTCGTGATGATCGCAATCCCTGCAATTTTGGCGCTTTTCGCTGTTATGGTTCTGCGACGACATGCTGTTGAAGAAAAAATTATTGCTCCAAAACTCTCTGCTGAACTAGAGGGTGGTTAATACATATTTATACAGGTAGGGAAATCATTCCTACCTGTATCTGGAAATTTCATTTGTTAAGTAGCTGGTTTAAATCAACTAGATTTGCCATTTGCTGATTACCTTTATCATTTGGATGTAAATGATCTCCAGAATCATAAATTGGTTTTAATCGATCGGAATGTTTTGAATCTTTTAAGCCTTGCTCAAGATCAAGAATCCCATCAAATGTTTTACTGGTTCTGATCAAGTGATTAATACGCTGGCGTAATTCATCTTTGTTAGGCTGATAATAGTTATCTAAAGGTGTATTGGGTAAAGCGCCTGAAAAGGGAAGTAACGTCGCCCCAATCACTTGAATACCTTGGCGATGTGCTTCATCTACAATACGTTTATAACCTTCAGTTAAGGTTTCAAACGACGGTATTTGTTGTTTAGGTGCAAAAGCTGTACCAGGCCATGAAATATCATTAATACCAATTAAAACAATCAAAATTTTAACACCTGAGTATTGAAACACTTCACTGTTTAAACGTTTTAAAGCACTTTCACCCATACCGTCTGTAAGTAGTCGATTCCCTGAAATTCCACTATTAATCACTGCTACTTGGTGTGCTGATAAACGTTTCGCTAAAAAATCGGTCCATCTCGTATTTGCATCTAAGGTTGCAGTTGCACCGTCGGTAATTGAGTCTCCAATAACAGCAACCACCTGAGCTTTCTGTTTGGGTTTTACCTCGATTGTGATAATAATAATCGCGCCGTTGTTGTTTTGGCATCGGTTGGCGTAGTTAAATTTGTTGTCTGATTTCCAGCAATGATCCAACTGGTTTGTTTAGCATCCCAATGGAAAGTTTTAAACGTTGTAGGCTTTTGAATAAAACTATTTACCACCAATTGAGTGTGGTCGGGTACAGGCAACGGAATTGGATCACTAATCAGTTGTTTGCCCGGTAAAATTTTTGCTTTAGGTTGACCAGAAAAATAAACAGGATAGGTACTCTTAGATTTTGGAGTTACTCCGTTCACTAAACCAATTGTTGTTTGATCTATATAAAGTGGCTGCTCGCCATATTGATTGGTAAAAACAAGCCGAATAGCTTCACCACCTAAACTAATTTGACTGATTTGTTTGATGGTCTGATTAGATATTTGCTCTGGAATATTGGTCGGGAAAACGAAATCTTTATTCCAGACTTTTTGGGGGCTGGCTGCCCAAGTAGTAATCCACTGGTGCTTTGGTACTTCAGCTTGTGCAACACTCGTAAATAAAGTTAAAGAAAATACGGTGGCTTGATAAAGTTTCATCTCGTGAACTCTTTAAAACGAATTAAAGTTATCTTGAAATAAATTGATGCCTTGTTATAGCGGGCTAAGCGGAATAAGATTTGTGAATACAATTCATAAATAAATTTTGTTATGGCTTATTTTGATATTAATCGATCTGGCGAGTTAGCAATTTTTATTCGAGTGGTCGAGCTTGGAAGTTTTTCAGCCGTTGCAAGAGCTTATGATATGACGCCGTCTGCGGTCAGTAAGTTAATTTCTCGGTTGGAAAAAAGACTTGGTGTCAGGTTATTGAACCGTTCGACACGCCAGTTTCAGCTGACGAGTGAAGGATGTCAGTTTTATGAGCAAGGTCTTCAAATACTCAATAACTTAGATGAACTAGAACAATCTGTTACTGCAAATCATATACCACAAGGGCGAATCAGAATTCATACCAGTCTTTCATATTGGACGCATTTTTTATTGCCTTGTATTTCTCGATTTAACAAGTGCTATCCACAAATTGAGTTACAGGCTCATTTGAGTGACGAAGTGATTAATTTGGTTGAGCAAAGAATTGATGTTGCAATTCGGACAGGACCATTAAAAAGTTCAAATTTGGTGGCTCGCTCACTTGGTAGTACGCACAAAGCTTATGTATGTTCTCCTGCATACATTGAACAGTATGGTTGTCCTGAACATCCAGATGAACTGCATGAACATCAGCTTTTAGATGTAAGCTATCAGCGCCAGAACAAAACTTGGCTATTTAAAAAAGCAGATCAGGAAATTAACCTAGCACCCTCTAAGGTTTTAAAAGTAAACAACGGTGAAGCTATTTTACAATTGGCCCTTGCAGATGTAGGTATTGCTCAGCTTAATGAATTTCAAATTCAAAATGCATTACAGCAAAAACAACTCGTTAAAATTCTTGAAGACTGGAATATCAAAGCTTTTGAAGAATTTCATGCTGTTTGGATTGGTCATGATAAATATGTTCCTAAACGTGTACGTGTATTTTTAGATTTTCTGGTAGAACATGCCCTTATAAGGTAGATAGCTATTTTCTAGCACTAAATTGGCACTGTTGCATTGTTGTATTCATGGTGTCTACAAAGTTCATTTTGGCATCAATATTCTGCAAACTCACTTTTGGTAAGTTTTCAACAAATTGTGGTGAATAGTGTTGTTCTAAAGAGTTATAAATACAATTACACTGTGAAAGGTCATGTCCTGCCCAAACACAATGTGCATTAAATTCTTTTTTGCTCAATGGTCTGCATCCTATTAAATTTAAAACACTTATCGCAAGCAGGCTCACCAGAACAAAACGACGGAGAAAAAACATTATTGTTACTCTGCATAGGTTGTTGTTATCGCTAAGTGATGTTGATAGAAGTTCTTATCTTTATGCGGTTTTTTTGAATACATAAAACTCTTACCTAAACTTATATAGATGGGTAGGTAAAAGGATTAAATAAACAATTTTTGAACTCTATATAAGGTTTTTATTTTAGAGAAAGGTGAGGGGCGATCTCTAAAAAATGCCTGAATAAGTAAAAGATGTCGAATATAAATATGATTAATAAAAGAATTTAAAAAATATAAAATAATAGTCATGAGTGACTCCTTGATTAAAGAAGTTACGCCCATTCATTGCTAATCATTATGGTGGTGAAACGAAAGAGGGTTAGCAGACTGATACCTAAGAAACCAGCACACCCGAAGGTGTCCCACTCTCGTTCCTCCATCAAAGGCACGAGGGGCTTCACACCAAAAAACGTGTTTTTAGTGCACTTAGGTAGACGGTCTGCTAAAACCGACTGACAAAATTGGTCAGCGCGAGCATCATAAGCTGAGCATTAGAGTGGGTCAATTGCAAAAATAAAAGATTGATTTATATAATTTGATATAAATATTTGCCTGTTTTTATTTAGAAAATAGAAAAACTAAAACGCATAACATTAATATAACTCATTTTTATTTTACGTGAGGTGTTGTTTTTTAATCATATATATCAATTATTTATTAATTGTTTATTTATATAGTATATGAGTGTCATTAATTGGATGTATCGTTTTGCTAAACTATTTAATAATTCTGTTTTTATAAGTTGGACTATGGAGTGTATACACTGCATGCCAAAAAATAACCAGAATTTCAATTGCAATAAATATAATTTTACTCATCATATTTTAGGTTTTTACATAAGCTTGCATAATCTACAAAAGTTAAGAGAACCACAGCAGTAGGCCAACATAAGATAATGCTATTCATAAACCTACATTTTAATATTTATAAAGGTGATTTAAATGGTTAAAATCTTTTGTGCAGTGAGTATGGTACTTGTAATAGCTATGGGCGTGAGCGCATGCCAAGACCGCAATTCAAGAAATGATGGAATGCATGGAGCAAGTGATCCAGCAGTACCTCATGATATGAATAGAAAGTCACAATAATTAGTTTTACTTAACAAAGCCTACTTATTAAGTGGGCTTTTTTTATTGTTATTTTATCTAAAAAATATAGCATAATAAAAATTAAATATATGAAAATATAATGTTTATCAGTTATTTATTATCTATTTTCTGCTTGGCAATCTAAGTGTTACTGAATTGTTGTAAAATGAATATATCTTTTAAAAAAAAGTTAATAAAACAAACACAATAGCTTACTTATATTCATCCAAAATTCATTTTAGTAATAATGAACTATAAAGGTAAGGATATGCCCCAATATTTAAAAATAGCTGAGAAAATATATCAAAATGTCAAAGAAAAAAAAGGGTTTACGGATGAGCCGATGGAAGATCTTAACAACTTGATGATCGAACTCAGACATGAAATAAAAGGGACACAGCTAAAGCTTTTATATAATTATATTGATTTGGCTGAGCTGCTAATTAAGCCTTTGCAAGAGTCAAAAATTAAATTGGATTTAAGTCTTATTCCTAAAAGTAAAAATACACAGGAGTTTGTACTCTGGCTTGCTGGTTTTATTGAGCGGATTACTACGGATGGACAAGAGAAATTACCTTCAATTCGGGCCAAAATTACATTACCAGCTTATGCATATGAGGAAACTTATCCTTCACAGAAAAATCCGGTAAATAATGGTGAAGAAATAATTGAATATTTTAAGAAAAATCAAAATTGATTTTTATCGAAAACCTGACTTGATTATCTAAGTCAGGTTTTTATTTTGATAAGCTAGTAATTATTGATATTCAAGTTGACATGTATGTTTGTATATTTTACACAAGTAACTTGCATTAGCGATTCGGAAATTTATGGTGTAAAAGCAAAAGTGAGCAAAACAAAACGATAAAAAAGCTTATTTCCCAGGGCCAATAGGAAATAAGCTTATAGCTTTGGACCATTTGAGGATGTTAAATATCATCCCATGCATCTTTAATGGCTTGTTTCGCATGTTCCCATTTTAAGCGAGACTCAGCTTTGAGTTCTTCCCATTTCTTCTGCAAACTACTTTCCATGTCTTCAAACTGAGTTCCTTCCTTAGATTCAGAACGAGCCCGATGACCAAGTTCATAAGCTGTAGAAAAGTCACGATCATAATCTAGATCTGGTGTTGTTAATTGCGCTTCTTGGTAATAAGGTCGGGTAAGATAGCTTTCACGCCAGCGCGAGTCAGAATAGTTATGATCGCCAGCTACTAGTTGAGCATGATCTGTATTTTGATCTGTCATCAGAATTCCCTCATATTTTATTAAATTTTATGCTTATATTAAATTTAGGAAGGTGAGTTCACCTTCCTAAATGATTGACCGCATCAAAGAACAACTACAAACGATTAACGTTGTTGGTTGTTATTTGAATTTTGTTGGCCAGAATCTTTTTGGTTAGATCCTTGTTGTTGGCCGCGGTTATCATTTTGCTGTTGCTGCTGATTATTGCGTTGTTGATCGTTTTGCTGTTGGTTACCGTGTTGTTGTTGATTACGGTTGTCATTTTGCTGTTGTTGTTGCTGATTATTGCGTTGATTTGCTTGATTATTAGTAGTGCTCATTTTTTAATACCTCATATCAATTATGACGATGTGTTTTATCTGAGAGCTTCAGATAGGGTTATTAAAACATGTAGCTTTTAAATGTGTAGGGTAGGGGTGTTACCCCATATTTAAATGTAAATTTAAAAGTTATCAATTTTAAATAACTTGCTGATTTTTAGTGAATGTGATTTTTAGTCATAAACATTATTAATATGAATGTTTAAAAAATTACATTTCAGCACGTAATATTTAAGAAAGATAATAAATATTTAAAAATATATATTTGTTAACTTTTTATATAATTTAAGAGGCTTTTTCATCTAATATAATAAGTTTTATATATTGAGTAATATAGTGCGTCAACTTTCTAATTTTTAAAAAGGCTGGTCCTTTTAAAACGCGTCTAAAATTATAAAAATTATTTTTATAATATATTGAATAAAAGAAGGTTCCTACAGTTTTTTCCTTTGTTTCAGAACCCCCTTTTTTTAAGAGGCCTGTGCAGGCAACATATAGGTCAGCATGCAAAAGTTCCTTTCCTTTATTAATCATTTCAACAGTCACTTGCATTGATTCGGCAGTATATTTTTCAATAAGTTGCTCTGAAATATGCAGGGTGTTTTCGTTTAATCGAAGATCATAACTTACAAGACTACCTATAAGGATATCTCCTGAATAAGGACTCAAAGAAAAACGATAAGCAAAATAGCCAGCAGAAGCGCTTTCAAAAAAAGCAATTTTGATTTTCTTATCTGCTAATAATTTACAACATGAATTAAACATTCTAATTCTCCCTTTAATTATTTTTTAAATGTTATAGAACTATTTGAAATTTTGATTCGTTATTTTTAATGGTTTACTTTTGATGGTTAAATTAATGTAAATTTAGATTAATTTTTGCAAATTTTATATAAAAACAGTGGCTTAAATAATTCTAAAAGTTTAAATGTAATTTTACGTGAATTTGTATATGTTTGAATTTTTTGATTTATGTGGTTTATCTTAATTTTTAATAACGCAAAATAACAAACTTAAAACTTGATTATAGTTCGGGTGACGTATGGTAATTGATATCTCACAAACGGAGAATGAAAATGCCTGTTGTAGTGAAAGAAAGATTATTAGACTTATTACAAGATAATCAAAAAAATTATTATGAATTGTTTGTTTTTTTTCTTGATCCTGATGTTTCAAGTTTTGAGAAAGAGAAAAAGGCAAGAGATTTACTGATTAAAGAGATTGAAAAATTAGAGATAGAGGAAATAGATTTTCCTTCAGATATCAATTCGATTAAAACATGGTGTGAGAACGATAATAAAAAAAATTGTCAGGAATTTCAGGCATATTTAAACCGTAGACAAGCTGGTCAAGATAGAGAGTATTTTCAGAATGTTGCTCAGGCGTTTGAATTTCTCATAAAAGTATCGCCGACTAAAAAGGTCGATGGTGCATGGTTATATAGCTCAGTGCATTATTGGAATGATCCAGTCTTTCATGAGCTCATTATTACTTATTTGGAAGAACTTGGTTTAGGTGAACCGAAAGCGAACCATGTCTGTATTTATGATGACCTTTTACGCAGTCTCGGACTCGACAACTTCGATTTGCTTTTAGAAGACGAATACTATCATCAAGCAGTCGTTCAGCTAGCACTAGGGTATGCACCACCTGAGTTTGTTCCTGAAATGGTCGGTTTTAATTTAGGATATGAACAGCTTCCACTGCATCTTTTAATTTCAAATTATGAGCTTGCCGAATTAGGCATTGATTCTAAATATTTTAATCTACATATCACCATTGATAACATTGACAATGGGCATGCCCATAAAGCCATTAAAGTTATTGAAGATATGTACAACAAATACAGAGATAAAGAGCTTTTCTTTACCAAGTTAAAACAAGGTTTTGCCTTGAATAACCGTGGTGAATCTTCCTCAAATATTATCAAGAATTTAAGTCTTGAAGACTTTGTTCATAAAATCTTGAAAAGAAAGGCACTTGTCGGGCAGTTAATTCATAACGAAACCAGACAGTTTGGCTGCAAAACCATTAATCAATGGCTATCAAACCCTGATGATATTGCAGGTTTAATCACTCATTTAACTGAACAAAAATGGATTAAGTTTAATACCGACCCTGAACAGAGCGTGTTCTGGCGAATGATTAATGAAGAAAATGGAAAAATGTTTGGGGTATTTAACCCTGTAGAGCGCCAAATTATTCATGACTGGATTGCTGGTAGTGATCATTCTTCTAACTTCTTGGCATACAGCCGAGAACTTAAGAATAGCCAGCGTATTCAGGACTATTTATTTAGTTATATCTCTGATGGCGAGCTTGATGCACTGCAACAGCGCGTGCTGCAATCAAGCGATCTTGCAATAAAAATATGCAAACTTACCCCATTTCTAGCCCCTGATTCTCATCATAAAAGTATTGGTCTTTGGAGTACTCGTAAATACGTAGAACTTCTTTTTCCTTATTTAGGTACGTTTAAAAACTAGTTTGATAAACGTTTTCAACTTCAACCCCAAGTTTAACTTTCAAAACATAGGTAATGGACATGAACGACAAAACTAAATTAACTAATAAAACAAGTGAAATGGCTGGCGCCGATGCAGCAAATAAAGCCAATACTACCCAGAAAACTGAACAGTTAGACACAGTAAGAGATGATGCAACCAATGAGGCATTAACCACCAATCAGGGGGTTAAAATAGCGGATAACCAAAATAGCTTAAGAGCGGGTATTCGTGGCTCAACTTTATTGGAAGATTTCATTTTAAGAGAAAAAATCACCCACTTTGACCATGAGCGTATACCTGAGCGTATTGTGCATGCGCGTGGTGTAGGGGCGCATGGTTATTTTCAGGCATATGAAGGAAATGAACGTTTAACCAAAGCTGGTTTTTTAACAGACCCAACTATTCAGACGCCTATTTTTGTACGTTTTTCAACAGTGCAAGGGCCACGTGGTTCAGCCGACACCGTTCGTGATATTCGCGGTTTTGCCATTAAGTTTTATACCCAAGAAGGTAACTTTGACTTAGTGGGAAATAACGCACCTGTCTTTTTTGTGCAAGATGGCATTAAGTTTCCGGACTTTGTGCATGCAGTAAAACCTGAACCCGATACAGAAATGCCAACAGGGGCAACTGCACATGATACTTTCTGGGATTTTGTGTCTTTAGTTCCAGAGTCTGCACATGCAGTAATTTGGGCAATGTCAGACCGTGCAATTCCACGTAACTTACGTTCAATCCAAGGGTTTGGTGTGCATACCTTCCGTCTAATTAATGCCGAAGGTAAATCACACTTTGTGAAATTTCACTGGACACCAAAACAAGGTTTGAGTGCATTGGTATGGGATGAAGCTCAAAAACTTGCTGGTAAAGACCCAGATTTCCACCGTCGTGATCTTTATGAAGCAATTGAGCAAAGCTTTTATCCAGAATGGGAACTCGGCGTGCAGATTGTTGAAGAAGAAGATGAAATGAACTTTGACTTCGATTTGTTGGACCCAACAAAAATTATTCCTGAAGAATTAGTTCCTGTTACGCCAATTGGCCGCTTTGTTTTAAATAGAAATGTTGATAATTTCTTTGCTGAAACAGAGCAGGTGGCTTTCTGTCCGGGCCATGTAGTACCTGGTATTGATTTTACAAATGACCCACTTTTACAAGCACGTCTATTTTCATATACAGATACCCAATTAAGCCGTTTAGGTGGACCAAACTTCCATCAAATTCCAATTAATAAACCAGTGTGTCCATTCCATAACAATCAACGTGATGGCATTCATCAACATACCATCCATAAAGGCCAAGCCTCATATCAACCAAACTCAATTGATGGAAATTGGCCAGTCGAAACTCCACCAGCAGCTTCAAATGGTGGTTTTGAAAGTTATCCTGAAAAAATCAGCGGACATAAACTTCGTCAAAGAAGTGAGACATTCTCTGATTATTTTTCACAGCCTCGACTTTATTACAAAAGCCTTGCGCCGCATGAGCAAAAACATGTGGTCGATGCCTATACTTTTGAGTTAAGTAAAGTTCAAAGAAAATATATTCGTGAGCGCCAAGTTCAACAAATTTTGGCAAATATCGATCTCGATCTGGCACGTCAAGTCGGTGCGAACCTAGGTATTGAAGTGCCTGACTTAACCTTAGATTATAAGAAAATAGCAATTGAAAAATCCGCCAAGTTATCTCTTTTAGCTTTCCCACCTGAGGATATTCAAGGTAGAAAAGTTGCTGTACTTATTCATAATCTTGTGAAGTCAGATACACTTGAAGCTATTAAAAATTGGGCGATTAAAGAAGGTGTGGTTGTTCATTTACTAGCGCCAAGCTTGGCTCCAGTAAAAGACCATAAAGACAGTATTATTGTAGCTGATGGTATGCAAATGGCTGAACCTTCAATTGCTTATGATGCTGTAATTGTTCCAGATGGCGATAATTTAAATGCAGTGATGCAAGATGGGGTAGCGCGCCATTATGTACTTGAAGCTTATAAGCATTTAAAACCAATTGCATTTTTAGGCAATAAATCTGATTTGCTTGAGCCACTCGGTTTGGTTGCAGATGAAGGAACTTTAATAGAAGATGAATTCCAGCATATTGCGGAAAAATTTAAAAAACTGATAAAAGCTCATCGTGTTTGGTCACGAGAACAAATAGCCGCACACGTACCGGCTTAAATAAAGAAGCCCTGAAAGTTAATTTTTTAACTAAATGAAATTGCGGCCTTCACTATGACAATAATGTGGTAATCAAAAACGCGATGCCTCTGGACGTTTTACGTCTTAAGCAGATAGTTTTTGAGAATAGAGGAGGCATTATGCCTCCTCTATTTTTATAATTTTTATAAACTTATGAGTGAGTAAGAGGGTGTAGGCCTTTTACAATATCTGTAAATTCTGAACCATTTATCCAAAAAGATTTCTTTAAAAATAGTGTCGTCATAATACTTTCGGCTGCTTCACTTTCCGGATTTTCACAAAAAATTCCATAGCTTTCACCTAATACCGCATCATTTTCAATAAGACGGATAAAGTAAGCATGTTGCTCATTTGCATAACCTAAAACTGCATCACGTTGATTTTTCATTTCGCATGTCTCCATACCAAAAACTGAATCTAACTCATATTTAAGTGTCCAGAATTTCATTTGATAAAAATCAAAACAGTCAGTAATAAGGACTATTTCACAATAGGTTTCGATTTTCTTCAAATTGCCATTTTCGTTTTAGCATCCCTGTTAAAAGCAAAATGGATTAAAATCTGATCATGAGATTTATTGTTATGCAAAAAATATATTTCGTCAACTTGAAAGTGTAACTTTTTCAAGTTACATTGTTTGTGTAGGATTTGAACGGTGAGATGGAGGCGGTATGCCAAAGAAAAAAGAATTCGAGCATGGCGGTGCACGGGAAAATGCTGGTCGTAAAGCACAGTTTAATGAACCCACCAAAGTGATTCGTGTTCCTGAATCTCAAGTCAACTTTATCAAAAATTGGTTACTGAATAATGTCAAAACTGATAACCAGACAGATTTTAGTTCAAAACTAAAAATACAACAGGTTCATCCAAACAACGATAAAATTTATCAGATTCCTTTGGCAACAGAACGTGTGGCTGCAGGTTTTCCTTCGCCTGCGCAAGATGATATTGAGCAAGCGCTCGATTTAAATGAATATTTAATTAGAAATGAAAATGCCACCTTTATTGTCAAAGCCAATTCGTTGTCTATGTTAGATGCTGGAATTGATATTAATGATCCGCTTATTGTGGACCGTAGTATTCCTGCTAAATCGGGTGATATTGTGATTGCACTCATCGACAATGATTTCACTGTGAAGCGCTTAATGATTGATAGTCAATTTCATCCACCTAAAGTTTGGCTAAAAGCAGAAAACCCTGATTATCAGAATATTTATATTGAAGAGGGGCAAGAACTGATTATTTGGGGAGTCGTGACGTATAACCTCAAACGAATGAGATAATTTTTTTCTTATATTTATTATTTAAGTTACTGACCTGAAATCGAGGCCAGTAACTTTTTGCTGAATGACTTTTAAATTTGCCCAATCAATAAGCACGTTGCGATAACGACCATTAAACCACCCGAAAAACGGCCGACTAACTTTGCTGCTTGTGGTCTGGTTTTCAAAATAGTCTCTGAACCATAACCCACCATTAAGTAAATAATTGCGCAGCTAATCATGTGGACAACACCAAAGGCAAGAATTTGTGTTGTCACTGACCATGAAGCAGTGGTGTCAATGAATTGAGGAAGCAGCGCTAAAAAGAGTAAAAAAACCTTCGGGTTTAAGCCACTCACATAAACGCCTTTGGTTGCCCAGCTCAACCATGACTGAGCCTTTTCAGAACCAGACTGATTTGGAGTAGGAGGGGTAAGTAATAAGTTTATTCCCATCCATAACAAATAAGCAGAACCGGCCACAGTAAGAATCATAAGCGCAGTTGGGTTATTTGCTACAAGCAGACCAACACCAGCCGCTACCAATAAAATCGTAATAAAGTGCCCAAATAGCATACCTGCAACAGCTGGTACGACGACTTTGCCTTTAATGCCTGCCGAAATGGCATAGGCCCAGTCTGCCCCTGGCGTAATAATAAAAAGAATGGAGACACTCCAAAATGCAATAAAAATGTTAAAAGCCATATGCTTATCTCGGCAAACTATTTTCCAAAGGTTTCGCTCGTGGTTTAGAAAAAATCCCTATTTATTCGAGCTTGTTGAAAATAATATGCTCATGTATTTAGAATGTGCTTTTAAATGTTTGCTCATATCACAATCATTTGGGGTAAATTTTTCTAAATGGATCGCACAGATAAAAAGATTCTTGCTGAATTGCAATTAAATGGCCGATTATCTATTACTGAATTGGCAGAAAAAGTCGGTTTGAGCATTTCACCTTGTCACAGACGAGTGAAGGCTTTAGAAGAGTCGGGAGCTATTAAAGGCTATCGGGCAGAACTCGATCCGAATTTAGTCGGTTTTGAATTTTCAGCGATTGTTTTTATTACGCTTAAAGAAGGAGATAAACAGGCCGTCGAGAAGTTTGAAAATGCAGTGATAGACATCCCGCAAATTATTCAGGCTCAGCGTTTGTTTGGTGAGCCAGATTATTTACTACATGTGGTGGCTAAAGATTTACCGGCTTTTCAGCGTTTGTATGATGAAAAATTATCTGCTATTCCAAGTGTACAACGACTCATCTCAACCATTGTGATGAAAGATGTAGTACCTGAACGTTTATTTCCGATTGGCTAAGAATCATCAGATATAAAAAAGAAGCTTTAAAGCTTCTTTTTTAGTTTTAAGAATATTTAAGCATCGAGTGTTTTACACAAAGAACAGATCGTGCCGTTATGTTTGTGAGAGAACATAATATCTGGACGCTCATAACCTTGCTCACATACACGGCAGTGATAAACAGTTGCTACAGGTGTACCTTCAGCATCGTAACGTGGTTCTTTAATGCCGTCATCGTGTGACTTGATGTAGTATTTTCCTTTGGTTAATAAGCCCATGATTGGTGTTAATACAAAGGCAAGTACAAGTGCGATAAGCGGTGAGTAAGGCGCCAAGAAACTACCAAGCAAGCCGAAGAATGCTGCAATTGATAGGCCTGCTGATACAAGGAATGCAACCATACCGACAGGGTTTACGTTGTAGAGCATGTCACGGCGATATTCTGGTTCTTTCGGTGAAAGTTTTAAAACATATTTGTTGATTGAAATGTCTGTTGCAACAACTACAACCCATGCAATCGCAAAGTTTGAATAGAACCCTAAGATTTTACCTAGTACCGCAAACATGTTGCCTTCCATTAAAGCAAGCGCAATTGCCAAGTTCACCATCACAAAGACAATACGACCCGGATAATGTTTGCTAATACGTGTGTAGGCACTTGTCCATGCAAGGGAACCAGAGTAAGCATTGGTCACATTAATTTTAATTTGAGAAATAACCACTAAAATCACTGCGAGTGTTAAAGCTGCCCAACCCGGAAGCATGTCATGAAAAGCTGCATTAAACTGTTGAACAGGTTCCGTGCTGTTTACGCCCGGTATTTTAGTAAGTAAATAGAAACCTAAAAATGCTCCGATAATTTGTTTGATTGCACCTAAAATCACCCAACCCGGGCCCGCTGAAATAACAGCTGCCCACCATGCTTTGCTGTTTTCTTTTGTTTTAGCAGGCATGAAACGTAAGTAATCAATTTGCTCACCGATTTGCATGATGAGGGATAAACAAATACCAGCACCTAACATGATTGCTGCCATGTCTACGGTTGCAAAACCTTCTTTACCTGTAAAAGTAGCAAATTGGCTGACTAAAGTAGGTTCTTGATAAATCAGGTAGGCCACAGGACCAATCATCAGAACGAGCCAAAGTGGAGTAGTCCAAACTTGTAATTTACTCAAGGCTTTCATGCCGTAAATCACCAGTGGAATCACCATAATGGTTGAGATGAGGTAACCAGCCCAAAGCGGAATGCCTAAACCAAGCAATAACCCTTGTGCCATGATTGAGCCTTCAAGGGCAAAGAAAATAAATGTAAAACTGGCGAAAATGATACTAGTAAGAACCGAACCGATGTAACCGAAGCCTGCGCCGCGGGTAATCAAGTCAAGGTCGATGTTATAGCGCGCTGCGTAGTAGGCTAAAGGAATGCCAGTTAAGAAGATAATAATCGCTGCAAATAAAATGGAGAAAACAGCATTGGTTGTTCCGTAAGACATACCAATACTGGCACCAATAGAAAAGTCAGCAAGATAGGCAATACCACCAAGTGCAGTAATAGCGACAACTTTGGGACTCCAGCGCCGAAAGCTATGTGGAGCATAACGTAAAGTATAATCTTCTAAGGTTTCATTCACTGCTTTTTGTGAATCTGTACCTTGCACAGTGTCCAGATTTGGATGTTCAGATACACTCATAACATCAACCTCCCAATCATTTTCGGTCAATCAACACAAATATTGATCATTGTTTTTTGATGCTTTTGAGTGTGTGATTTTTGGAAAAAATTGAAAATACGTTATTTTGCGTATATGTGCGTATTAGAGAAAATCGCCATGATAAATGACTTTTGGCATAAGGATTGCTGGGTTTAATGCAGCCCCATCCAAAACATGAGTGTTATGCCAGATTCTTCACGCCCCCAACAAGCGCCACAACGTGTGATCAAAACACGCCGTGAATATAATATTTGGGTGGCAGATGAAAGTATCGAAGATTATGCGCTCCGCTATGCACCTACCTCAGTACGTAAATGGTCACCTTGGACCGTTACCAATACTGCAATTTCTACAGTTAGCTTTTTGGCTATGGAAGCCATTGGGGCAACCATGCTTTGGCAGTATGGCTTTAGTAATGCAGTATGGGCAGCAATTGTCGTATGTACCATCATATTTTTAACTAGTTGGCCGATCAGTTACTACGCCGCAAAATATAATGTAGACGTCGATTTGCTTACTCGTGGTGCAGGTTTTGGCTACATTGGCTCGACCATTACCTCTCTAATTTATGCCAGCTTTACCTTTATTTTGCTTGCGTTTGAAGCCGCAATTATGGCGATGGCACTTGAGCTGGCTTTGGGTATTCCACAAGTTATTGGTTACTTAATTTCTGCCTTAGTGATTTTGCCTTTAGTGGTCAAAGGTATTGGTTTTATTAATAAAGTTCAGGCAATCACTCAGCCAATCTGGCTCTTATTGCTGTTATTACCGTGGTTTTTTGTACTTTGGAAACAACCACAAATTTTAAGTAGTAGCCTGCATTTTGTTGGTGCGGTTTCAAACTCGACTGATTTTAACCTGTATTACTTTGGTGCGGCGTGCACTCTTATTTTTTCATTTGTGATCCAAATTGGTGAGCAAGCCGACTATTTACGTTTTTTACCCCAACAAGAAAAAAACAGAACTGCATGGCGGTTTGCTGTTTTTTTAGGGGGGCCATCTTGGATTATTTTCGGTTTTCTAAAAGTATTGATGGGCATGTTGCTGATGGTTTTGGCTTTTCAGCTGTTTATTCCTGTCTCTGAACTCGACAATCCGACTTATCTGTATTGGGTTGCCTATCAACAATTTATTCCAAACCCTCAGCTAGCG
Organism: Acinetobacter genomosp. 33YU; assembly: GCF_001990725.1. Taxonomy (NCBI): domain Bacteria; kingdom Pseudomonadati; phylum Pseudomonadota; class Gammaproteobacteria; order Moraxellales; family Moraxellaceae; genus Acinetobacter; species Acinetobacter genomosp. 33YU. The sequence goes on along the minus strand of NZ_LFZQ01000011.1, from coordinate 392,987 downwards.
TTAATATTGACTCTAGCACTGGTTTGCTTGGCGCAAATTAAAATTAATATGACCAACGCCTACGCTGGCTCATTGGCATGGTCAAACTTTTTTGCTCGTTTAACTCATAGTCATCCGGGACGAATTGTCTGGCTTCTTTTTAACGTTTTTATTGCCATTGTTTTGATGGAAATGGGAATTAGCCATGCGGTTGAACGCATTTTGGGACTATATAGCAATATCGCTTTGGCATGGATTGGCGCCGTTGTTGCCGATTTAATTATATGTAAACCTTTAGGTTTAAGCCCAAAGGGAATTGAATTTCGCCGTGCTTATTTATATGACATTAATCCCGTAGGTGTGGGTGCTTTACTGATTGCCTCAGTGTTATCGATGCTTAGCTATTTGGGCTTTTTCGGACTCATGGCAAAAGGCTTGGCGAGCTTTATTGCTCTAGGAAGTGCGGTGTTATGTGTTCCTATTATTGCTTACTTAACCAAAGGTAAATATTACATCGCACGCCAGCCTGAAAAAATTCAGGCGACTTCGGTTGCTAACTGTGTGGTATGTGAAAGGGACTATGAACTTGCCGATATGGCGGGCTGTCCAGCCTATAACGGTACGATTTGCTCTCTATGCTGTTCACTTGAAGCACGCTGCCACGATTTATGTAAACCCGATGCACGTTGGTCAGTACAACTCAAAAAAGCCATTTGGCACTATTTACCAGAACGCTGGGCGAGTCGTTTAAATAGCAGGGTCAGTTTGTATCTATTGCTGACTCTGGGGCTGTCTATTGTTTTGGCGGTGAGTTTAAGTCTGGTTTATATCCAAGAAAAAACCTATTTAGAAACAATTAATGCGGCAGCCGTTCCTCAGTTATTTACGCTGTTTGTGAAAATCTACACCATTTTATTTCTATTGATGAGTGTTGCTGCATGGTGGTTAGTACTAAACGATGAAAGTCGTCGTAATGCCGAAATCGAAACGCATCAGCAAACAGCATTATTGATTGATGAAATTGCTGCCCATGAAGTCACTTCAAAAGACCTGCAAGATGCCAGAATTTCAGCAGAGCGAGCAAATGATGCAAAAAGCCGTTATGTCATTGGCATTAGCCACGAACTAAGAACGCCTCTAAATAGTATTTTAGGCTATAGCCAATTACTTCAAAAACAAGAGCAGCTTTCAGAACAAGGCAAAATGGCGCTCGGTGTGATTAGCCGTAGTGGGCAGCATTTAACTTCACTGATTGACGGTTTACTAGATTTAGCGCGAATTGAAACAGGCAAGATTTCTTTAAATGTAGTGGACGTTCATTTCCCAAATTTTATTGAACAAATTATTCAAATGTTTCAGCCACAGTTTGAACAGAAGAATTTACAGTTTGTTTATGAAATTGGAGATAACCTGCCGCACTATGTTCGTACCGACAAAAAACGCTTAGAACAGATACTTATTAACTTACTAGGCAATGCTTTAAAGTTTACAACGAGCGGCACAATTACTTTGAAAGTCGAGTACCGATTTCAAACAGCATATTTTGAAATTAGAGATACGGGCTGTGGTATTGCCGAGGCAGATTTAGAACGAATCTTTAACCCGTTTGAACGGGGCAGCAATGTCGTGCAAGGCGGATTTACCGGAACAGGACTCGGACTACCAATTGTAAAATTATTAGTCGATTTACTTGGTGGCCAGCTATCTGTGACTAGTCAACTCAATCAGGGTTCACAATTTAAGATTAAGTTTTACTTACCTTCAAAAGAAGTAGTTCATCCGATTTCTAATGTTTACTCTAACCAGATTACGGGCTATCAAGGCGAGCGAAAACGAATTTTGGTTGTCGATAATGAAGCTGTGGACCGAGGTCTAGTCGCTAATTTTCTAAAACCGTTAGGATTTATAATTGAAGAAGCTGAGTCGGGCATTGACTGTTTAAGACGAGTACCTATTTTTCAACCTAACCTGATTTTGATGGATTTAAATATGCCTTTGATGGGCGGGTGGGAGACTGCGCGATTATTACGTCAGAATAATATTACCAATGTGCCAATCTTAATTATTTCAGCCAATGCAGGTGAGCGTGAAGTCAATCCACAAGATGCAGTCTTAAGTGAAGACTTTATGTTAAAACCAATCGATCTCAATTTGTTGCTGAGTAAAATTGGAGACAAGTTGGGCTTGGTGTGGATTGATTCTAAATCAGAGACATCCCTTGAAAATAATGAAGTTCAAGCATTGGATGTAAAAGTGTTTAAGCAAGAGCAAAGCGCTGTTCATACGCCAATCCAACGATCGGAAAATAATGATCTGCTTGATTTAACACAAAGCTTGCAGCAATTAAATGATTTAATTGGACAAGGCTACATTCGTGGAATTCAACAGACTTTAACGCAATGTCGTCAAAATTTTCCAGAGCATAACGAGTTATGGGAACAGCTTGAACAAGCGATTCAAAAGTTTGATTTAAAACACGCGCAACGATTAATTCAGGACAAGCAATGAGTACGCAACATGGTTCTTTTCAGCAAGCTTCGCCAAATGAGCAGGCTGTTATTCTGATTGTGGATGATGTGCCGGAAAATCTGGGCTTGCTACATGAAAGTCTGGATCAGGCCGGTTATCGCGTGCTTGTCACAACGGATGGATTAAGTGCTATTGAAATAGCTCATCGATGCTTACCAGATATGATCTTGCTCGATGGCAATATGCCACATATGGACGGTTTTGAAAGTTGTATACAGCTTAAAGCGAGTCCAATTACGCAGTTTATTCCCGTCATTTTTATGACAGGTTTGTCTGAGACAGAACATATTGTGCGTGGTTTTCAGGTCGGTGGGGTAGACTATGTAACCAAACCTCTGAATATTGAAGAAGTATTAGCAAGGGTAAAAACACATTTGGCACATGCCAAACTATTGCAGCAACAAAAACAGGTGATTGATGCAACGGAAACAGCCATTCTTGCGCTAGATGTTCACGGTAAAATTGTTTGGAAAACCCAAAAAGCCAGTGATTTACTGAATCAATATTTACCTGAATTAGAGGGTTTTGAAGCAGGTTTAAAAGCTTGGTTTTCAGACTTAGAAAATGAAAAAGACCCTAAAAAATTAACCAGCTGTTCTTATTCAACGCCATCCCAGCAATTACAGCTTTTATTGCTTACACCGTGGGAAACTGAACCAAGCGTGGCAAAAAATTATCTGATACAGATTAAGACTTCTACGCCGGCTTTGGAAATGGCTGATATTTTGAAATATTGCCCACAGTTGACTCAACGTGAGGCCGAAGTCATGCACTGGTTGTTGTTAGGCAAAACCAATAAAGATATTGCAGAAATTTTGGAGCTGAGCCCACGGACGGTGAACAAGCATTTAGAGCATGTTTTTGAAAAACTTTGTGTTGAAAATCGAACTGCTGCCGTGGCACACATTAATAGTCTGGTGCAAGAGTTTCATTGAGTTAATTGAAAATTGTATTTAAAAAGCATACAGACTCGCTGCTAAAAACAGGCTATTTTTTTACACTTAGATTTGTTCTTATAGATAAAGATTATACAAAGTCATTTCTAAATAAATATGAGTCGTAATACGAGGAATTCATTGTGAATATTCAACAAAAAGATGATACAAAACACGGCAGCTTTAGCTTACTTGATGGTGAAACCGTTGCAGGCGAAATGACTTATACATGGGCAGGCGAAAGCATGCTAATTATTGATGCCACAGATGTGAACGAAAATTATCGCGGACAAGGTGTAGGTCGCCAATTACTTGATGCCTTGGTGGCTTTTGTTCGTGAAAAAGACGTAAAGGTGATTCCGCTTTGCCCATATGCTAAATCAGTGTTTGATAAAGACCCAAGCATTGGCGATGTACTTAGAAAGTAAGCAATAGATTAAAAATTATTTAAGAAAAATCGGGCGTTGGTGTCCGATTTTTTATTGGTTTTATTATTCATCTTTGTTTTAGGGAATATGTTTTAAGCAGTTGTATTCAACTGATTTGAAGGTTTTCGATTGCCAGATCGAATTTATCAAACTTATAGAAAAGCTTATCTAATAAAAATAGTTTTAGACCAATTGGGAAAAAAATAAACTCGTTGCACAAATATTTAATAGCTGATGAAAGCTAAATATTTATAACGTTTTAATATTATTTTTTGGAATTTTCCTTGAACTGGCAGTATATCCATAGTGTGTTGCCGCAATTTTTCTCTGCAACTTTGACCACGCTGAAAATTTCAATTATCAGCATTATTTTGGCAATTCTTGTAGGGTTAATTTGCAGCATTTTAATCACATATCGCATGCGGGTGCTAAATAGAATTGCCCAGTTCTATATTGAGTTATCTCGAAATACCCCTTTATTAATTCAACTGTTCTTTTTGTATTACGGTTTGCCAAAACTCGGTATAAAAATCGATGGTTTCGCTTGTGGTGTGATCGGATTGACCTTTTTAGGCGGAAGCTATATGGCTGAAGCTTTCCGAGCAGGTTTGCAGTCTGTTGCTAAAGGGCAGATTGACTCAGCAAAAAGTATTGGTCTACAACCGATTCAAATTTTTAGATATATCATTTTTCCTCAAGCACTTGCCATTTCAATTCCGGCAATAGGGGCAAATTGTCTATTTCTGATTAAAGAAAGTTCTGTGGTTAGTGCCATTGCTGTTGTTGAGCTGCTTTTTGTCACCAAAGACTTAATTGGCATGGACTATAAAACCACCGAAGCTTTGTTTTTACTCATCATGGCTTATCTGATTATTTTATTACCCGTGTCTATTTTAACCAGTTATCTGGAGCACAGAAGTCGGAAGGTGAGCCATGGAACTTGATTATCTATTTCAAGCAAGTCACCTCGAACGTTTAATGTGGGGACTTTGGGCAACTGCAAAAATCGCTTTTATTTCAGTGTTTTTTTCTGCAATTTTCGGCACAGTTTTCGGCGTCATTATGACATCTAAAAATATAGTCGTTAAATCGCTGTGCCGTCTGTATTTAGAAGTCATCCGAATCATTCCAATTTTAGTTTTGCTGTTTGTGTTTTATTTCGGCTTTGCAACATGGTTTAACTGGCAGTTTTCAGCAATGTGGGTATGCGTTGTTGTATTTGTTTTGTGGGGTACGGCCGAAATGGGCGATTTGGTTCGTGCAGCTATTACTTCAATTGATCAGCATCAACGCGATTCAGCTTATGCGCTCGGACTTACCCATGTTCAAGCTTTGATCTACGTCATTTTTCCACAAAGTCTAAAACGAGTAACGCCAGGCGCGATTAACTTATTTACCCGAATGGTGAAAACCAGCTCTTTGGCAGTGCTGATTGGTGTGGTTGAGGTCATTAAAGTTGGCCAGCAAATTATTGAAAATTCGCTGTTGATCGTACCGAGCGCTTCTCTTTGGATTTATGGCTTTATTTTTATTTTGTATTTTCTGATTTGCTATCCCTTATCTCGTTTGGCGGCACATTTAGAAAAGGTCTGGGAGTAATTATGCCTTTGCTATCGATACAACAATTACAGAAATCATTTGCACAAAGTCATATTTTACAGGGTATTGATCTGGATGTAGAACAAGGAGAGGTAGTTGTTATTTTAGGTCCATCGGGCTGCGGTAAAAGTACTTTATTGCGCTGTATTAACGGCTTAGAGCCGATTCAGGGTGGTGAAATCCGTTTAACCGGTTCTGGTGTGCTCGGTAAAGATGTGGACTGGACTAATGCTCGTCAAAAAATTGGCATGGTTTTTCAGAACTATGAGCTATTTGGGCATATGAACGTCATTGACAACATTTTGCTTGGACCACTTAAAGTACAAAAACGTCACCGTGATGAAGCTGAACAAGTAGCAGATGAGTTGTTAAAGCGAGTGGGGCTATTTGAGCGAAAACTTGATTATCCACGACAGCTTTCAGGTGGACAAAAGCAGCGTATCGCCATTGTGCGTTCACTGGTCATGCAACCTAAAGTTATTTTGCTTGATGAAATTACCGCTGCGCTTGATCCGGAAATGGTTAGGGAAGTGCTTGATGTAGTACTTAAGTTAGCGAATGAAGGAATGACGATGCTGATTGTGACACATGAGATGTCCTTTGCACGCAAGGTTGCCGACCGCATTATTTTTATGGATAAGGGCAAGATTATTGAACAGGCTTCCCCAGAAGAATTTTTTGAACAGCCGAAAACAGAACGAGCGAAAGCCTTTCTAAATATTTTGTCGTACTAAATTTTTATTATTTGAATCATGAGGAAGTGAATGTTTAAAGGTAATTCAATAAAAATATTAAGCAGTCTTGCCGTTGCTGGGGTGTTGTTAACTGCATGTAGTAAAACACCATCAACTGAACAGGCAACTAATGCTCAAGCAGACCATTCTTTAGAGCAAGTCAAAAAAAATGGAGTTCTACGAGTTGCCGTTTTTGCCGATGATCCGCCGTTTGGTTTTGTAGATAGTGCAGGTAATAATCAGGGCTTTGATGTGGCTTTAGCAAAACGAGTGACCAAAGACTTGCTTGGTGATGAAAAGAAAGTTGAGTTTATTGTGACTGAAGCTTCAAATCGGGTGGAGTTTTTAAAATCAAATCGCGTTGATGTGGTATTCGCGACATTTACGGTGACTCCTGAACGCAAAGAGGTTGTCGATTTTGCTGAGCCTTATTTAAAAGGTGCTTTTGGTATTGTCTCGCCTAAAGCCAAGCCAATTACAGATATTGCCCAGTTAGAAGGTAAGACTTTAATTGTCAATAAAGGCACAAGTTCGGATACCTACTTTACCAAGCATTATCCAAAAGTAAATTTACTCAAGTTTGAAAGAAACTCGGATGCTTTTAAAGCCTTAACCGACGGTCGTGGTGACGCAATCTCACAAGATAGTACTTATGCTTTGGCGTGGGCAGCAAAGAACCCAAATTATGTGGCAGGTATTCAGTCTATTGGTTATCAAGAGTTTATTGCACCAGCAGTTAAAAAGGGCAATACCCAATTGTTGAATTGGCTCAATACTGAAATTAAGCAGCTAAGAACAAGTGGTGAAATTAATAAAATTTATGATGAAACCTTGAAACCAATTTACGGTGACTCGGTCAATCCGAATGTGTTTTTAGATGTAGGCCAATAATTTTCGATATCGCTAGAGCAGTGTCTAAAAGTAGGCGCTGCGATTTTGAATAAGACTTTTACAAGAATGATAGGGTGAAATAATGACAACATTAACATTTCAAAACGTGAAACATATTTTAGCTGCCTCTTTATTGAGTTTAGGTTTGGTTGCATGTGACAAAGGAACTCAATCTAATGAAAAGGCGGCCGATGGCACACAAAAGGTGTCGAGTATTGAACAGATCAAAAAGAATGGCGTGGTACGAATTGGTGTATTTAGTGATAAACCGCCGTTTGGATATTTAGATGCTCAAGGTAAGAATCAGGGTTTTGATGTAGAAATTGCCAAGCATGTCGCTAAAGATCTGCTGGGCGATGAAAATAAAGTTGAGTTTGTTTTAACTGAAGCGGCGAACCGTGTCGAATATTTAAAAGCCAATAAAGTAGATATTATTTTTGCCAACTTTACTGTTACACCAGAACGTAAAGAAGTGGTCGATTTTGCTAAACCTTATTTAAAAGTGGCACTAGGTGTGGTTTCTCCTAAAAGTCATCCGATTACTGATGTGGCTCAACTTAAAGATAAAACTTTACTGGTCAACAAAGGTACAACGGCTGATTCATTCTTCACCAAGACTCATCCTGAAATTAAATTACAAAAGTATGAGCAAAACACTGAAACTTTTGATGCTTTAAAAGATGGTCGTGGTGCTGCACTAGCACATGATAACTTGCTGGTTTTAGCTTGGGCTAAAGAAAATCCAAATTATACTGTTGGCATTACCAATTTAGGTGAGCAGGACTTAATTGCTCCCGCAGTGAAAAAGGGTGATAAAGAGTTGCTTGACTGGTTGAACCAAGATTTAGAGAAACTGGCGAAAGAAGGCGTGATTCATCAGGCTTATGAAAAAACGTTAAAACCAGTCTATGGCGATACGATTAATCCAAAAGATTTGTTGGTTGAATAATTCTAATAAAGAGGATTCTAGATAGTATTTGCTTGAGCTAGGATTCATCTAAAGCCTGCCCATAATTTATAAAGATAATGTTTTTGCAATATTTTTTTATAGATGTAAACAGTGGTCAGGTTCTGTAGATGAGAAAGTTTTTTGGTTACTTTTTTCAAAAAAAGTAACAGAATTAGCTGAGTGCTTTAGAGGTTGAAAGGTAGGATTTCATCGTGATAACTCCTTGACTTTATATTACTTTAATTTAAATAAAGTCGGCTCTGCTGCTAATTTATCTGCCAAATATTGAATCAACACACTCAATTTAGGCGGGACATGCCTCGTCGGTGGGTAAAGTAACCACAGCCCACCACTGTAATAGGTTTTAAAATACCAATCTGGTAAAACCTGAACTAAGGTACCTTGTTGTAGAGCATGGCGTGCAACGAAGTAAGGTAAGCTCGCAATACCTAAATGCTGTAATGCCGCACTCAAACGCACACCTGTATGGTTTGCTGCATAACGCCCACGCACAGCCACACTGATCGATTTGTTTCCTTGCTGAAATTTCCATTTTGAGTCACTGGCTTGTTCGCCCAAGTAAATACATTCATGCTGCTTTAAATCATGAGGGTGGTTCGGTGTACCGTGCTTGGACAAATATTCAGGTGTAGCACAAACCAAGTGATCAATATCAATCAGCTTTCGACCCATAAGGCCACCCGGTGGTTGCTCTGTAATTCGAAGTGCTAAATCTACTCCATCATCAATCAGGTCTACATAGCGATCTTCTAAAAGCATTTGTATATCAATTTTCGGGTAGCGTTCTAAAAACTCGGGTAAATGCGGATGAATCATAAAATGTCCCACAGCTTTCGGAACACTCATACGAATAATACCTTCGGGTTCGACATGAAATTGGCCCGAACTTTCCATGACCGCTTGCGCAGCATTCACCATATCTAAACAACGTTGATAGACTTGTTGTCCACTTTCACTTAAACGAAGTTTCCGTGTAGTCCGATAGAGTAAGCGGGTACCTAAAGCACGTTCTAAACGGGCAATCGCGCGGCTCACAGCAGAAGGTGTTGTACCAAGTTGGCGTGCAGTTTCAGAAAAGCTTTCCGACTCGACAACCTTAACGAAAGTCGCCATTTCATTTAATAGAACCAGACTTTGATTTGTGCTCATGAGGCAAAATTGATTTGGATTTTGATTGGATTATCGCGTCTAAAAAATCGCAATACAATCATTTAGGTGATTTTCAGGAAACTAAATTGTTATGTGGCAGTTGTATGGACATGAGTTTTTAACGCTAGCTCTTATTCATTTTATGGCGGTGATTTTGCCGGGACCAGATTTTGTGATTACGGTAAGACAAAGTGTACGTTATGGCTATTTGATTGGTTGTCTAACCGCAATTGGTATTGGTGTCGGGATTTCAGTGCATGTGTTTTATACACTTGTTGGTATTGGCTTTTTGATTCAACAAAGCGAATGGCTCATGTCACTGATCAGAATAGCGGGGGCAGCTTACTTAGTGTATTTAGGATGTCAGTGTTTACGTAGCCAGCCGAATACTAATATTGAGATAAATGGCCAAGCAGACGGTGATACGCCGAGTTTATTTAAAGCGTTTACAATGGGTTTTCTCACTAATGCATTGAACCCGAAAGCCACTATCTTTTTTCTGGCAATTTTTACGACAATTGTAAGTACGACCACTCCGATGAAAGTTCAGGTTTTTTATGGGGTTTGGATGTGTATGGTTAATGCCATCTGGTTTATGGTCGTGAGTGTACTGTTTGCTCAGCCTATTGTACGTAAAAGATTTTTGGAGTTTGGGGTTTATTTTGAGCGGGTAATGGGAGTTTTATTAATTGGGATTGCGTTAAGGTTGATTTGGGGATTGTTTGTTTAATTGCCGTGAGTATTTAATGGGGATGCAGAAGTACGATTTTAGATTGTATATAGTTTTTACGGCGTTCATACCAGTATTTGCTCGTGCTAAATTTCATCCACAGCCTGCCCATAATTTATAAAGATAATGTATTTGCAATATTTTTTGAAAAATGAAAACAGAGAACAGGTTCTGTGGATGAGAAAGTTTTTGGTTACTTTTAAAAAAGTAACAGAATTAGCTACTTTCTTTGGAGGCAAAACGGTAAGACTCCGCCGTGATAATTACTTTAAATTGTCTAGAGTATTAATGACTCTTAGCTCGAGCCGAAGGCTAATCTAGGAATCGAAATTAAAATAATAAGACTCCGCCGTGATAACTACTTTGACTTGTTACTTCTATATATAACTTTTGACCTAAAGTAGCTTCAATAAATAATCCATAAAAAAGACCGCTCAAAAGCAGTCTTTTCTAGTCTAGAAATAGATTTAATTGCTACGCCTATTACGCGTCAGTTGATGTAAAACCGAAACTAATAAATCAATTTCTTCAGTTGTATTATAAAAAGCTAAAGACGGACGCACGGTCTGTTCTACACCAAAACGACGTAAAATTGGCTGTGCACAGTGGTGCCCAGAACGTACCGCAATGCCATGTTGATTTAAAGCTTTACCGACTTGTTCAGTTGAATAGCCTTGTAAGGTAAAGGACATAACACTGGCTTTGTGATGCGCTGTTCCGATCAAGCGTAAACCAGACACACTGCTCAGTGCATTTTGACCATATTCGAGTAGATCATGTTCATAGCGAGCAATGTTATGAATACCTAGACTCTCAACATATTCAAGCGCAGCGCCTAAACCAACAGCATCGGCAATGTTTCCAGTTCCAGCTTCAAACTTGTTTGGTGCAGGTTGGTAAACTACTTGTTCGAATGTAACATCCTGAATCATGTTACCGCCGCCTTCCCAAACAGGCATGCTTTCTAGTAACTCTGGTTTTGCATAGACCACACCAATACCCGTCGGCCCAAACACTTTATGTCCAGAAAACACAAAAAAGTCTGCATCGAGAGCTTGTACATCGGTAGGGATGTGCGAAACAGATTGAGCACCATCAACTAAAACACGTACACCTTTGGCATGGGCAATTTTAATGACTTCAGCAACAGGTGTGACTGTTCCTAAAGCATTCGAAACTTGAGTAATCGATAGCAGTTTAGTGCGCTCATTAATCAGTTTTGGCAATTCTTCTAAAATAATCTGGCCCGTGTCATCCACAGGAATGACTCGTAATTTCGCTCCAGTTTTTTTAGTGAGTTGATACCAAGGCACAATATTGGCATGGTGTTCTAAGTGAGAAACGATGATTTCATCACCTTCGCCAATATTTTGTTCACCCCATGTTTTTGCAATCAGGTTAATGCCTTCGGTTGTTCCTCGAACAAAGATAATTTCTTTAGAAGAGGGTGCACCAATAAAACGGGCAACTACATTTCTTGCATGCTCATAGGCATCGGTTGCACGAGCCGCTAACTCATGTGCAGCACGGTGAATATTTGAGTTTTCATGCTGATAAAAATAAGCAATCCGGTCAATCACGCGCTGTGGTTTTTGTGTAGTGGCAGCATTATCCAACCAGACTAGAGGTCGACCATTGACGCGTTCCTGTAAAATTGGGAAATCGCGACGTATAGCATGTACATCGAGTGGTTGAGCACTACTTGCTACAAAAGTGGGTTGCGATGGTTGATAGTGACTATAACCTTGTCCACTTTGAGGCAAGTCTAAAAAATAAAATGCAGAGCTTGCCGAACTTTGGGGAGGCGTGTTCGTTGCAAAACGATCTTCCGTCAGCAATGATTTCAGCTGGTCACCATGTGGCAATTGAAAAGACTGCGCAACCGAATAATTATCTTCAACACCTTTAACAGACGGTTCTGCTGTATTGGGAGCAGAAAAATCATTTAAAAAATAATAAGGTGATTCACCTGCACCAGTGGGTAAGCTGGGTTCAATGCGTGGCACATTGGGTTCACTATGAGCAGCTTGTGGCAAATGTGGTTCAAATGGTGGGCGTGGCAAATTAGCTCCACCAACCACAGGCGCAGATGCTACAATTCGGCGTTCAGGGTAGTCTGGCAAATTTGGAATATGCTCAGGAAATTCCGGATTGAGACTTTTCTGAAAGGCGATATTGGGCGCACGACCACTAAGTGCAGAAAATGGTTCACCCGGTTGTGGTGGGTGCGGTGGTGCTCCGACTGGTAAGTCCAAGTTAAGGCCCGATGGAGAAGCTGAACTGCTTGAGCTTGGTAATGCTGAAAAAAACTCATTAGCAAGTCGAGCAATGGTGGACTCATCAGGGAAGTTAGCTGGTGGGTTAACACCAGTCACTTCAGGCCCCGTTGGACTACCTTGCAGATTACTTGTAGTTAACTGGGTAGTCATGATATTTGTCCACCTCCACATCATCTAATACTGCCAATGCATCATCAGTGAGTACTGCAAGTGAGCAATATAACGAGATTAGATACGACGCAATCGCGTTACGGTTGATTCCCATAAAGCGTACTGAAAGCCCTGGTGACTGTTCACCAGCAAGACCTGGTTGGAATAAACCAACAATCCCTTGACGCTTTTCACCAACACGAAGCAGCAAGATTTTAGTTTTGCCATCTTCTACAGGAATTTTATTTGATGGAATAAGTGGAATACCGCGCCATGTAATGAATTGCGAACCAAATAAGCTAACCGTTGGAGGTGGCACACCACGGCGTGTACATTCACGGCCAAATGCTGCAATCGCATCAGGGTGTGCTAGGAAAAATCCCGGTTCTTTCCAGACTTTACGTAGCAAATCATCAAGATCATCAGGAGTAGGTGGGCCATTTAAAGTCGAAATACGTTGGTCATCTGTCACACTTGCCAGTAAACCGTATTCAGGGTTATTGATAAGCTCACTTTCTTGACGTTCTTTAATGGTTTCAATCGTTAAACGGAGCTGTTCTTTAATTTGGTCGTGTGGGCTGCTGTAAAGGTCAGCAACACGTGTATGTACATCTAAAACAGTAGATACACCATTTAAAAAATATTCACGTGGTTCTGGGTCATAATCAACAAAAGTTTGAGGTAAAGTTGCTTCATCACGTTGTGTGCAAGCGACTTGAATATCATCAGTATTATTTACACGGTTTAAGCGGTAGATACCTGCTTCAACAGGAAGCCATTGAAGTAAGTGAGTCAGCCATCTGGGAGTAATTGTAGAAAGTTGGGGAGCAGTTTTGGTTGCATTGGCTAGTTGACGCGCTGCGTGATCCCCAAGTGCAAGTTGGGCTTTGTCTGTATTTTTCGCCATGAATCATTTTTCCTTATTACATTGGCTTTTTGAAAATAAAAATTCTAGGGTGCATATAAACTAGAATTAGTTCTGGTTTAAAATTAAAATAGCGTTGTAATTTAAATACTGAGCTTATTAATGAGTTATCTATTTTCTAAATAAAAATATATTTAAACTAGAAATAAGCATTTTATTAATCTGCACGTTTTTTGTTTATTTATCTCCTTATCTATTTATTTCACATCTATAGTGTTTAACCGGCAATATGATTTTTTTGATAAGACTCATTAGGAGACTGTAAAATCTGACTACCTGCTGCAACACTATGCGTAAGCCAGACATTTCCCCCAATTATGGACCCTCGACCAATCGTAATACGGCCTAAAATAGTCGCGCCTGCATAGACCACAACGTCATCTTCAACAATTGGATGGCGTGTATAATCTTTTTTCAAAGCACCATCATCATTGGTTTCAAAGCGTTTTGCTCCAAGAGTTACTGCCTGATAAATACGGACACGCTCTCCAATCACACAAGTTTCACCAATCACCACACCAGTACCATGATCGATGAAGAATCCTTTACCGATTTTTGCACCCGGATGAATATCAATACCTGTTGCAGAATGCGCCAACTCAGAAATAATGCGAGACAATAAAGGCACTTGGGCATAGAGCTGATGGGCAATTCGGTGATAAATAATCGCAAATATGCCCGGATAGCAGAGCAGTACTTCATCTACACTATGTGCTGCCGGATCACCTTCATAAGCCGCTCGCACATCACCATCTAAAAGGCGCCGTATAGAAGGCAAGGTGTTGGCAAAATCCTGCACAATATTTTGAGCAAGTTCTTGTGGCTGCTGGTCTATGCTTGAATGACCCAAATGACGTTTTGCTTCATAGTTCAAAGCCAGTTGTACTTGAGCATGTAAGGCTGTCAGTACCCGATTTAAAGTATAGGCAATATAAGAATCTTCAGTTTCTTGACGTAAGTCGGCAGGGCCTAAACGCATTGGAAATAAAATTCCGCACAGGTCATCTAAAATAGCTTTTAAAGCTTCTTTAGATGGAAGTTCACGGCCCCCAAATTCTTTGGTCCTGTGTTGCTGCTGACGCCAGTCATGCCTTGCTTGTTGTAAACCTTGTACAACAGCATTAATGTTCCATTGAGTCACAAGCTTTCCTTGATTCACTGAAAATTGATTAAAATATTAGTCTTGTTGCCAAGGAAGTTGATGGATGCGCCAGCCATTTTTCTGGTTACGTTGTTGCTTATCATCTAAGTCGCCTTCGAAGCCTTCAAGAACGTTATAAATATGCTCAAAACCAGCATTAAATGCGGCCTCGGCAGCTTGTGCTGAGCGGTTGCCACTACGACATAACAAAAGAATGGTTTTGTCTTTACCAACTTTTGATTCGAGTTCTTTTAAAAAGCGTGGATTACGGTTAAACGATGTGCCAGTTGCCCAAGCGACATGAACACTTTCAGGGACATAACCCACAAATTTACGTTCTTCATTGGTACGCACATCAACTAAAACAGCTTCTCCTTGTTGTACGAGCTGCCATGCGTCAACAGGAGATAAACTGCCACTAAAATTTAGTTCGTGTTCTTGTGCGTATTGCTGTGCTTGAGAAAGAATTTCTTGGGCTGAAAAAGATGTATTTGAACCATTTGAGATAAAGCTTTGAGGGGCTTCTGTATTTAATTTAGCATTCATTGAATATATCCTTATCTTCGATTCAGATTGTTATTGTTCAATTTACGCGTTTTTAAATATAAGCAAAAATAAGGAATATCTATTTATATATATTATTTTGATAAATAAGAATGGGGGATATTTTTATAAAAAAGTATTAATTAAGCTTATATAGTTTTTTAATTGAAATTCATGGAATAATCATTTTAATAGTTAAGAAAACCGTGTGAATTAAAAATAATCCACACGGTTTTAAAAATTAAGCAAATCCACCATTTACTCGAACGACTTGTGAATTTATCCAACGTCCATCTGGGCCAGCTAGCATGGCAACTACACTGGCAATTTCTTCAGGTGTTCCGATTCTTTCCAAGGGAGCGAGTTTTGCAATTGCTGCCACTTGCTCATCAGTTTTTCCATTATAAAAAAGGTCAGTTCCTGTCGGGCCGGGCGCAACTGCGTTTACAGTAATATTTCGGCCGCGTAACTCATTTGCTAACACATGGACCAAACCTTCTACACCTGCTTTTGAAGCAATATAAGGACCATAGGCCGGAAAAGATTTGGCAATTACACTGGTTGAAAGCGTAATAATCCGACCACCATCTGGCACCGTTTCGGCTGCATGCGCCAAAATTAAAAAAGCGCCACGTAAATTGGTATGAATTACTTTATCGAAATCTGGCAGACCTTCAGGTGTAATTTTTGCCATAGGCATAATGCCGGCACTATGAACTACCACATCTAATTGACCGTTAATGGCTTTAGCTTCTTGAAATAAACGACTCACTTCATGTTCATTTGCAACATCCGCTTGAATAGCTGAGGCTTGACCACCTTTCTCAATAATATGATCTACAGTGGCTTGGGCATGAACCTTATTGCCTGCATAGTTAACAATCACATAAAAACCATCTTGAGCTAAGCGTTCAGCAATAGCACGACCAATACCACGTGATGCGCCAGTAACCAGAGCTCTCTTTTTTGAAATATTCATTTTTAGATTGCCTGTTTGAGTAGGTATGGCTTATTTTAATAATATAGAAATATGGGATAAATCTTGATAACTGGATAAGATAATTCCATATTTATTAATAATAGACAAGGTTAAAAGCGAGCACCATGGATAAATTTGATACCTTGCAACTTTTTACCCGCATTGTAGAGCTGGGTAGTTTTAGTCAGGCAGCCGATCAGCTAAATATCCCACGCGCTACAGCAAGTAATGCCATCAAAGAGTTAGAGAATAATTTGCAGTGTCGTTTGCTAGAACGGACGACTCGGCATGTAAGACCATCACTAGATGGACAAGCATTTTATGAGCGTTGCACACAAATATTATCGGAACTCGATGATGCCGAATCATCTTTACGTAATGTAATTGCACAGCCCCGAGGTTTACTACGTGTCGATTTATCAGGCGCACATGCGACTAAAATTGTTTTACCCAATATCGATCAATTTCACGAGTTGTATCCCGACATTGAACTGGTAATTAGTACAGGCGATCGTTTAGTTGATCTGATTAGGGAAGGGATAGATTGTGTGGTGAGAGCGGGGCGTTTGGATGATTCCACTTTAATTGCTAGACATTTGGTTGATATGCCACAAGTCATTTGTGCAAGTCCTGACTATTTAAATAAACATGGAATGCCAGAGCAACCAGAAGAGTTGTTATCACATTATTGTGTCAATTTCTTTTCGACATCAGGCGGGCGGAATTATCCATTTGAATTGATAGTGAATGGCAAAAAACAAGATTATTTTTTGAAAAGCTGGATCGCGGTAAATGATGCTGAAAACTATGTATTATCTGCCTTACAAGGGGCTGGCTTAATTCAAGTACCGCGCTACCATGTGGCAAATGAATTAAAAAATGGGCGACTGGTTCAGGTTTTATCTGAGTGGGAAATCCCGAAGATGTCAGTTTCTGCACTATATCCGCAGCATCGGCAGCTCTCGCCACGCGTACGCGTTTTTGTCGCTTGGCTGAATGAGTTATATACGAGTTATTTTGCCAACTTTGAATACCCGCAAAAATGAAATATCTTGCGGGTAAGTCAAAAACTGAATGATATTTTTAAGACTGGTTCTGCAATTTATCTTGAGTCTTAGTCTCAAAATCACTCGCATCATGGCGTTCATGCAATTGAGTAGCTAAATCACCAAAAGTACGATTGACCATACGCCCGCGTTGAACCGCAGGGCGCGCTAAAATCGCATCTGCCCAACGTTGAACATTTTTATATTGATCGACACCTAAAAACTCCGCGCCGTTATACACCCAGTTTTTAACAAGACCACCATACCAAGGGAATGCCGCAATATCAGCAATCGAATATTCAGAACCAGCCAAATATTCGTTTTTTGCCAGATGCTGATCTAAAACATCAAGTAAGCGTTTTGTTTCCATTGCAAAGCGGTTAATCGCATATTCAATTTTAACAGGGGCATAAGCATAAAAATGCCCAAAACCACCACCTAAGTAAGGTGCACTGCCCATTTGCCAGAATAACCAATTGAGGCATTCAGTACGTGCAGCAATATCAGTCGGAATAAACGCTTTAAATTTTTCAGCCAAGTAAAGCAAAATTGAGCCAGACTCAAACACTCTTAATGGCGGGTTTTGGCTATGGTCAACCAATGCCGGAATTTTAGAGTTTGGATTAATGTCTACAAAGCCACTGCCAAATTGCTGTCCTTCTCCGATTTTAATCAGCCAAGCATCATATTCAGCATCTTTATGTCCTAACGCTAAAAGCTCTTCAAGCAAAATAGTGACTTTTTGACCATTAGGCGTTGCTAAAGAGTAGAGCTGGAGCGGATGTTTACCGACAGGAAGTTCATGTTCGTAACGCGCACCCGAAGTAGGTTGGTTTAAATCGGTTTTTTCTCCAGTCCATTGCCAAACTTGTGGAGGAATATAGTTTGAATCACTCATTTTTTATCTCATGTTTGGTGTAAATATAAGGATTTATTTATGTCGCAAGGCAAGCCATTTTTGTACAGACGGACGTTGCCATTGCAGTAATGCATAGGTTTTTAAACGCTGTGGTACGGTATCACCATTTTGAATAAGGCGTTGCAACATCAGGGCAAGTTCAGCATCCACAATGCTCCATGAACCAAAAAGAAATTCCGCATCAGACGCAAGAAGTTTTTCTGCAACAAAGAAAAGTTTCTCGGCTGCTTTTTTGCCTTCTTCTGAAAGTGGAGTGGACTTGGGCTGAATAAAAATGACATCGGTTGGACGTTCTGTTCTTAGTGCCACTAAGTCCGATCGAAGCCATGCTTGAATTTGACGTGCTCTTGCACGTGCTTGAATATCTTTTGGATAAATAGCTGTGTCTGGATAGAGCTCTTCGAGATATTCCAAAATGGCAGAAGATTCTGATAAGGCAAAATCGTTATGCTCAAGTACAGGCACTTTGGCAGTTAATGACTTTTCTACATAAGATTTTTCAAACTGTCCTTGCTGGCTTAAGTTGATGGTCGCTATTTCAAATGGAATTTGTTTTTCATGTAGCCCTACAAAAACAGTAAATGCATAGGGGCTTAGAAATTGTGAATCTGTATATAGCTTAAAATGCTCGTTATTCATTGTTATTGTCCATGTCATAAAACAATCGGATCTAGTCTAAGTGAGCTAAGCCAAGATTGGGTAGCTTTTTTGTGGAAAAGCTTTATTGGTTTTTGAATTAAGCCATTTTAATATTCAACGTTAAGGCTTAACGTGCTGGAAATGCTCACGAACAATGTTCAGCCACGCTTGTACCGCTGGTGAGACAGGAAGATTTTTTTTCCAAGCCATGACTAAGTGCCACTGAATATTTGGTTTTTCAAGTGGTACTGCTGCAAATAAAGTAGGGTCAAGCATGTCGGTATAATATTGAGGGAGAAGCGCAATCCCCATACGTTGTAACACCATGTCTGCCAAGAGATGCCATTGGCTGGTACGGCAAGCAATGGTTGGGTAGAAACCATGCTGCTTACAGGCATCGAGAATAATACTGTTTAAAGAGAAATTTTCTGGAAACATTAAAAATGATTGGTGTTGTAGCTCTTCTAGATTTATTTTTTTACGGGTTGCCCAAGTCGCATCCCGACGTAAAAGAACCATTAAAGGGTAGTTACACAGCTCAATGCTATTAAAGATTTGCTCATCAAAAGGCTGCAATAAAACGCCAACGTCTAGTTCATTGTTAAGCAAAGCTTGCTCAATACCACGTGAACCCACTTCCATAAAAGCCAATTCAATATCTGGCAATTGCTGGTGATAATCAAACAGTACTGTTGTTAAGAGCTGCGAGCCTAAAGGCGGAACGCCAAGTTTTAAAGTTCCTGTTTTTAATTGTTGGTAGTTTTCAATTTCAAGAAAGATGTTCTGTTCTGCCTGAAGAAGCTCGATCGCATGTTGATAAATACGTTCTCCAATTTCAGTCAACTCGATTTGTCTTTTACGGCCGTGATCGGGTTTAACCAACAGCTGTACCTGAAGCTGCTCTTCAAGCTGCTGTAATATTTTACTAATAGTCGGTTGAGTCAGATACAACTCTTCAGCAGTACGGGTAAAACTTTTAGTTTTGACCAGTGTAACGAAGCACTGTAATGATTTTAGTGAAAGCATAATAAAGAATAAATTATTCCATTTTAGAATAATATTAACATGAATAATTCATATTTAGCAGCTTTAACCAAGATAGCATAATGGTGTAGTTAACCATCTAATTTCGCAAAATGAGTACTGAATCTGCTTCTGGAACACCCACACAACCTTCACTATTCGTGTTAGTTAAACAAATTTTGATTCTGGCTGGATTTTGGTGGGTCGGATATCTCTTACATCAAAAACTTGGCGTACCTGTCTCGGCAGGTATTTTAGGTATGTTTTTATTGCTTTTATGCCTGTTCTTTAAAATTATCAAAATGGATCAGGTGGCAATGGGAGCAACTGTGGTTTTAGGTGAGCTATTACTGTTTTTTGTACCTGTTGTGGTCGCCGTAGTTCAGTATAAAACTTTGTTTATGACCGAAGGCTGGCAAATTGTTTTGAGCATTGCGGTTGGGACCATTTCGGTCATGCTCAGTACCTGCCTGACGATTCACTATTACAATCGTTTGAAAGTTTATTTACAGGCTCGAAAACGTCTTCAGCATAAGCATATCTAAAGAGCAAATGACATGAATATTTGGTCAATTCTTTGTCTGATCTGGACTTTGGCAGCCTATGTTGTGGCAAAGCGAATCTATCAGAAAAATCCAAAACTTTGGTTATCACCCGCGATTAGCGTGCCTGTACTCACCATCACTTTGATGACGATTTTTGGAATTTCATATCAAACATATGCTGAAGATACACAGTGGATTGTTAATTTATTAGGACCAGCAACGGTTGCGTTTGCTGTACCGATTTATCGTTATCGGGAAACGATTCGTAAAAACCTTGGAGTCCTTTCGATTGCGATTATTGTGGGGATGAGTGTAGGTGTGATGTCTGCCTATGAAATGGCACAGTGGTTTCACTTTAGCCCTGAAGTCACCAACAGTTTGATGGCCCGTTCTATTTCAACACCATTTGCCATGATTTTAGCGGAAGATATTCACGGTTCGGCAGCATTGGTTTCACTATTTACGGTCATTACTGGTTTGGTCGGTATGATTTGCGGCGATGCAATTTTAGCGATTACTAAAATCCGTTCTAATGTGGCAAATGGGGCAGCCTTCGGCAATGCAGCGCATGGTTTTGGTACAGTTAGAGCACAGCAACGCAATAGCGAAGAAGGTGTAATTGCCAGTTTAACCATGGTTATTGCCGGTATTTTAATGGTACTGATTGGGCCATTTGCGATTCATCTATGGTTGCTCTTGTAGATCTTGTCTAAGTCGGATTGTCATGTTGTTGAATAATCTTTGTTAGTTTTTTGATGGCTTGTTTCATTAGCTCTGGCTCAAAATCGCCTAAGCCAACAATTAACCCTGGACGTTGTTGCTTTTTTGAAAATGTTGGTGAAATTGCTTTGATGGCAATGCCTGCATCGAGTGCTGAGCTTGCAACGTCGATGTCATTAATATGATGAGCAAGCCATAACACCATATGCATGCCTTGATCGCCCGGCTGTAACCACGCCAGTTCTTGAGGTATGTATTTTTCAATCAAACCAATAATGTATTCTCGAACTTCTGCATAGACATTTCGAGTCCGTCGAATATGCCGCTCTAAATAACCTTCTTGAATAAAAGCAGCCAAAACGTGCTGGTCAGCAGCAGGTGGGTGCCTATCAATTAATACTCTAAGTCCACAAAAAGGAGCCACCAATTCTTGAGGCAATACTGCATAGCCAAGTCTAAGCGATGGAAATAAGACTTTGCTGAAAGTGCCTAGATAAATGACTTGGTCGGGTGCCATGCCTTGCAAAGATGGGAAGGGCTGACCGTTATAACGGAGTTCACTGTCATAGTCATCTTCAATTATCCATGCATTTTGCTGTTTTGCCCAAGTCAATAAAGCCGTACGTCTTGCTAGACTCATCGGCATGCCAAGCGGATATTGGTGAGACGGTGTCACAAAAGCAGCACGTGCATGTTTAGAAAGCTTAATTCCGGTTTCAACCTGAATACCTTCTTCATCAACAGGAACACGTACCATACGAATGTTTTGTACAGCATGCTCAAAAATGGCTGTTGTACCCCGATAAGCTGGATCTTCAATCCAAACTTCATCTTTTGCTTCAAATAAAATCTGGCTACAAATATAAAGTGACTGTTGAATACCGGGTGTAATCACAATTTGTTCAGGTTCGCAGTGGACAGAGCGGGATCGACGTACATAGTCTGCTATAGCAATTCTTAGTGATAATACCCCTTGAGGTTCACCATAACCCGAAGGAGCACCTGCACCTCGAGATCTAAATTTATTACCGAACTTACGCCAGATATCACTTGGTTGAGTACGGGCAATGGGAACAGACACTGCAAAAGGGGCATGAGGAAGAGGTTTAAACTCTTTAAGCACTTGAGCATAGGAGAGTGCCGACTTCGTCAAAGGGATTGAGTTAGGTGTGGTCTCTTTTTGAGAATGTTGCAGCACAGTTTTTTTAGTTAAAGCATGAGACACATAGGTGCCCGTTCGTGCTTGAGAGTCAAAAACACCTTCAGCTAAAAGCTGATCGTAAGCTTCGATAATCGTTCCGCGTGCGACCCCAAGTGTTTGAGCCAGTTCTCGTGAAGAAGGCAACGGATCGCCAGACTGTAAATCACCACTTTGTACAGCTTCACGCAAAGCTTGGGTCAGTTGAGCACTTATCTTTCCTTGGCTTTTATTAATCTTTGCAATCGACGGAAGTTCAACAACTTTTGCCATTCTTGCCATAATTCTGGTCTACTTAAAAAAATACAAAGTGGTTCTTTTTAATAAACCACATAAACCAGAAAATTTACAACACAAAATATAAATAACCCTGAGATTTACAGTGAGGTTTGAGCCATGTATATCCCCGATGATTATGCAGAAAACCGTTTGGACGTATTGCATTCTCTTATTACAGAATATCCGTTTGGTGTGCTTTTTACGCATGGAAGTAATGGCTTAGATGCAAATCATCTTCCATTTGAATTACAGGCAAGCGAAGGGGAATTGGGTGTACTACGTGCGCATGTGTCTAGAGTTAATCCAGTCTGGCAGGACATTAAAAATGGAGATGAGGTACTCATCGTGTTTCAAGCAGGCGATGCTTATATTTCACCAAACTGGTACCCATCCAAACATGAAGAGCACAGACAAGTGCCGACATGGAACTATAGGGTTGTACATGCTTATGGCAAAGTAACCATTCGAGATGATGAACGATATGTCCGTGGTGTTGTGGCTCGTTTAACCCGTACTCATGAAGCATCTCAATCTGAACCATGGAAAATGTCCGATGCACCAAAGGACTATCTTGAACCGATGTTAAAAGCCATTGTAGGGATTGAGATTGAAATTACCAAGCTGAGAGGCAAATCAAAACTTGGGCAAAACAAAGAACGTCGAGACATTTTGGGCGCGGCAGATGGCCTATCGAAAGCTGGTCATCAAACTATAGCGGACGCTATGTATAGTGTGGCTGAGTTAAATAAATAATTTTGAAAATATAAAACTTTAATATCAATTGAGGAGACAAAGATGTCTTTTACTACATCTGTTGAGTTGGTAGGTGAGCACGTTATTTTAAAGCCCTTAGACTTAACTCAAGCTGAATCACTGGCAGAGGCTGTTTGCGATGGGGAACTCTATAATCTTTGGTATACCCGTGTGCCAAGACCTGAACAAATGACTGCTGAAATTGAAAGACGTCTTGGTTTACAAAAATCCGGCTCTATGCTGCCATTTTATATTGAAGATCGAAAAACGGGGCGGGCGTTGGGCATGACAACTTTAATGCATATTGAAGAAGCCCATCGGCGTGTAGAAATTGGTTCGACGTGGTACCGCAAGTCTGCACAGCGCTCACCTGTAAATACTGAGTGCAAAAAGCTATTGCTGGCCCACGCATTTGAGACTTTAAACTGTATTGCAGTCGAGTTACGCACATCTTCTTTAAATGTTCAAAGTCAAACTGCAATTCTGCGTTTGGGTGCAAAGTTAGACGGTGTACTCAGAAGCCATCAAATTGTAAAAGATGATATTTTACGGGACACTCACGTTTACAGTATTTTGAAACATGAGTGGCCTGCGGTTCGCCAAAATCTGGAATGGATGTTGAACAAACCGCGTTAGGAATTAATGCAGAAGTCTATATTCTTGCGGAGTATTACCCGTCCAGTTTTTAAATGCTCTGCTAAAAGAATTGTGCTCTTGAAAGCCCAATAGAAATGAAATTTCACCCGTGCTCATTGATGATTTTTCTAAATAATGTTGGGCAAGAGATTGACGTGTTGTATCCAAAAGCGTTTTAAAATTAGTTTGCTCTTCTAAAAGTAGCCGTTGTAGCGTACGTTTGCTCATCGCGAGTCGTTGAGCAACATCTTCTATTGTACATAGTCCAGCAGGTAGGTTTTCTAAGAGTATAGCTTTAACTTTTTCGCTAACTGTTGCATCTTCATCAAGCTGTATAAGACTACGTTGCAAGTTTGGCTCGAAAAAAGACCACATGGTCGGGTTGGCTGTTAAAAAAGGACGTTCAGCATCTTGGCGTGAAAAGACAATTGAAATGTGTTCACTTTTTTGTGGAAGTACGCCAAAAAATGTTTTGTACTCTGCTAGATTATTAGGTAAATCGGGCAGTGTAACTTTCAAAGGTATAACCTGATGTCTTGTACATATTCTTGCTAATTGAGCAAAAAAGACCAGTTCTGACATGGCAAGACTTTGCGGTGTTGGTGTAGATACATTATAAAATTTGAGTTCTAGCGTTGTTGTGTCGTTATCAATTGCTACTTGTAACTGCATTGGCCCAACCAGTCTTTTAAATTCAGATAGACGCTGTATTGCAATATTAAAGTTAGGACTACAAATACAAGCAAAAATCGCTGGGTCAAAAAGCTCAACTGTAATCATTTGACCGATTTTTAAAGGTAAGTCATTTATTCCAGCAAGTTGTTCAATTGCGTGCCAAAAATTGAAATATTGAACGGGCGTAAGGCTTGCATCTTTACGGTTGGACAAATCAAGCGGTAGAGATGCCAAACGTAATGCATCTTCAAGATTTATGCCTAGGTCATTCAGTAATAACTTCCAGTTGGTATTTAGGGCAAAATTTGAAGCATATTTCATTTGAGCATCTCAACATTAAACTTATATGGGTCACTTCATTTATTTAATAACTGACATCACCATACGATCAAACACACGGTCGCCAAACCATTTACGTACAAATATCATCAGTTTGGCATATTTGCCACCCACATAACGTGTTTTAGGTGAGGATGCATGAACAGCTTTCATCAGCATATCGACGACAACTTGCACGTCTGAAAGTTTACCTTTTTCTACTGTAGTTTTTGTTGAGTTAGCAACTGCGGCTGCCATATGGCTATACGCACTTTGCCCTGAACGTTCCAGCATAGGTTGGATCATTACATCTGCAAATTCAGTTGCGATAGCACCCGGTTCAATGACAACAACATCAATATTAAATGATTTTAACTCTAAACGTAGACAGTCAGACCAGCCTTCAACTGCATGTTTACTCGCATGATACCAACTACCAAGTGGGGTATAAATTTTCCCACCCATTGATGAAATATTGATAATTCGACCCTGCATTTTTTTACGCATACTAGGCAGAACCTTTTGGGTTAAATAGGCCATACCAAACAGATTCACTTCAAATTGATAGCGTGCATCGGCAAGGGTGGTATCTTCCATAGCACCATACATGCCAAAGCCTGCGCAGTTAACTAAAATATCAACGCCATGGGTTTCTTTTTCAATAGTTTTCACAACTTGGTCGATATCATCCTGATTGGTAATATCCATTTTTAATGTATGAGCACCAAGGGCTTTTAGTTCTTGCATAGCATCAACGCGACGAGCAACGGCATAAACAGTTGCGCCTTCTTTGAGTAATGCTTTGGTAAATGCTTTTCCCATACCAGATGATGCGCCTGTGATGAGAACGATTTTTTCTTTAACTGTGTTCATATTCTGTCTCTCAACTAAAGTTTTAAGGAACTCGCTTTTCGATAGAGACATCATAGGAATTTGAACGATATTTATCCAAATCGAATGGCGACAATGTTTAATCAAAGTACGCCAAATTTTTAAAATATTATTTTCTGGAAATAAGAGCAGATACACAAAGTTAAATTAAAGTTTCTTGCCGTCTTTTGCTTAACCATAGTAATGAGCATGCTGCAATTACTAGCCACGGTATTAAAGCAATATTCATTGCTTCCCAGCCAAATAAATCAAGTAAAGCACCAGCGCTAAAAGAGCAGATTAAACCGACAACAAAAACAGTCATGTCGTTAATGGCTTGGGCCTTGGCTTTTTCAGCCACGGAATAGGTTCCTGTGAGTAAAGAAGTACTGCCAATAAATAAAAAGTTCCATCCCACACCTAATAAAATGAGTGAGATTGCAAACGATGCGAACTGAATACCGGAGAGAGCAAATCCGATATAGCAGGCAAATAATAAAAGACCTGCAAACATGATTTTAAGCACACCAAATCGGGCGATTAAATGTCCAGTAAAGAATGAAGGTAGGAACATACCAAGCACATGAAGCTGAATGACAGTTGTAATCGTGCCTAGTTCATGGTGTGAATGTCGCATGGCAATTGGTGTTGCGGTCATACCTAAAATCATGATGCCGTAGCCTGTGACTGCACCAAACAGAGCAACTAGATAGGTAGGCTGAAAGACAATCTGTTGCCATGGGCGACCAGCAGTAAAGTCAGACTTTTGCTCAACTGTATCAGTAATATGTAGGCTAGATAAAATGCCCATTGCCACAAGTGAAATGATACTAATAATTAAAAATGAACCGATATATTCTAAATGTTGAAATAATGGGCCACCAAAGCGTGCCAAAGTCGGACCGATCAGTGCGGCAACAATTCCACCTGCCATAACCCAAGAAATGGCACGTGAACGGAACGCATCATCTGCTACTTCACTGGCAGCAAAACGATAAAACTGGGCAAAGGATTGGTAGGCTCCGACACATAACGTGCCTAAGGCTAAGAGAGTAAGTGAACTATAAAAGATACCAATGGCGGCAATAATACCGCCAATTACACCTAAAAAAGCGCCGAAAAGAAAACCCTTACGCCGTCCCACATATGCCATCAACATTGATGCAGGGAACATCATTAAGGCTGTACCCAAAAACATAGATGCGATGGGTAAAGTTGCAAGTATCGGTGTATTAGAAATATTTGCCCCAGCCAAACTACCAATCGTCATGACCATGATCGATACGGTTTGGTAAAGTGACTGAGAACTCGCCAAAATAAGAACTTGGCGATGCATCGTATTTTGAAGCATTAGAACCTTTAATTATATGTGTTAATCGATGAGTCTGGATGCTGCGTTTTTAAATAGGAAGAAAGTATCAACAGCTCAGCTTGAAAATGTTGAGGCGTTTTTGGCGGTAGAGATAACAATATTTCTTTGACATAAACTATTTTTTATCAAGTAATTGCAGCTGAATTATCAGACTTAATATTCTATCATCTGATAGTTTGATACAAAACAGTCGAAGCCCCAATTTTCCTAAATAAGTCCATTTACATAGGGGATGTTGTCTTTATTCTCTCGATTTCATTAAGGCGTCGTACCTTCTTATAAACCTGCTTCAACTCTTTGTTGAATGGTTTTGATAACCTGATCTAATGCGCTTTGAATTTTAGTGTTCCATTCAAAAGAACAGTTAATTCTCAAATAATGCTGCTGTGCAGGTAAAACACTAAAGAGAGGGCTTGGTGCAACGCCAATGTCTTGCTGAATCAACTCTTCATAAACTTGCATACTGTCTAGCGTACTAGGAAGTTTGACCCATAGAAAATAACCACTTGGGTAGTAATACACTTCACAAGAGCTTGGTAAATGTTGCTTTAAATAGTGATAAAACTGCTTTTTATAACGTTCAAGTGAAAGTCTAAGTGTACGCAAGTGTTTTTCATAATGATGATGAGACAAAAATTCAACCAATGCATTTTGAATAAGTGCATTGACTGAAATGGTACTCATGAGCTGCAAATGTTGAATATGGTCTGAAAACTTACCCGCATAAACCCAACCAACCCGAAAACCTGCACCTAATGTTTTAGAAAAAGACGAGCAGTGCAGTACCAGATTTTGTTGGTCAAAATACTTCATTGAAAGTGGTTTTTGACCGCCATAAAAAAGCTCTTCATAGACATCATCTTCAATTAAGTAAATTTGGTGTTCATGAAGCAACTTGGCAATTTTATATTTAATGTCATCACTAACAGTAAAACCAATCGGGTTGTGGCTATTTAACATGAGCCAACACATCTTGATTGGATATGTTTGAATGACTTGTTCAAAAGCTTCTAGGTCAAAACCATATTGAGGATGTTCGGGAATGGTAATGACTTTAAGCCCTAAACGCTCTGCGGCTTGCCAAGCGCCGTAAAATACGGTTTGTTGCAATAGAATGTAGTCGCCCGGTTTAGCAACTGCTTGTAATGAAAGATTAAGTGCATCTAACCCTCCTGATGTAATAACAATGTCATCTGGGTCTGTTTGTATGCCTTGCATACAGTAGCGTTGAGCAATCATTTTTCTTAAGGCTAAATTACCGGGAGGTAGACTTGCTGTTTGATCATAGCTTTGTCTTTGACGCGCAAGTTGCCCCATAATTTGAATAAGTTTGGGGGCAGCTAAAAGCTGACTGTCTGGAAAAGCTGACCCAAAAGGCACAACAGACTCATGTTGAATTGACTTAAGATATTTAAAAACTAAGGAATTAATTTCAATTTTAGAATTCAGTGAAACGACCGAATATTGTTCCAGTGGTTTAAGTACAATTTGCTCCGCAACAAAATATCCCGATTTTTCTTTTGAATAGATTAAACCTTGTGATTCAAGTTCTTGGTAAGCATTCATGACCGTCATTAAGCTAAAACCAGAGCGTTGTACCTGATCTCTTAATGAAGGTAATTTTTCATGTGCATTTAAAGTACCGCTCTCAATGAGTTGGCGAATGCTATGGGCGAGTTGTTCTGATTTATACATGTATGAGCTGCACGAAATAAAAAAAGATGCACTGAATCAATAATAAATGCCGTTTGCAGAATCTACAAACGGCATTTGTTTAGAACGATAGATTTACTTTAAGTAAGGGGCTGCATAAATCAATATCACTTTAAACAATCCCGCAATCACAGCTAGGGCAAAAAAACCTCCAAGCCATAGCAGAATAAACCATTGGGTTTGGTTGAGTTTAACGGATGACTTTTTCATAAAACCCTCCATACTTAATGATAGCCTTCATCACCTACACGGACTTTGTCTCTAAATACCCAATAAGACACAATGGTGTAAGCAATAATGATTGGAATCAAAATAAGTGCACCAACCAAAGCAAACATTTGGCTAGAATGAGGCGCCGCAGCCTGCCAAATGGTGACTGATGGCGGAATAATATAGGGCCATAAACTAATCACAAAACCAGTAAATGCAAGGAAAACGAGGGCCAATGTATATGCAAATGGTTTGAGGTCGTGATTCTGCTTTTTACATGCCGATAAAATTAGGCCAACAAACAATAAGACCAAAATAGGTACAGGACTAAAATAGAAAAGATTTGGTAAAGAGAACCAGCGATCTGCAATTTCAGGATGAGTCAAAGGCGTATATAAACTTACAGCGCCAAAAATAATGAGTAGTGCAATAATTAGCTTAGGCATAAGCTCATACATACGTTGCTGTAAGCCTTTTTCAGTTTTTAAAATGAGCCAGCCACAACCCAAAGTTGCATACATAGCAACTACACCAATACCTGTAAAGACCGTAAATGGTGATAACCAATCAAGAGATCCACCAGCATAAATACCATTTTCGGTTTTGATCCCTTGAATATAAGCACCCAAAATAATCCCTTGAAGGAAGCTGGTTAACACTGAACCCCAAATAAAAGCCAAGTCCCACAGATGTTTGGTGCGATGAGCTTTAAAACGGAATTCAAAAGCAACGCCACGGAAAATCAGGGCAATCACCATAAAGATAATAGGTAGGTATAGTGCTGATAAAACTGTTGAATAGACCAGTGGAAATGCTGCATATAGACCAGCACCTCCGAGTACCATCCACGTTTCGTTACCATCCCAGACAGGGGCGACGGTATTCATCATCACATCACGTTCTTGGCTGTTCTTAATGAATGGGAACATGATCCCGATTCCTAAGTCAAAGCCATCCATGACCACATAAATCATGACACCTAAACCGATAATACCGACCCATATTAAAGAAAGATCAATCATGACGGTTCTCCCCAGATTTTTGGTTGCTGTCAATATTTTCATCAACTGCACTGAGTGGGCGCATTGGTGTTTTAAAGTGTCCAACACCACCAGATTCGATATTTGGTGTATCGATAAATGATGGGCCTTTATTAATGAGTTTTAAGGTGTAGTAAATACCGCTACCAAAAACGATGGTATACACCACTACAAAAATAAAGAGACTGAGGCCGACTTGATCTGCCGACACCGTATGAGATAAGCCATCTTTGGTTCGCATAATGCCGTACACTACCCAAGGTTGACGGCCTACTTCAGTGGTGACCCAGCCTGCAAGTAATGCAACATAACCTGCTGGGCCCATTAGTAAAGCAAATTTGTGGAACCACGATGTTTCATAAAGCTTTCCGCTTTTACGCAGCCAAAGGGCAATCAGTGATAAGGTAACCATAAGGACACCAAGGCCAACCATCACACGGAAGCTCCAGAAAATAATGGTTGAGTTTGGACGATCTTCA
Source organism: Acinetobacter genomosp. 33YU (assembly GCF_001990725.1). Taxonomy (NCBI): domain Bacteria; kingdom Pseudomonadati; phylum Pseudomonadota; class Gammaproteobacteria; order Moraxellales; family Moraxellaceae; genus Acinetobacter; species Acinetobacter genomosp. 33YU. The sequence goes on along the minus strand of NZ_LFZQ01000011.1, from coordinate 362,591 downwards.
GGTGCGAAATCTTTTAAACCAGTGACTTGACCATTTAAACTGTGAGTCAAAATTAAGCTACCCAAATATGGAACCCCCACTTCAAAGTGGTTACGTTCTTCTTTCATATCTGGAATAGCAAATAACAGTAATGGCATTGGTTCGTTATGATTGGTTTCCCAGTGACCTTCCATTGCGGCAAGTTTGGCAGGTTGATGTTCACGAGTGTTTAAACCATGGTTATCACCAATCACCACTTGTAAACATGAAGTCACAAGTACCATCCAAAGACCCATCGAGAATGATTTTTTCACCAGTTCATCACGACGGCCTTTTACTAAATGCCATGCAGATGTTCCTACGACCAATAAAGATGAAACCAAGAAGGCAGCAGCACCCATATGGGCAAAGCGGTAAGGGAACGATGGGTTAAAAACGATAGCTAGCCAGTCTTTAGGCACAATAATGCCATTTTCGATCGCAAAACCTTGCGGGGTTTGCATCCAACTATTGGAAGATAAAATCCAGAACATGGAAATACATGTTCCGATGGCAACCATAAGCGTCGCAAAGAAATGGGCTCGCGGGCCAACACGACCCCAACCAAATAGCATAATGCCTAAGAAACCTGCTTCTAAGAAGAAGGCACTTAACACTTCATAGGTAAGTAAAGGACCAGTAATACTTCCGGCGACTCGTGAAAATTCACTCCAGTTGGTACCAAACTGGTAGCTCATTACGACACCGGAAACAACTCCCATACCAAATGCAACGGCAAAGATCTTAATCCAGTATTTAAATAGATCTTTATAAATTGGGTTTTGCGTTCTTAACCATTTCCATTCTAAAACTGCTAAAAAACAGGCAAGACCGATGGAAGTGGCCGGAAAAATAATATGGAAGGATACTGTGAAAGCAAATTGTATTCGCGCTAATTCTAGAGCGGTTAGACCGAGGCTCATAAACTTTCCCCCTGTGAACTAGCTGATGATGATTGAATGAGTTAAATACTTATTTTCAGGCAAAAAAGTACTCTGGCGATTAAACTTACTTCTGTGATAAATGTTCTTAGCAAGTAAAATGCCAACAGGGTAAAGCAATATAATTGCTTGATATTTCAGTAGAATAGTGCGATTGATTGTTTTCAATCTGTTAGCAAAGTTTATGCTTGATGTTGCATTTGTAAAAATGCATGTTGCATTGAAACATTGATGAAATATCTGGCGATATGCAATAGATCGTCTCATGAAAACTACCTACCTTAAGAAGTTTTCTTAATCATGCACTCGCTCTATTTGTATATATAGATACAGAAATTTTTTATAAAACTATAACAGTTCAGTGCTGTTTCGAGGGGGTGCTATAGTTTTTTTTCGATCATCTGTAGCTATATATTCAGTCCTCTAAAGTTCACAATAAAAATGAACAGGATTTACCGTCGACCTAAACCAACCTTCAATACTCAATGTGAACGCTGCTTTAGATTTTTTTAAGCACATGATTATGTTCTTCTTTTCTATTTCCATTGTTGTTTTGTGTAGGGTCCGGTTGCTGCGTGTTTCTTAAAGACCTGAGTGTAAGTGTAGCGCTTCTAAAATAGCTTGGATGTTAAAAAATGTTTATTACTTCTCAACTCAATGTTCTACATAAAATTATTAAAAATCAGTCTATTTCTACCTTGGTAATAGATCAGTTAGAACAGACTTATGTGAACCTTGAAGCAACTTTACTTAGAGCGAAAGTACTCAGAGACTTTTCTAAAACTCAAACGGTTTATTTAATTCAGTCGCATATTGAGCCACAGCAAAGCAGTTTGGCTTATCTATTCTCACCATTTATTTTTGCGAACCTAAACAAAGCTGCTATTTATACAACACCTGCAACACCACCTGTGCTTACTATTCTTAATAAATACTATCAAGCTGACAAGAAGGTCGTATTTAAGATAGATGAAGTTTTAGAAAGCCTAAAAATATATCTAGATTTAGAATTAATAGAGATGGGAGAAGCTGACTTTATTTATTTAAAATTAATCAAAGCATTATGTCGAAGCGATATCTCCACAGTTTTTTTAATAACACATTTAGAGCTTGATTTAGAGGCTTTAAAGCAACTTGAACAGTTCTTAAAAATAAAAATTCATTGGGTCAAAGTTGTAAAAGATGAGGGTCTAAAAGGTGTAGATCAGTTGGATATGCGAAAATTATTATTTAAAAATAAAGATGAAGCATATGTACAGTTATGTGCTCATTTTGCGCAAATGAATGCAGCACTGGTCGGGTTATGCGATACCTTTACTGTTAGTCAAATGACGCACTTAATTGATGATATGTTTTATTCAGAGCATATCTTCGAAAAACTTTCTGTCTATTCAGAATATATGCAAACCTTATTGCAAAGTCAGCATAGTCTTAACAAGAAAGAGATCGCTTAGGGCGATCAGGCTTTTGATTGGCGTTATATCAAGATTGAATACTGTTATAAAAAAATAATCGTTTTCATGTGAAATAAATATTTTATGGTAAAAGCAAAGCAATATTGGTTTTACTTACATGACAAATTTAAATTTTGAGCATCATCTCGGTTCCTTAACACACGCTGCACTAAGTCAGGCCTCAATTATTTCTCGCGTGTGGGGTGAAGGGCCAACTGAGCGTTATGATGAATTGGCAAAAAATTTCAGACCAACTTTTGCCCGTATTAAAGAAGGGGCTTTAATCCGTGAGCAACAGCATATTTTGCCTTATGAACAACTCCAGTGGCTTAAAGATATTGGTTTTACGCGCTTAAGACTTCCCAAAGCTCATGGTGGCTTTGATGCAACTATTCCTGAATTATTTGCATTGCTCATTGAACTTGCTGAAGCCGACTCGAACTTACCGCAAGCTTTGCGTGTGCATTTTGGTTTCACTGAAGATGTCTTGGTAAGTAAAGACAAAGCGTTTCAACAGCGTTGGCTGAGCCGAATTGCCAATGGGGAAACAATCGGTAGTGCATGGTCTGAAGGCGGGAAAGAGTCAATTGATCAGTTCGAAACACATTTATATCGAGACAATGAAGGAAAAATTCGCGTTAAAGGTAAAAAATATTACACCACTGGTAGCCTATATGCAGACTGGGTGGACGTTGGTGTAACAGATTTAAAAGGAGAGTCTGGCTCGGTCGTTGTGCGCCGTGAAGATGAAGGTGTCGAAATTGTCGATGACTGGAATGGCTTTGGTCAGCAACTCACCGCAAGCGGTACAGCATATTTCCATGACGTATTGGTCGATGAAAATGAAATTTTACCTGACGATGACCGTTTTAAATATTCAGCGGCTTACTATCAACTTGTTCAACTGACAATCATTACAGGTCTAGGGCGTGCTGCAACCTATGATGTTTCTCAAGCTGTGGCGAAACGTACACGAAACTACACGCATGCAAATGCCCAATTTGTAAAACAAGATCCCCAAATTTTACAAGTAGTAGGCCAAATCCGTGGCGCGGCTTACAGTGCAGGGGCGATTGTTGAAAAAGTCGCACAAAGCTTACAACGTGCTTACTTAGCTGCATTTCAAAATAATGAGCAGCTTGAAGAAGAGCAAAATGCACTTGCCGAGCTTGAAAGTGCACAATCTCAAACGGTTATTACCGATTTGATTTTAAATGCTTCTACGATTTTATTTGACGCTTTAGGTGCTTCCGCAACAGACAAAGATTTAGGCCTAGATCGATACTGGCGTAATGTACGAACTTTATCTTCACATAACCCGAGAGTATTTAAAAATCGAATTGTCGGTGATTTTAGTGTAAACGGCACATTACCACCGTATCAATGGCGAATAGGGAATGTTGCTAAACAATAAATTATAGTTTTAGATATTAAGCTGCTATTTTAGTGGCTTAATATTATTTTGATTTTTTAAATTAAATTATAAAAATCTATTAGAATAAAATCATATTTTGTTTGGGGTTTATATTATAAAGAAAATATAAAAATTGCTTTAGTATAAAAATTAAATAAAATGCTGGTTGATATTTTATGACTAAGAAAATTAGTTTTAATGCTTTTGAAATGAATTGTATTGCCCATCAATCTCCTGGATTATGGCGACATCCTCAAGATCGATCTGTTGAATATAAAGATTTAGAATATTGGACAGATTTAGCACAAATTCTTGAGCGTGGTTTTTTTGACGGTATTTTTATTGCAGATGTGCTTGGTATTTATGACGTTTATCATCAAAGTGCTGAACATGCCTTAACAGGTGCAGTACAAGTTCCAGTCAATGATCCGCTACAGATTGTGCCTGCGATGGCAGCAGTCACAAAGCACTTGGGTTTTGGTGTCACGACCTCTATTTCTTTTGAACATCCTTATCCTTTTGCTAGACGTATTAGCACGCTAGACCATTTAACCAAAGGGCGAGTTGGATGGAATATCGTGACGTCTTATTTAGAAAGTGGTTCGAAAAACTTGGGTCTAAAAACTCAGGTTAATCATGACAATCGTTATGATATTGCTGATGAATATTTAGAAGTCCTTTACAAACTTTGGGAAGGGTCTTGGGAAGAAGGTTCGGTACTTCGTGACCGTGAAAGCGGTATCTTTGCTGACCATAAAAAAGTGCATCCAATTCAGCACGAGGGTAAATACTTTACTGTACCGGGTATCCATATTTGTGAGCCATCACCGCAGCGAACACCAGTACTTTACCAAGCAGGTGCATCTTCACGCGGACAGAAGTTTGCTAGTCAAAATGCCGAGTGTGTATTCATCGCAGCGCCATCTAAAATTGCTACAAAAAAAGTGGTACAGGGTATTCGCCAGAAATTGGCTCAAGAAGGCCGCGACCCGTACTCTGTCAAAATTTATGCGCTTTTGTCAATTGTCACTGATGAAACCGATGCAAAAGCACAAGCTAAGTTTAAAGAATATCAAAGCTATGGAAGCTACGATGGGGCGTTAACATTACTGTCTGGCTGGTCTGGTGTTGATTTTTCACAATATCAACCAACTGACAAAGTTGAATATATTCAAACCAACGCGATTCAATCTTTATTAGATTCTTATGTAAATGTAGACCCAGAACGTGTTTGGACCATTGAAGAAATTGCAAATTGGAACAGCTTAGGTGGTAATGGACCTGTGTTAGTGGGTTCGGCAGAAACAGTTTCAGATGCTCTAGAACAATGGGTTGAAGATACCGATATTGATGGCTTTAACCTTGCCTATATTTTGGCTCATCAAACCTTTGCCGATGTGGTTGAGTTTATTGTGCCAGAGTTACAAAAACGTGGGGTATATCAAACCTCATATGCACAAGGAACATTAAGAGAAAAACTATTTGGTGCTGGACCATATTTGCCTGAAAATCACCGCGGTGCAAAATATCGTAATCTAAAAGAGTTAAAACTTGCTGAGGCGAGTTAATATTTTGCAAAAACCATTAAATAAATAGCTGGTTAAATACCAGCTTTTATTTTGCTTTTTTATATCGGTTTTACTGCTGAGTTAATAATGAAAAGATAATTCTATAATTTAGATTAAAACATCAGATTAATTTGTTTTTGTATTGTGTGAATAATCATTATTTTGTTCCTGTTATTAAAGTTTAGGAATTATTAAGTGAGCACACAAGAACTCGATCATAACCATCGTTATGAAATTAAATCTCCCGATGATGTTTCACAATTAATTTCAAAATTTGCAGGGAAGGGTAAATCGAATAAAGTTATTTGGTTGGCATTGATTGGGGTGTTTATTGATGCCTATGATTTAACAACACTGTCCTTTGGTATTGAGCAAGTCATCTCAGAGTTTTCTTTAAGCCCTGTGATGACTGGTGTAGTGGCTTCAGCAATTGTCTGCGGAACTATTGTTGGTAACCTGATTGGTGGTTGGCTGACAGATAAAATTGGCCGTTATCGAGTCTTTATGGCGGACATGGTACTCTTTGTCATTGCGGCAATTGTCGCAGGTTTTGCACCGAATGTATGGGTTTTGATTTTAGCCCGATTTATTATGGGAATTAGTGTGGGGATTGATCTGCCTGTGGCAATGTCATACTTATCTGAGTTTTCCAAATTTAACGGTAGTAGCAACAAAGCAGCACGTTTAGCCGCATGGTGCCCAATGTGGTATGCCGCTTCTTCGGTATGTTTTGGTTTAGTTCTGGCGCTTTATTTTCTTTTACCCCCTGAGCATAGCAACTGGTTATGGCGAGCATCTTTAATTTTTGGAGCAGTGCCTGCGTTACTCATTATTTTTATTCGCGGTAAATATTTAACTGAATCACCCATTTGGCTTGCAAACCAAGGCGATTTAAAAGGTGCGGCTAAAGTTCTACAAGAGTCCTATGCGATTCATGCAGTCGCTACAGTTGAAAAAGTAGAAAGAACTGCTGAAAAGAAAAAGCGCGAGGGTTTTGCAGTTTTATTTAATAAAACCTATTTGCCAAGAACGATTGTGGCAATTGTGATTCACATTTCGGTGGCATTTCAGTACACCACCATTGCTTTCTTTCTACCTTCTATTTTAACGCGTTTCTTTCATACTGATGTCTTGACGACGATTACTACAACGCTCGGACTCAATCTACTATTTGCATTTACGGGTGGGCTGTTAGGCGTATTTGTTGCGAGTAGATTTAAATCTCGTCATGTGTTGCTTACAGGCTTTTTACTCCAGTTTATAGCTCTCATTGCCTTAGCATTAATTGGTGAACCCGGTAATAGCTTTTTACTCTACACCGCAATTGGCATGCTCGGTTTATGGCTTTTTGCCGAAGGCTTTGGGCCAGGGGCACAAATGATGGTTTATCCAACCATGGCTTATCCAGCTTCGATTCGTGGCGTTGGGGTTGGCTTTAACCGTGCAGTAACTGGTGTTGCTCAAGCAATTGCTTTGTTTGTTTTACCGATCTGGATGGCGGGATATAAAACCGATGTTTACCTGATTATTTCTATCTTTGCGTTTATTCCTTTAATTGTGATTGGACTACTCATCAAGTTTGAGCCTACCGCTCAAGATGTCGATGTCATCGATGAATCTGGTCCAGAACTTCCTCTCAATAATTCACCTGTAATCGACTAGAGTAAAAATAAATCTCTAAATAAAATAAAGGCCAACATCTGCTGGCCTTTATTTTTAGAATTAGAAGTAATAAGCAAAAATCACAAACGCTTTTTTGTTCCATTTATCATTGCTTCCACCAGCCGCAAGGCCTTCACTGTCTCCTAAATATGGATCATGTTTACCCATTAGTAACTCGGCTTGTACTGTCAATTTTTGATAGTTAAAGGCAATGCCGGGAATAAAACGGGTGGAGTCTTTAAACCCGTCTTGTTCTTTTCGATAAGAACTATAGTTTAGGTAAGGACGAACAGAGGTAATGGGGCCAAACTGCTGAGGGAACAAATAGCTGAGTTCGGCTGAATAAATCTGACCTTTGGTTGCCGAATTAAATGAATAATCGAAACCGCCCAAAGTCAGATGATCTTTATATTCAGTGTCGGCATTATCAATGTCTTGATAACCAGCCAAAAGCTGTAAATTCCATTGATTATAATTGGTATTGCTAAAAACCGAATAGACTTGGCGATCGCCATCTTGCCCTGAGCGTTTGTTTTCAATGGTGGAATACCATGCAGAAGCACCCAGTTGGGTAGAGAAATTTTCTTGTCCTAAGACATTTTTAAAGGTGTGAGCACCACGAACAACAATCGAGTTCTTTTCTTTGGTATTGGTACCTTGCGGTACAGAGTCATCTGCATTGACAGGGTTGATACTAAATCGACTTGAGTCTTTGCTTTTACCTCTATAAGTTCCACCATCAGTAGGATAAAAGGCAAATTGTGCTTCATTGATTCCATCATTGAAATCATATTTCACGCCAAGGTTGTGTACATCTTCCCAGCCAGCACTATTGGCAATGCCTAAATAATAAGTATTTCCCCAAAAGCGGCCCAAGCCAAAAGGAAGTGGGTTTAAGCCAGCAATAATTTTACTATTGTCATTAATTTTATAACCCAACCATGCATCGGTGAGCCAATTTGCATCACCTAAACGCCCGTAATATTCATAAACCCGATAATCTAAGCGGCCAATCCATTTCGGGGAGTTGTAGTCCAGCCATAATACGGCGTCATTAAAAGAAAATTTACTTGTAGAAGGTTCAGAGTCAAAATCATAAACATATTTAGCCCGAACAGTACCACTCACTTTAAGTTGGCCTTCTTCAGCATTACCAAAGGTAAGCGCTGCATGGCTTGAAAGACTAAAGGTAGTCAAAGTCGTAGCGATGAATATTTTTTTTAAATTTTGGGGATGTTTAAACAAAATATATTTTCTCCTCTTAAAAATAAAAAATTAAACTTGCGTCATGTATAAACCAGAAAAAGATTTGTCTAAATCTCAATATTTGCAGAGGTTTTAAGATAAAAAGATAATAAAATCTGATCTTTATAAAAAATGGCGAAAATTGATTAGACGTAAAACATCTAATGCGATAGACCAAAAGAAAAAATGATTAAAGGTGAGTAGGATAAAATACTAGAGAGCTTATGTCAGGCTTTTCCAATCATATGATTTGGGAATAACGTTTTTAATTATTGATATATAAGTATTTTAATTTTGTATCTATTCTATAAGATTACTTAAAATTTTCTTTTTACCAAAAGATAAAAACTTATGAAGAAAAGTTATTTATAAAAATTAGATAAGCAACTCATATTTTTTTATTTTTCATTATAAAGCCGGCTGCATACCATAGGCTTATATTATTGAAAGATCATGAAATTATGAGCACGAAGACCAAACCGCTGATTGTCACGGCAATTGTGATCGTCGCAATTGTTGCATTTATCGTATGGCAAAATAAGAAAGACAATAATACAAGTGCTTCAGTTCGTGACAACAAACCTGTCGTGATTGCCTATCAAACTGGGGTTGACCCAAGCAAAGTTGCGCAGGCCAATGGGGAATATGAAAAACATAGCCAACGTAACATTCAATGGAAAAAATTTGATGCGGGTTCAGATGTTGTAAATGCACTTGCTTCAGGCGATGTCGTACTTGGCAATATTGGCTCAAGTCCACTTGCTGCTGCGGCAAGCCGTGATTTACCGATTGAAGTATTCTTAATTACATCAAAACTTGGTGCGTCTGAAGCACTCGTGGTAAGTAATAAATCAGGCATTAAAACTCCTCAAGATTTAATTGGCAAAACCATTGCTGTACCGTTTGTATCAACCACGCATTACAGCCTTTTGTCGGCACTTAAACATTGGAATATTCCAGAAGACAAAGTAAAAATTATTAACTTGCGTCCACCTGAAATTTCAGCGGCTTGGGAACGTGGTGATATTGATGCTGCCTATGTGTGGGAACCTGCTTTAAGTAAAGCTAAAGCATCTGGTACGGTTTTAACTGACTCAAAACAAGTGGGTGAGTGGGGTGCTCCAACTTATGACTTATGGGTTGTACGTAAAGACTTTGCAGAGAAAAATCCTGATTTCTTAAAAGCTTTTGTTAAAACTACGCTTGAGCAGCTTGAAAAATACAATCAAGACCCAGCCGCTTACGTTAAAGATACTGATAACGTGCAAAAAATTGCGCAGCTCACAGGTTCTGATCCAAAAGATATCCCGCTTTTATTAAGTGGAAATATTTACCTAGACCACGCTCAGCAAAAACAAACTTTAGATGGTGAATTTGCGCAAAATATTTTTGATACAGCGAAGTTCTTAAAAGGTCAGGGCAAGGTCGATCAACTGAAAGCCGATTATAAAGGCAATGTGAATTCTTCATTTTTGCAGCCTTAAGGAGTTGTCATGAGTGTACTAGAAGCCAAACATATTCATCTGACTTTTCCTAAACAGCAAAAGCCAGTTTTACAAGACATTAACCTAACCATTGAAGAAGGTTCTTTAACCGTGATTTTGGGCGAATCAGGTTGTGGCAAAACAACTTTGCTTAATATCTTGGCAGGGTTTCAAAAGCCGAGTTCAGGTGATGTGCTTGTAAATCATGAAGTAGTAAATGGACCAGATGTAACCCGCGCTGTCGTGTTTCAGGATCATGCACTCCTTCCTTGGTTGAATGTTGCAGATAATGTTGGCTTCGCTTTGCAGTTAAAAGGTTTAAAACGCGTAGATATCGAAGCACAAGTGGACGCAATTTTAAAAATTGTAGGTTTAAGTCACGTTGAAAAAGCCAATATTTGGGAACTTTCCGGTGGTATGAAACAACGAGTTGGTATTGCCAGAGCTTTGATTAGTCACGCGCCGTTTATTTTATTAGATGAACCTTTTGCCGCATTAGATGCTTTTACACGTGAAAACATGCAGCAGTTAGTGCTCGATTTATGGATTCAACAAAATAAAAGCTTCTTTTTAATTACTCATGACATTGAAGAAGCATTATTGCTCAGCAATCAGTTAGTCCTGATGACAGCGCATCCAGGCAAAATTGTAGAAACTCTACATCTCGATTTTGCTAATCGATATCGTCAGGGCGAGTCTATTCGCTCAATTAAATCGGACCCACAATTTATTCAGCTCAGAGAGCAGCTGTTTGAAAGTTTAAGGGCACAAAAACAAAGCGGTAAGGAGGCGTTAACCACATGAGTACTAAAGATAACGTCTATGAATATGACAAAGCAGGGCTAAAACTTAAGCCAGATGTGCAAACAGAAAATGCTTCATTTCTATCGTCATTTTTTGAGAAGCATCGCACTTTGGCAGTTAGCATAATTAGTGTGGGAAGTGTGGTCGCACTCTGGTTTCTCATTACTGCTTTGCATATCGTACCTGAACTGTTTTTACCGAGCCCACAGGCAGTCTGGCAAAAATTTATATCGGTCAGCCAAGAAGGCTTTATGAAGGCTACTTTGTGGCAACACTTGGCCGCTAGTATCTCTCGTGTGTTTTTGGCTTTGATTGCTGCCGTGGTGATTGGTGTTCCGCTGGGTTTGTGGATGGGGCTGAACAAATGGGTTCGTGCTGTTCTAGATCCTTTGGTTGAATTATTACGTCCAATTCCGCCGTTAGCGTATTTGCCGTTACTTGTTATTTGGTTCGGTATTGGTGAAACCACAAAAGTACTTTTGATTTTCTTCTCGATTTTGGCGCCTGTCATTATTAGTAGTGCGCATGGTGTGTTAAGCCATCAGCTAAATCGTGAACGTGCGGCATTGTCATTAGGGGCAAGTCAGTCACAAGTCTTTTGGCATGTCATTTTACCAACGGCTTTGCCTCATATTATTACCGGTATTCGTATTGGTCTTGGGGTGGGTTGGTCAACATTAGTTGCAGCAGAGTTGGTTGCAGCGGACCGCGGTATTGGTTTTATGGTGCAATCGGCAGCACAGTTCTTAATTACCGATACGGTAATTCTGGGCATTATTGTGATTGCCATTGTCGCAGTTAGTTTTGAGCTGTTTTTACGTTGGTTACAAAAACAGTTTTCTCCTTGGTATGGTCAGCAGTTGTAGTAAAGAAGATGAATACAGAAGTAGCAAACTTAAATATTGAAGTGATCAAGCCTACCATTGGCGCAATTATTCACGATATTGATTTGAATGCGTTAAATGAACAGACAACGCAACAAATCCAGCAGGCTTTGCTTGATCATCAGGTCATTTTTTTTCGAAAGCAACAATTAGCGCCGCAAGCACAAGCAGACTTGGCACGCAGTTTTGGTAGCTTACATGTGCACCCGATTTATCCTTCAATTGAAGATGTACCTGAAGTGATGGTGCTCGACAGTTGGAAACAAGACTTGCGTGACAATGAACTTTGGCACACAGATGTGACTTTTAGTAAAAATCCACCTTTAGGTTGTGTGTTGCAAGCCATTAAAATTCCACCTGTGGGCGGTGACACGTTATGGTCGAGTAATACAGCAGCTTTTAAAGGGCTTCCGCTAGAGTTACAGCAAAAATTACGTGGTTTAACTGCAACACACGATATTCGGAAGTCTTTTCCACTTGAACGTTTTGCTCATAACGAAGAAGAACGTGAAAAGCTTTTGCAAACATTTAAGCGGAACCCTCCAGTGGTTCACCCAGTGGTGCGTACCCATCCAGTTACAGGTGAGCCTTTGCTGTTTGTAAGTGAGGGCTTTACCACTCGCATTAATGAGTTACCTGAACAAGAAAGTGAGCAATTACTTGATTTCTTGTTTGAACATGCGACCCAAGAGCAATTTCATTTGCGTTGGAAGTGGCAAGATGGTGATATCGCGATTTGGGATAACCGTTGTACGCAACATAAAGCATTATTTGATTATGGCGATGCTCATCGCATCATGCACCGTGCAACCATTAACGGTGATGTGCCATTTTATAAAAATGAACAACAGCCAGAGTTAGCTGAAGTTTAATTCTTTTGTTTTCAGCCGTTTCAATTCCAACGCAGCGTTTTGAGTTGGAATTGAAACAGTAATTTATTTCTAATGTGCTCCAAATCCTGACAATATGCCTGTGTAACTCTTTACAGGAGGTGAGGCCCAATCACCAACTTTGCTGGTTTTTAAATTTAACTGGACTAACATTTCAGCTTGTTTAACGGCTGCTGCAACGCCGTCAATAACAATTACTCCCAACTCGTTTTGTAGCTTTAGACATAAATCACTCATACCTGCACAGCCCAAAACAATCGTATCGCTTTTATCTTCTGCGAGCGCTTTTTTGCACTCATCTCGTATGGTTCGATAAGCATCTGAGTCAGGAAGCTCCAACTCTTCAACTGCAATGTCACAAGCTCGAACATTTTTGCAAAATGGCGTAGCCCCATAGCGATGAGCCAGATGCCAACTCATATTCACTGTGCGTTGTAAGGTTGTGACTACACTAAACCCAGTACTTACATAACTTGCAGTTCGCATAGCTGCTTCGGCAATCCCAATTACAGGTGCTGAAGTGATTTCACGGGCAGCATAAAGCGCAGGGTCACCAAAACATGCAATAACATAAGCATCTATACCTACAAGTTCACCTTGGTGAATTTCCTCTAGCACACCTACTGCACTTAGGGCTTCATCATAATAACTTTCAATTGTTGCAGGGCCCATTTGAGGACTCACTGCAATAATTTGAGTATCAGAATTTGCGACTATCTTTGCTGATGCAGCAATTTTGTCTGTCATGCTTTGGGTGGTATTAGGGTTAATAATTTTAATTTTCATTGTACTTTTACCTTCGTCATTGCTGATTTAGCATGGGCAAGCGGTTGGTTAAGAAATCGATAAATGACAAAACCGAATCCCATCCCAATAAACCATGTGAAATTAGCAAGTGCAGAGAGTTGTGGTAACAGCACACATAGAATAGGAATTAATGAAGCTGGAATTAAGGCATAAAAGGCAGAGTGGTTATAACCATTTTTGTACCAATACAAACCTTTAGTATCTAAGGTATATAAATCATCTACCACGATTTTCTGTTTTTTAACGAGGTAAAAATCGGCTAGCAATACACCAAAAAGTGGGCCAATAAATGCACCTAAAATATCAATGGTGTAATGGATCACTTGAGGGTTATTAAATAAATTCCATGGGGTAATGAAAATCGAACCAACTGCTGCAATCATTCCACCCATGCGCCAGCTAATTTTGCTCGGTGAAACATTAGAAAAATCAAAGGCAGGTGATACAAAATTTGCGACAATATTAATTCCAATGGTGGCAATCATTAAGGTTAAACTGCCTAAAATCACCACAAAGGTACTATCAAGTTTTCCAACCATCTCGACAGGGTCTGTAATGAGCTTGCCGTACACTGGAAGCGTTGCCGCAATACACACCACAGTAAGTAAAGAAAAGCCTAAGAAGTTAATCGGTAGCCCAAGAAAGTTACCCATTTTAATCGCGTTAAAGCTTTTGCCATAACGAGAGAAATCACCAAAATTCAGCATAGGCCCTGAAAAATATGAGACAACAAGCGCAATAGCACCAATCATGACTGGTACAACCGCAAAACCGTCGTATTGAACACCGCTCAAGTTTAAATCAATATTCTGCCAGCCAGCTTTCCAGATGAGCCAGACTGCCATCGCAAACATCACAACGTAGACAGCCGGACCCGCCCAGTCAATAAACTTACGAATGCTGTCCATGCCAGACCAAAAAACAATCGCTTGCAGTAGCCAAAGCAGCATGAAGCCAACCCAACCTAGATAGGAAAGCCCAAGAAAGCCATAAGTTGAAACATCGGCATACACCGACCATTCTGGAAAGAACTTTAAAATTACCAATAAGAAAGCACTTGAGGCTAAATAGGTTTGAATGCCATACCATGCGACTGCAATAAGCCCACGAATAACAGCAGGAATATTTGCACCAAGCACACCGAAGGTTGCGCGGCAAATCACAGGATAGGGCGTACCCGTTTGTTGGCTAGACTTGGCAATCAGGTTTGTAAAAAACTGAACTATGGCAATGCCGATGAGTAAAGATAAAAGTACCTGCCAGCTATTGAGCCCGAGTGCAAAAAGGCTTCCAGCCATGACATAACCGCCGACACTATGAACATCAGACATCCAGAAAGCAAAAATATTATAAGCGCCCCATGTTTGCTTTTTTAAAGGAGCTAAATCTTGATTTGTCAGTTTTGCATCATAAGAAGGTTTAATTATTGCTTCGGTATTATTCATCTTGAACACTCACTTCCTTAAGATGGAGGCACTTTCAGCAGCATTGTTTTTCTGTCTAAAAGAATGAAATTAAAATTGTGTACAATGTGATATTTAAATTGTGCACAATTTTAATTGAGCAAAAGTTATGCCAAATTTAGGAAGTAGCGTTTATGAGTCATTAAAACTGGTATGGATTTTGGATATGAAGAGACAAATTTAGAAAATGAGAAGTGCTTAATTTTTTATAAAAAGTAAGTAAATTTAGGTGTATAAGTGGATATTTAGATGTCTAATATTGGATTGTTTAGCTCAACATAAGTGGTTTGGGAATGAGAGCAATATTCCAAAACGCTTAAGTTAAACTTACACTATTCAAAATAGATAAAGTTCTAAAAAAGGGGGGCATCAATAAAAATGGAGAAATCAATGCCATCGAATGCACCAAAAAAAGCCGTAGAAATGAGTAATGATGAAATTGATGACCATATATATAACGCTATTGTAGATGCTATTTTAAATCGACAACTTGCCCCTGGCGCACGTTTAGTTGAAGCACCTTTGTGTGAAGCATTTGGTGTAACGCGAGGAGTGTTAAGACGTGTTTTTGTCAAACTTGCACATGATAAGGTCATCGAAATTCAGCCCAATCGTGGAGCACTCATCGCAAAACATAGTGCTCATGAAACAAAAGAGGTCTTTGAAGCACGCAGCATGCTTGAAATCGCCACTGTAAAAAAGCTAGCTCAAAAGTCACATAAGCTAGATTTTAGTGAGCTTCGAGGCTTAGTCGATCAAGAGTCGCATGAGCGTTTAGCTGGGAATTGGGCCGAGTGGATTAAGCTATCAGGACAATTTCATTTAAAGCTGATTGAAGCAAATCAAAATACAATTATGACCAGTTATTTGCAGACGCTTATTGCAAGGACTTCGTTATTAATTGGGTTATATGAAATTCCCAAACATAATAATTGTTCGGCAGATGAACACCGTGCAATTTTAGATGCCATTGAACAAGGCGATGAAAAACGAGCAACTCAATTGATGGAAGAACATTTAGAACACTACGCGACGACATTTATTGAAGAAGACAGCACAGCAACAGCAGAGCAAAATTTATTAAATTTATTTAAAAATAAGAAGATTGAAACCATTTAAACTAACTAAAAAATAATGGGCCAATTCTTCTGGAAAAGGCCCAGATTGGTTATTTTATAGGAACGATTTGACGCGTTAAAAAATCAATAAATAATTTTACCTTCTTCGATAAAATCTTACGATTTGGCCATGTGACATATAGGTGAAGCGGCTGACTGGTGTAGTCCTCCAAACATTTCTGTAATTTACTTTCTTTGTAGTAAGGCTCTGCAATAAACTCTGGAAGAAAAACAATGCCGTGGTCTTTCAAACACATATCTAATAATAATTCACCATTATTACAGGTCATCACTGGGAAGCAATTAAAGGACACTTCTTTTTGATCTTTTTGGAAAATCAATTTCTTATGTCGACTGTCTTGATAATAAATCAGAAACTTATGTTCTTTAAGTTCTTCTAATGAGTCTGGTAATCCATGCTGATTGAAATACTCAGGTGTCGCATATAGATAGCGCTGATAGGTATTTAATATTTTACTATTTGCTAAGTTTGGAGGAGAGCCATCTACGCGAATGGTTAAATCAAATTTATTATTATTCATGTCTAGTAGTTGATCAGTCATGAATAAATCAATTTTGATGCTGGGATATTTCTCAATAAAGTCTGAAATGATATTTTGAAGAAAAATATTGCTAAAAGACATTGGTGTATTGAGCTTGAGTTCGCCTTCTGGGTACTGCTGGTTATAGCTAATTTCGTAGGCAGCCCATTCAAACTCACTTAAGATGACTTTGCTATGCTGATAAAACTTTTCTCCACAAGAGGTGAGGTTCATCTGTCTTGTGGTTCGGGTTAACAGTGTAGTTTTTAGGTCATTTTCGAGGTAGCAAACACGTTTGGCCACTAAATCACGAGAGATATCGAGTGCTCTGGCTGCGCTACTAAAATTCCCATGTTCTACGACACTTACAAAAGTGGAAATACAGTCTAATCGATCCATGGTTAAGCAAAAGTTAAAAAAATATATATCAATGATTAAACTATAAAAATTAAAAAGCAATCATTGATTTTATTGTATTCGTACAGCATACAGATTCGAGCTGATTTACTGTCTATTTTTTTACATTTTTATCTGTTTTGATAATAAACATTAGATTTTTTACTTAAACACAAAACTTATCAGTAATAACGGAGTTATTCATGAATAAATCACTTTTAGAACAATTATCACCAACGAATTGTCAGGTTATTTTTATTGATCATCAGCCACAAATGGCTTTTGGGGTACAGTCAATAGATCGCCAAGTATTAAAGAATAATACTGTAGGGTTAGCAAAAGCAGCTAAAACATTCAATATTCCTGTCACCATTACTACGGTTGAAACTGAAAGCTTCTCTGGTCATACCTATCCAGAACTTTTAGATGTATTTCCAGATGCTCCATTACTAGAACGTACTTCTATGAACTCATGGGATGACCAAAAAGTACGTGATTCTCTTGCAAAAAATAATCGTAAAAAAGTGATTGTGTCAGGCTTATGGACTGAAGTGTGCAATAACACTTTTGCTTTTGGCGCTATGCTTGAAGGTGATTATGAAATTTATATGGTTGCCGATGCGTCAGGTGGTACATCGAAAGAAGCTCACGATTATTCTATGCAGCGCATGATTCAAGCAGGTGTTATTCCAGTAACTTGGCAACAAGTATTACTTGAATGGCAACGTGATTGGGCACACCGTGATACCTATGATGCAGTTATGGCAATTGTACGCGAGCATTCTGGTGCTTATGGTATGGGTGTGGATTATGCTTATACGATGGTACATAAGGCACCTGAACGTACAACTTCAAAACACGAAGTACTTGCACCAGTTCCTGCAAAATAAAACAGTACTGATTTAGGTAAAGGCATGTCTAGTATTCAATATTTAAGTGATATTAATACAGACATGCCTTTATTTTTTAGAACGATAATTCACAAGAATGGAGTTCAGAATGACCGAAATAAACCTCATACTCATAAACGGTAAAATCACAACACTAGATCCTCAGAATCCCGAAGTACAAGCAATTGCGATTGCAGATGGTAAAGTCGTACGTACGGGTACAAATGATGAGGTTATGAAGCTCGCAACTCCTACAAGCAAAGTCGTAGACTTAAATGGTCGTCGCGTTATACCGGGTCTAAATGACAGTCATCTGCATATTATTCGTGGTGGCCTAAATTACAATATGGAATTGCGCTGGGAAGGTGTGCCATCCGTTGCTGATGCTCTACGATTACTTAAAGAACAAGCAGATAATACGCCAGCTCCACAATGGGTACGTGTGGTTGGTGGTTGGACTGAGTTCCAGTTTGCCGAAAAGCGGTTACCAACTTTAGAAGAAATTAATAAAGCTGCGCCAGATACTCCTGTCTTTGTTTTACATTTATATGCCAGTGCTTTGTTGAACCGGGCAGCGCTTGATGTATTAGGCTTTAATAAAGACACTCCAGATCCACCCGGAGGCAAAATTGTACGAGATGCAAAGGGTCAACCAACAGGTCTGTTGCTCGCAACTCCATCCGCTATGATTTTGTATTCAACCTTAGGGAAAGCACCAAAATTGCCAGTTGAAGATCAAGTCAATTCAACTCGTCATTTCATGCGCGAACTAAATCGATTAGGCATTACTTCGGCAATTGATGCAGGTGGTGGTGGTCAAAACTACCCTGAAGATTATGATGTGATTAAGCAATTACACGATCAAAATCAAATGACAGTTCGAATTGCTTATAACCTATTTGCTCAGAAGGCAGGCCAAGAGCTTGATGATTATCGCCGCTGGACAGAAATGACATTTCCGGGCGATGGTGATGAATTATTTAGAATGAATGGAGCTGGTGAGAACCTGACGTGGTCGGCGGGTGACTTTGAAGATTTCTATGAACCACGTCCAGATTTACCAGAAAAAATGGAAGGTGAACTCGAAGCCATCGTAGAACACTTGGCTGAAAAGAAATGGCCATTCCGTATTCATGCAACTTACGATGAAAGCATTAATCGTTTGCTCAATGTATTTGAGCGTGTCAATTCAAAACAGCCATTCGCAACTCGATTTATTATTGATCACGCCGAAACCGTATCTGAGCGTAATATTGAACGTATTGGTGCGTTGGGTGGTGGTATCGCCATTCAGCACCGTATGGCATATCAAGGTGAGATTTTCGTAAAACGCTATGGTGCCGAGGCTGCTCAGGCAACGCCACCAGTTAAGAAAATGTTAGAGCTTGGTGTTCCTGTGGGTGCGGGGACAGATGCGACTCGAGTTGCATCCTATAACCCTTGGGTATGTTTATACTGGCTAAGTACGGGTAAAACAGTCGGTGGTTTGCCACTCTATGATGAAAAAAATCTATTAGACCGTCAAACTGCACTTAAACTCTGGACTAAAGGTTCGGCTTGGTTCTCAGGTGAAAAAGATGTCAAAGGTTCACTCACAACAGGGGAACTTGCTGACTTGGTCGTGTTGTCTGATGACTACTTCAAAGTTGAAACAGAAGATATCCAGTGGATTGAGTCTGTACTCACTGTTTTAGGTGGAAAAGTGGTATATGCAGGGGCTGAGTTTAAGCAAGACGATCCGCCGTTGCCGCCAGCATCTCCAACATGGTCGCCGGTAAAACGCTTTGGTGGTCAGTGGCGTTTATCTGAAAATCGTAATGCGCCCTCGAATCAATCATTACAGTCACAAAGTGCATTGTGTGAATGTGCTAGCAGCTGTGGCATGCATGGACACAGCCACGCTTGGATGCTTGATGTTCCTGTAAATGATAAGGACAAAAAATCTTTCTGGGGCGCACTAGGGTGCTCGTGTTTCGCATTTTAAATAAAACAGTATGGGAATCTGCTGATTAAATGGCTTGATTCTCTAAGGTATGTACGATGAAAATGTACTTGTTATCTTTGGCTGTAGGGTTACTTGTTGGTGTCTTATATTATGTTTTAAATGTTAAGTCACCAGCTCCACCTCTTGTTGCATTAGTCGGTTTATTGGGCATGGTGATAGGAGAGCAACTTCTTCCTTTCATTAAGTCTTATTTTTAACCTGTTTCATTCAAAAAGCTAAATGGTTCCATGCCATTTAGCTTTTTATATTAATAAGTATCTTCAATTACTTTATACGGCGGCCTTGTTCGTCAATGATTACTTCACCATCTTCTTTTGCAAAATAGCCTAAATTTTTTGAATCTAAAATATCCAATACAACCTCAGAAGGGCGGCAAAGTCGTGTACCTTTTGAAGTCACCACAAATGGGCGATTAATTAAAATTGGGTACTGAACCATAAAATCAATTAACTGTTCATCTGTCCAGCGGGCTTGTTCCAAATCTAAATCTTTATATGAATCAACATTTTTACGAATTGCATCACGAACAGTTAATCCAGCTTGTGAAATGAGTTGAGTAAGCTCATCTTTACTAGGAGGTGTCTGTAAATATTCAATAACAATGGGTTCAATCCCAGCATGACGAATAAGCGCCAAGGTATTGCGCGAGGTTCCGCAAGCAGGGTTATGGTAAATCTTCACTAGCTCAGTCATGGTAAATTCAGGGTCGAATTAAGATATTGCATTTATATATGGATATCCGTATATTTGCAATAACGAATATATTCTGTTGAAGATATGATCAACCAAGTCGATTTCTTTAAATGTCTATCTGACCAAACTCGGTTAAACATTCTTAAATTAGTTCTAAATAAACAAAATATTTGTGTCTGTGAGCTAACTGAACAGCTTGAGTTGAGCCAACCGAAAATTTCTCGGCACTTGGCCTTATTAAGAACTCATGGCGTATTACTGGATGAAAGAAAAGGCCAGTGGGTCTATTACAGCTTAAATCCTGATTTACCTGTCTGGGCTTTAGATATTTTAAAGGTGATCGGAAATGACGAGAGTGAGACAAGCGTAAAACAACAAGATCAGCCTTTCATCACTACAACGTGCTGTGATTAATCTTCCTAGATTTCTGTCTTAAAAATTCGGATTTCTAGCATAGGTGTATCAATCATTTGTGTATTGAGCAAAATTAATCAATTCTTTCTTCGAGTAGAACATGACCAGACAAGGGCTTTCATTTTTAGATCGAAACCTGACGCTATGGATTTTCATTGCAATGGCTTTAGGTTTAGCCATTGGAGTTTTCTTTCCTCAGGCATCTGTGTCTTTGAATGAACTAAGTGTAGATAACGTTAATATACCGATCGCAATCGGCTTAATTTTGATGATGTATCCACCTTTAGCAAAGGTTGATTACGCTGCCTTACCAGAAGTATTTAAAGATAAGAAAACCTTAACTCTATCGTTGGTACAAAACTGGATTATTGCTCCAGTTTTAATGTTTATCCTTGCGATTATTTTCTTACATCACTATCCAGAGTATATGACGGGCCTTATTTTGATAGGCTTAGCACGTTGTATTGCCATGGTATTGGTTTGGAATGGTTTAGCCTGCGGTGATAACCAATACGTTACAGCGTTGGTTGCTTTTAATAGTATTTTCCAAATCTTATTTTTCAGTACGTATGCTTGGCTATTTTTGACCTTTTTGCCGCCGTATTTTAGTGTGGCAGGGCAAGTCATTGATGTGAATTTCTGGACGATTACACACGCGGTTTTGGTGTACTTAGGTATTCCATTTTTAATGGGATTCTTGACGCGTTTGATTTTAGTCAAGTCGAAAGGGTTGGAATGGTATCAAAGTAAATTTTTACCAAAGATCAGCCCGATTAGTTTAATTGCTTTACTTTTTACTATTGTGGCGATGTTTAGTCTAAAAGGTGGGGATGTAGTGAGCTTACCTTTGGATGTATTACGTATTGCGATTCCGCTCACGATTTACTTTGTCGTTATGTTCTTCATTAGCTTCTTTATGAGTAAACGTATGGGGAATAACTACCCACGTACCACTGCCATTTCATTTACCGCTGCGGGTAACAACTTTGAGCTCGCTTTAGCCGTTGCGATTGCAACATTTGGTTTAGCGTCACCTGTAGCATTTACTACAGTGATTGGGCCGTTGGTTGAAGTGCCAGTTTTAATTTCACTCGTTACAGTTTCTCTTTGGCTCAAGAAAAAGTATTTCTTACATGAACAGTCCTAATAATGATTTATCAAATGTAGCATTAGATCTTCTAGATAAGCCTGCATTTGAGCAAGTTCAAGCGCAGCAGCTTGAGCATCCACCTCGCATTTTATTGCTATATGGTTCTAATCGTGAACGCTCTTATAGTCGTTTTGCTGTGCTGACTGCTGGCCGAATCCTTGAATATTTAGGTGCTGAAGTCAAAATCTTTCATCCTAAAGGTTTACCTTTGCCTGAGGATGCAGGAACAGATCATCCTAAAGTCCAAGAATTACATACACTATTAGCTTGGGCAGAAGGCATGGTGTGGTGTTCGCCTGAACGTCATGGTGCGATAAGTTCTATTTTAAAAGCTCAAATTGACTGGATTCCTTTAGCAGCTGGAGCAATCCGTGCAACTCAGGGTAAAACCCTAGCAGTCATGCAAGTTAGTGGTGGTTCGCAATCTTTTAATGCAGTCAATCAAATGCGTATTTTAGGTCGTTGAATGCGTATGATTACCATCCCAAATCAGTCTTCAGTTGCTAAAGCTTTTTTAGAGTTTGAAGAAGATGGCAGTATGAAACCTTCTTCTTACTATGATCGAATAGTTGATGTGATGGAGGAACTGTATAAGTTCACATTATTAACGCGTGGGCAAAAAGAATATTTGACAGATCGCTATTCTGAGCGCAAAGAATCGGCAGAAGAGCTGTCAAAACGAGTAAATCAAAAATAAATAGTTTCATAAAAAAGTGCTCCACTTGGGGCACTTTTTATTGCTTGGTTTTTACACTCAGGTGATTGTGGGCAAAAGTTTTTGCATAAGTTCAATAAAGTTTGAAACTTTAGCCGAGTTTTCATTTTCTCGTGTAATCAAGTAAATAGGCGCATTCAGTTTTATTGAATCATCAAATTCTCGATAGACAATTCCATGTTCCCAAAAGTTATGCATTGATGCTGGTACAATCGTTATACCAATTCCGGCAGCGACTAAATTTAATGTTGCGGTAGGTCGAGGTGCTTCCTGAACAATGCGTGGACTAAATCCTGCTTGATAGCAGCTATATAAAATATTGTCATATAAGCCTTGCCCTGAAGAGCGACGGTATAAAACAAAATTCTCATCAGATAAGTCAACTAAACGAATTTTCTCTCTTTTTGTAAGTGGATGGTCTATAGGCAATGCTACTACCATTGACTCATCTAATATATGCAGATGTTTCAAACCAATATCACGACTAATCGGCGCTCTTAAAAACGCAATATCAAGCTTTTCTGAAATTAACCAATCTAATTGCTTTTGGCTGCCTGCTTCTTCAAGTTTAGTCTGTACAGCTGGGTACATTTCACGATATGAGCGCAATACCAGCGAAATAAGCGGATGTAAACCTGCGGAACTTGTAAAACCAATATTGAGTTGTCCAGTTTTGCCTTGGCTAACATCTTGGACAAGTTGGGGTATATGTTTAGCATGCTCTAATAAAAGCTGTGCTTCTTTAAATAAAGCTAGACCTGCCTCAGTTGGTTCAATCCCGCGCGGTTGACGAATAAGTAATTGTGTACCGAGTTCTTCTTCAAGTTTTTTGAGTAAACGCGTTAGAGGCGGTTGTTGTATGAACAATCGATTTGCTGCATGCGTAATATTTCTTTCTTCAACCACTACTACAAAGGCGTGAAGCTTATGTAAATCGAGCATAGAAATACCTTTAGGGTATGCTTAGTGAAAATAAAAGCATTTGTAGATATATCACAAAAGTATCATTCTATCTTGGTCAGATAAAGTGAAAAGTAACGAAAATGAACCATGTTGAGATTGCCGTGCGGAAGGAGAGTGTACCCACCTGCACAGAGTTATTTTTAGGTTTTTTAACATTAGGTTTAATTGGATTTGGTGGTGTTTTACCTTTAGCAAGAAAAGTCATTGTAGAGCAGAGACAGTGGCTAAGCCCTGAAAAATTCACTGAGTTACTTGGTCTGTGTCAATTCTTACCAGGGGGCAACATTATTAATCTCTCGGTTGCGATTGGCATGGAGTTTCGGGGTGTTCGTGGTGCAGTGAGCTCGCTCATTGGTCTGATCCTTGCACCTACTGTTATTGTTGTACTTTTACATTATGTTTATGAGCAGTTCCAAAATAATTTAATGGTTAAGCATCTTTTTGAAGGGTTAGGAGCAGCAGCAGCAGGGCTTCTGGTAGCAACTGGCTTAAAAATGTTGAAACCATTATTACGTAACCCGATAGCGATGTGTGTTGTCGTGGCTGCAATTATCAGTATTGCTTTTCTAAAAATTTCTTTGCTTTTGACTATGTTGATTCTATTGGCACTTTATTCATCTATTATTTGGAGACGTGTGTAATGGGAGCAGTTCTACTTGCTTTAGCGATCATTTTTACTCAGTTGTCTCTTATAGCTTTTGGTGGCGGAAACACGATTTTGCCCGAAATGCAGCGTCAAGTGGTTGATATTCATCATTGGATGACTGCACAAGAATTTAGTGCTTTGTTTGCTATGGCTCAAGCAGCTCCCGGACCGAACATGATGATTGTACCATTGGTGGGATGGCATGTAGCAGGACTGTCAGGTTTACTTGTGGCCTCTACCGCTAAATTTCTACCTTCATCTCTTATTACGGTATTTGTAATGAGAGGCTGGTCTAAGTTCAAAGATAAAAAATGGCGCCGTGTTTTACAGCTTGCTTTGCAACCCGTCACAGTGGGGACGGTGCTTGCCAGTGCTTGGATTATTTCTGAGGCAGCAGCAATAAATACTTTACTTATTATTATGGTAGTCATTGCAACTCTATTATCTTTAATTAAAAAAGTTCATCCTTTACATGTCTTGATTGCTGGGGCGGTATTTGGTGTGGTGTTACTTTAGTTTAACCAGTTTGCCGACCTGCGCTGGGATAAGTTCAGGTTGGTTTTTTTTGAATGAAAAGAATAAAATCTAAAAAACCGATTAAATATATAAAAACATACTGTTTTACCTATTTTGTGTTTTAACGTACTATGCATCTATTGAAAGAATTTGGATGCATTGGAGTAAAAACAGATGTTAGATCAAAACATTAAAACTCAATTAAAAGCTTACTTAGAACGTTTAGAAAGTCCAATCGAATTAGTGGCTGCTT
This sequence comes from Acinetobacter genomosp. 33YU, assembly GCF_001990725.1. NCBI lineage: Bacteria > Pseudomonadati > Pseudomonadota > Gammaproteobacteria > Moraxellales > Moraxellaceae > Acinetobacter > Acinetobacter genomosp. 33YU. The sequence continues at coordinate 337,656 of NZ_LFZQ01000011.1, read as the reverse complement.
TAGATGAATCAGATAAAGCTGCTCAAATTAAAGAGTTAGTGACAGAAATCGCTGAGCTTTCTGACAAGGTGATTGCCCGTTTTGATGGCAACAATACACGTCGTCCAAGCTTTGGTGTGGCTAAAGCAGATGAACAGCCTCGTGTGTTCTTTGCTGGCTTACCGATGGGCCATGAGTTTACATCTTTGATCTTGGCGCTGTTACAAGTCTCTGGCTATGCCCCTAAAGTTTCTGATGAAGTGCTCAACCAAATTAAAGGCCTAAACCTCAAAGCCAACTTTGATGTGTTTGTATCGTTAAGCTGTCATAACTGTCCGGACGTGGTACAGGCGCTTAACCTGATTGCCATTTACAATCCGAACACAACGGCAACCATGATTGACGGTTCATTCTTCCAAGATGAAGTTGAACAACGCAAAATCATGGCTGTACCAATGGTATTTCAAGACAACGAACACATTGGTCAAGGTCGCATGACCCTTGAAGAGATTGTGGCAAAACTTGATACCAATTCAGCTGAAAAAGATGCAGTAGCACTCAATGCCAAAGATGCTTTTGATGTATTGGTGATTGGTGGTGGACCTGCGGGTGCAACAGCTGCAATTTATGCAGCACGTAAAGGTATTAACACTGGTATCGTAGCTGAACGCTTCGGTGGTCAGGTGATGGATACCATGGACATTGAAAACTTCACGTCTGTGCAAAAGACTCAAGGTCCTAAGTTTGCTGCCGAGATGGAAGCACACGTTCGTGAATACGATGTCGATATCATGAACCTGCAACGTGTTAGCAAAATCACGGGTGCCAACCAAACAGCAAATGGCTTGGTTGAAGTTGAACTTGAAAACGGTGCGAAACTTGAATCGAAAACTGTCATCCTTTCAACAGGAGCACGTTGGAGAGAAATGAATGTACCGGGTGAAGCTGAATACCGTACCCGTGGTGTTGCGTACTGCCCACACTGTGATGGTCCATTGTTCAAAGGCAAACGTGTCGCCGTGATTGGTGGTGGTAACTCAGGTGTTGAAGCAGCAATTGACCTTGCAGGGATTGTTGAACATGTGACTTTGGTTGAGTTCGACACTAAACTTCGTGCAGACCAAGTTTTACAAAACAAATTGCATAGCTTGCCGAACACCACTGTAATTATGAATGCCTTAAGTACAGAAGTGTTAGGTGACGGCTCACAAGTGACTGGTCTTAAATATAAAGACCGTGCGACTGATGAAGAGCATGTAGTGGAACTTGCAGGGATCTTTGTACAGATTGGTTTATTACCAAACACTGACTTCTTAAAAGACAGTGAGGTTGAGTTAACCAACCGGGGTGAGATCATTGTCAATGACCGCAACGAAACCAATGTACAAGGTGTATTTGCTGCGGGTGACTGTACGACTGTGCCTTACAAGCAAATCATTATTGCTACAGGTGAAGGTGCTAAAGCATCACTCTCTGCGTTTGATTACATCATTCGCTCTGGGCAGTAAAATTTAGTTCCCAAACGAAAGAGCCAAAGGATTACCTTTGGCTCTTTTTTCATTTTCATGGTTTATATAAACCGTGTTCGACTAAATGTTCTCGTAAAATACGACGTAACTCTAATACAGCTTGTGGTGTTAATTGAATAGAATGTCCACCTGGAAGGACTTTCTCAGACTTTGCACCGTCTAAATGAGCGCTTTTATAAGGAACAATACCATCGGTAATCAAATTTGGATCATCACTTTTGGTAATGTTACCCATAATAGAGTGGAAGACTAATCCTTGGTGCGGATTAATATTTTCTGTAAGTTCCATAAATTTAGATTGATGGCTTAAGTCACTTGGTCCATTTTGAATTAGACCATTATCAATATTACTCAAGAAATCTTTAACATCTAAATTTTCAGTGGTTAGGGATGTCGCTACAGCAGATAAAAAAGCTCCCGGCAAACGAATAATTTTACGAGCAGCTAACGTAAACCATCGATCAGCGTAATCTGTACCTCTGTGAGGTGATGCCAAGAAAATTGCGCGATCAAAGTTTCCAATCGAATGCATTTGCAATCGTTCAGTAACCATAGGGTGTTTCTTGAAACGGTTCTGTTGACGTACAGTCATCAGTTTTAAGGCTGGTTGAGTAATATCACCATCACTGACCAGTAAACGGCTAATAATACCACCCATACTATGGCCTACAAGCACAGCATCATGTGCAGCAGGGTCACTTGGGTTTAGCGAACCAAACGCTTGTTTAAGCAGAGCGTAAATCTGGAAGCGACTTTCCAAAATTGGCATGTTGGTCGAGTAGAAAACTTGCCAAACTTGATAGTTATCTCTTAAAACAGTATCACCCATTACATCGTTGGTGAGCGCAATCCATGCCTCGGGACTACTTGCCAAACCATGTACCAACACAATAATTTTTTTGTTTGGATTATAAGGTTCGAGCATATATAAATGCGGCATGGTTAAATGCTGATCACGATCAATCAGGCTTAAATAAGCCGCTACGCCTAAGTTATTTTCAGCTAACCATAAACCATAAGGTGCAGAGAAGTTCGCAGCTAGAGGGTATTGCTTACCTGCGACATTAATATTATCGGTGCGATAAGGATCATAAACTCGAATTACAAATTCTGGGTTATTTATAATGTCTTGAACAGTTTTGGCATTTTTAGGCTCAGCCACGATCGTTGCAGCTAAATAACGTGCATGGTGAATATTCGGATTCACACCATTTTTATAGCTGTAATTGAGAGGATCTAAAATATATTCATTAATATCTTCTTTTCCTGAGCTCGGAAAAACGGCGACAAACTCAGAACCGAAACCGTCACGACGGTTAATTGTTCTTAACCCTGAAAAATTTAAGTTATAGCTCGAAATTAATTTCTCTAATTTTTGGCCTGATAATTGTCTATGAAACTCAAAGTCGATTGAATAAACACTCTTGCCAATATGGATTTGCGGCTCTACCACATTTTTTTTGGGGTATCTTAAATCATACACACTGACCATTTTGGCAATGGCTTGATTATAAAAGTCGCGTATTTGAACTTGTCTGTTATCAAAAATACGATCGGTCGGCTGACGTTTTGTTGAAAACAGATAGGCATAGCTATAACGAATGCTCTTATCGAGAAAGGTTAATTGTTGGTCTAAGCAATCGTCATATTTATTCTGAATCGCTTTTTGTTCATCAGTCGCTTTGTGTTTAGTGAATCGACTAATTTTACACTCGGAAGAATCTGATAAAGCCATCGCTTTTGCGAGATACATTTCGCTCGCAGTAGATAAAAGCTGTTCGTCTAAAATTTGAGGAAGGTTTTTGAGTTGATTTACACAGGTGTCAGGGGAGTCTGTACAGGTTTTGGCTTCTTGCCCTGACATAGACAAAACGTTAAGACTTGCTTCACTCAGTTTATCTTGCGTAAGAATACTATTACGTTCATTTGCAATAGTAACGTTGAGAGCTTGCTGCTTAACATTGACGACCTGACATCCACCGAGAATTGAACCGAGGATTATGACCGTGAAGAGCGCTGAATTTCTTTTTCTAACAAACATTATGGTCAAATATGTGGATCAGTAATATGCCGATCATACAAATTTTAAAGTTTTTTTCAATTGATCAAATATAAAAAAGGGCTGTCAAATCAGCCCTTTTTTAAAGTTTAAACTTATTTTTTTGCAGGTTGAGCTGGGGTAGCTGGTGTCATAGCTGGGTTTGTTAAAACTTGCCATACATTCCAACGACCTTGTTTTTCAATTTCTTGAATTAAACGGTCAGCTACTTCAGCTTCATCAGGGTATTTAACTTTATAATTTTTTAAAGTCTGAATCGCATTTTTCTTTTGTTCCATTGCAATATAGTTATTTGCAGCGGCTAAATATGCTTCTTGAACATTGCCTTTAATGGCTTTGTCTAAATATGGAATGGCTTCACGCTGACCACCACCTTCAGATAAACCAAAACCAAACCAGAAATTCGTTTCCGGATCGTCTGGGCTAATTTTTAAAAGTCTTTGAGCATATTCTAAAGATTTAGTTGTGTGGACAGTACCTAAATCTAAATTACGTGCAAGTACGCTTGCTTTGAATGCTCGAATTAAAATATCAAATGAAGCATTTGGATTAGCAGCTAAAGTATCTAAGCGCTGAGTCACTTCTTTAAGTTTGCTTTCAAAACCTTTACGTTCCTGACGGTCTGTAAAGCGAGGCGGGTAATGACGAGCTTTACCTTCTACAAGCTGTAAGAAGTCGTCAATTTCTGTCACATCAATTTCATTATCGCCAGCTAAAACTGCGTACTTCACTGAACGTTGTGAACTATTAATTGTAGGTACAATCAGTTTATTTGTATCTAAAGTAAGCGATTTAGTTGGATCATCCTGACGAGTTACTACCATTTTGGTTACAGGCTGAGCAGCAGCATCTTTTAAAGCAACTTCAAATGCTGGCGGAGCATCATAATTAAATGGGTTTAAAGCATAAAATGGAGGAGTAAGGTCAGGTTCCTTGAAAACAAAAGGTTCATTTTTTTGTTCTTTTACAGGCGCCATTGTACACGCTGTTAAACTAGAAGTTGCAAGGAGTAAATACGCCAATGGCTTTAAATTCATAGGATCTTCCGTTCATTTTAGTAAAGTCAGATTTGGTACAGCTAAGTCTAGGAAAACCTAAACCGACATGCAAGGGTAAGCGTGTTACATTATGAATCAAGAATATTACGTTTTTGATGTCTTGTTTTGCGCACCGCATTCACGACGAACTTCTTCAAGAATTTTTAGCTCTTCATCGCTAAAAGGTTGTTCATCTTGGCTTTCTTTTTTGAAAGTTGGGTCAAGTTCGGATAAGCGTTGACACAAATTATTCATACGTGTTTCGTTGTGTTGAATACGATCAAGTAAAACTCGCATTCCTTCTAAAATCGGATCAGATTGATCAGCAGTGGTCGCATACGGGGCAAAACCAATACTCTGAGCATAATCACGACGGCGTGCTTCATCTTGATCTTTGGTTTTATCAGCATCTTTATAAATATAGCGCGCAGGATTACCAACGGCTGTTACACCAGCGGGAACAGCTTTTGTCACCACAGCATTTGAACCCACTTTAGCGCCTTTACCAACTGTAAAAGGTCCTAAAATTTTTGCACCAGCACCAACGACTACACCATCTTCTAGAGTTGGGTGGCGTTTACCTTTTTTCCATGTCGTACCGCCTAGGGTAACTCCATGATATAGCGTAACGTCATCACCAATTTCGGCAGTTTCACCAATCACAACACCCATACCATGATCGATAAAAAAACGTTTGCCGATCTTTGCACCAGGGTGAATCTCAATTCCTGTTGCAAAACGACTAAATGTTGATACAAAGCGGGCAGTCCCTTTGCAATCTTTTTTCCAAAGTTCATGTGCAAGTCTATGCAACACTAGGGCATGAATACCGGGATAATTGGTAAGTACTTCGAGCGTATTTCGTGCAGCAGGATCTCGCGCGAAGACAGCCTGTATATCTTCTTTAAGCTGTTTAAGCATTGGATTGATCCTCCTTGTCCGATGATGCTTTTTTCCATTTGCCGCTTGTGAGGGCTTGAACTCGACTAAAAATACCGCGAAGTAAATGATATTCCATACGATCTAATTGTATACGACCAAATAAACGACGCAAGCGTAAAGGTAATAAACGTGGATTTTCTGGATCTAAAAATTCAATTTCAGTCAGCATTTTTTCCAAATGAGGATAAAACTCTTCCATTTGCTGCTGAGTCACTAAAGGCTCATCCCACTGCATGCTTTGACCTTGTGCAAGTGGCATTTGTCCATCATCAGAAACAAGTTCTTTTTGTTCTAATACTGACATGCGAAGTTCATAACATACAACTTGAATCGCTTGGGCAACGTTCAGTACACCATAATCCGAATTTACAGGAATAGTAAGGTGATAGTTTGCCAAAGCTAATTCTTCATTGGTTAAGCCGCGGTCTTCACGTCCAAAAACAATTGCAATTTGTTGGCCTTGCGAAGCAGCTTTAATTGCTTCTTTTGAAGCAGGGCGTACATCAAGCAATGGCCATGGAATAGTACGACTTCGAGCACTGGTTCCAAAAACTAAATGACAATCTTTAATCGCGTCTTCGAGCGTTTCAACAATTTCGACTTGTTCTAATAAATCTTGTGCACCAGCAGCAAGCGCTTGAATATCTGGATGTGGATAGGTCTTTGGTGAAACAAGAACCAACTTACTCAAGCCCATTGTTTTCATTGCGCGTAAAGCACTGCCAATATTAGCAGGCAAAGTGGTATTGACCATCACAATACGCACTTGTGCTAATTGTTTTGACACAGCGGTGTCGTCAAACAAACTCATAAGATTTCCAGAAATTACGAATATTGAGAAACTTCGCTTTGGTATGAATCCAATGCATCATCAATAGTCATGTCCACAGGAGGTGAGGCAACAGGTTGTGGACGAACAGGGTCTGCTGCTTTAGCTGCCTTAGATTTTACCTGATATTCAACATGAATATTATCTTTACCAAAGTAATCTCTTAGCTTGGCTAGAAGTTCATCTAAAGGAGCGACTTTCCATTGTGGGCCAAGTTGAAGCTCGGCCTGAGCATATGCTTGGTCAAGGTGTAAATTTAGTGCAATATGCTGATGCATATCAACATTGCAATAAGGCAATAAGATATTTTGTAGATCTTTTGCCAAACTTGGTTGCATTAAATCATTGGTTAACTTGATTTGAATGCTATTGGCACGTTTTTGTCTAATTTCATTTAAGTTAAAGGCTTTGTTTAAACGCCCCATTGGACGATCAAAGCCTTCACGCTCATAAATCTCGCCTTCAAAGACAACTACATGTTCAACTTGTATGATATCTTTAAAGCGCTGGAAGCGTTCATGATTACAACTAACTTCAATACGTGCTGTACCATCGTCTAGCACAATAACCACGCGATTTGGGAAGTTGGCTACATCGAGAACCAGACCCGCATAAACAGTTGTTACCCCACGACGAGTCGCAGTAATTTCATTAAGTTTTGCTGGAATAAAGGCTTTGAGTTCTTGACGGTAAACATCAATAGGGTGACCTGTTAAATACAAACCAAGCGTATCTTTTTCGCCTTTAAGACGAACTTCATCACTCCATGGTTTAACTGGCTTAGCGGGTTTACGCTGAACTTCTTCAACTTCACCAAATAAGTCCATAATGCCGCTTTCACGGTTACTACGTGCTTGTTCGGCTGCTTGTACTGCTTCTGGCAGTTGAGCCATTAAACTAGAACGTTCAATACCTAAACAATCTAGTGCACCAGCACGGATAAGCGCTTCTAAGGTTCGTTTATTGATTTTTTTCAAATCAATACGGTGGCAGAAGTCGAATAGGTCTGTATAAGGCCCTTGTTGACGGCGTGAGTCAATAACAGACTGCATTGCCTGTTCACCAACACCTTTAATTGCACCTAAACCATAAACAATAGTTTTATCATCACTGGCATGGAAATGATAAGTCGACATGTTAACTGACGGAGGTAGAACTTCGAGTCCATTATTTCGACAGTCATCAATCAAAAATACGACGCTGTCAGTGTTCTGCATTTCCGATGACATTACCGCTGCCATAAACTCGGCAGGGTAATGAGCTTTTAACCATGCTGTATGGTATGCAACAAGGGCATAAGCAGCCGCATGTGATTTGTTGAAACCATAGCCCGCGAACTTTTCCATATAGTCAAAGATATGGTTGGCGGTGCTTTCATCAATACCTTTTTGTCCAGCACCTTCAAGGAAGATTTGGCGTTGTTTCACCATTTCTTCAGGTTTCTTTTTACCCATTGCACGGCGAAGTAAGTCAGCGCCACCGAGCGTATAACCCGCACAAATCTGTGCAGTTTGCATTACCTGTTCTTGATAAACCATAATCCCGTAGGTTGGCTCTAATACGCCTTCAAGCAAAGGATGAAGATATTCAAAATCCCCACCATGCATACGATGAATAAAGTCAGGAATCAGGTCCATTGGGCCCGGACGATACAAAGATACGAACGCAATAATTTCTTCGAATTTGCTTGGACGTGCCTCTTTAAGCATTCGTTTCATGCCGACGGATTCAAACTGGAATACCGCTGTTGTATTTGCATCGGCAAACACAGAATATGCTTTAGCGTCGTCGAGTGGGACGTGAGATATGTTTAGAGGGTCATTGCTATCGCGATTTTTATTAATATTTTGAATAGCATCTTCAATAACGGTTAAGTTACGTAAACCCAAGAAGTCAAATTTTACCAGACCAGCGGCTTCTACATCGTCTTTATCGTATTGTGCAACACGGCTGGTTCCGTCTTCATCACATAGTACAGCCGAGAAATCGGTAATCTTACCGGGTGCAATAACAACACCACCGGCATGTTTACCAGTATTTCGAGTGATACCTTCAAGTTTTAATGCCATTTCCCAGATTTCACTGGCATCATCATTATCTGGGTTAGATGGGTTAGTGACGATATCTTTAAGCTGAGGTTCCATCTCAATAGCGGTTGCCAAATCTACACCAAGTGGCTTAGTCGGCACCATTTTTGAAATACGATCAGCTAACCCGTAAGATTTACCTAAAACACGTGCAACGTCACGAATCGCACCTTTTGCAGCCATTGTACCGAAAGTTGCAATTTGCGAAACTGCTTCACGACCATAGGTACGTGATACATAGTCGATAACACGGTCACGACCAGCAATACAGAAATCGACGTCAAAGTCGGGCATCGATACACGTTCTGGGTTTAAGAAACGTTCGAAAAGCAAGTCATAACGAAGTGGGTCAAGGTCAGTAATTTTTAAGCTATAGGCTACTAATGAACCTGCACCTGAACCACGGCCAGGACCAACAGGAACGCCATTATTTTTAGCCCACTGGATAAAGTCCATTACGATCAAGAAGTAACCAGGGAATCCCATCTTAAGGATAATTCCAACTTCATAATCAATTCGTTCATCATAAGGTTTACGAATTTCTGGCCAGTCTTCACCACGTTTTTCAACAGGATACAGGTAATCTAAGCGTTCTTCTAAACCTACTTTTGACAAATGCTCAAAGTAAGTGTCGATGGTAAATCCATCTGGAATTGGGTAATCAGGTAAAAAGTAGGTACCAAGTTGTAGGCTAACATTACAGCGTTTTGCAATATTGTAGGTGTTTTCGATAGCACTTGGGATATCAGAAAACAATTCGATCATTTCATCGGAGGTTTTAAAATGCTGTTCAGGACTATATAAGCGTGGACGACGATCATCTGCTAATACATAACCATCAGCAATACAAACACGTGCTTCATGTGCCTCAAAATCTTCTTTTTCTACAAAGTGCACATCATTGTGTGCCACTACACCAACATTATATTTGGCAGCAAGTTTTGCTGCTTCTTGAATAAAGTCTTCTTCACCAGGACGATCAGTACGTGTTAAAGCAAGATAAACACGATTACCAAACTTTTCAATCCACTCTTCAAGTAAAGGTTCAGCTTTTTGTGGGTTAGATGAGCAAAGCATTTGACCAACATCACTGTGTTGACCTAACAGAACAATAATATCTTGATGCTGTTCAAGTACCCATTCTTTTTGTACACAAGGGATACTGAGTTGTTGACCTTCAATAAAACCGCGTGAAACGATTTCGGTCAGGCTTTTCCAGCCAACATTACTCATTGCAAGTAAAGTTACACGATGCTGAGCATCATTAAGACGTATGGTACTACCTAAAATAGGTTTAATACCTTTTTTAAGGCAAGAGTTATAAAACTTTACGGCAGCGTGAAGGTTTGATAAGTCTGTAAGAGCCAGTGCAGGCATTTCATCCTTTACAGCAGCCTTGACCAAGTCGGGTATGCGAACAATCGACTCTGTAATCGAAAATTCTGTATAAATACCGAGATGAACAAACTGCATAAACCAATCCTTAATACGACCGCAGCATAGTTTAGCATGCAAAGTTCAAAGGAAATGCTTAATATTTTGGCAAACTGTTTAGGATTTTAGTATTTAAGCAAATGTTTAGAATATTAAAATGAAAGATTGATCAAAGATTTTAGTTATTTTATCGAGTGAAAATACAAGAAAACAAAAGAACCAGCCCAAACGGATTTGGACTGGTTGAAAAACTTAGTACTGCCAGAACATACGTTGAATTTCTTTAGCATCATTCGTCTTAGTAAGAGCTAAAGCTGCAAGAAGACGTGCTTTTTGTGGGTTTAAGTCATGAGCAGCTACCCAACCATATTTATCGTCAGGTTGTTCAGCATTACGTAATACGAAACCTTGTGGTACACGTGATGAACGGATAATTTGAATACCGTCTTTATCATGAAGTTTTTGTAAAGTTGGAACGATATAGTTCGCAACAGAACCGTTACCTGTACCCGCATGGATAATCGCTTTAGCGCCAGCTTTTGCATATGCTTCATAAGCATCAGGAAGCATAGAGTCTGAACCGTAAACGATTTGTACCATTGGAAGTGCATCACCTTTAATATTTTCAATATTAAATTCTGAAGCATTTGTAAAACGTTTAACAGACTGTCTGAACCAGTATGGTTTACCTTCAACTAATGTACCTAAAGCGCCCCATTGGCTAACAAAAGCATTTGTATGAATGTTAATGCCTTTAGTTACATCGCGTGCAGCAAAAATAGAATCGTTCATAAGAACCATAACGCCTTTATTTTTTGCTTCGTCAGAAGCTGCTAAAGCAACTGCGCTATAAAGGTTAAGTGGTCCATCTGCTGAAAGTGCAGTTGAAGGACGCATTGAACCAACAACAACGATTGGTTTGTCAGTATGAACAACAAGATTTAAGAAAAATGCTGTTTCTTCTAAAGTATCTGTACCGTGAGTGATTACGACACCATTCACAGATGGCTTTTTAACAAGTTCATTTACTTGACGAGCAATTTGTAATAATTCCTTGTCAGTAATACTTTCAGAAGCGATCTGTAATGCTTGAATACCACTTACATTTGCCAAATCTTTGATTTGTGGAACTGCATTGATTAGAGCATCAACTGGAACTTTTGCTGCTGTGTAAGTTGCACTATTTGCTGAGCTTGCACCAGCACCAGCGATTGTACCGCCAGTAGCAACGACAACAACATTGTTTTTTGCGTAAAGTGGGAGAGAGCAGGCCAATAAGCCCATAGCTAAACCGAAAGATTTAACAGTTTTAGTCAACATCGAAAATATCCTTATGAAGTGACGAAGTAGAAGTTTGCCGAATACGCCTGCTTGTCCTAAGCAAAATACATACCATATAAAACATATTCGTAACTTGTCTGAATAAAAAGCATCCCTGAATATCATTTTGTTTCGACAACAATCATTTAGTCATTGCTTTTATTCAGTGCTAATAAATATCATGAAAAAAATAAAAAATCTATTAAGTTTTTCTAATTTATCTCTATTTTTTTAATTTTTGTATAAAGAATACAAATGAAATTTTTGATGATATAAAAATAAAAAATAATAGAATAATTCAAAGACTTGTTTAACAAATAATAATTTTATGTTGTTGTTTTTTATTGATAAATTTAATTATTTTAATGGTGTTGAAAACCATATAGGCAAACTCAATAATAAATTCAGTTGTTTAATGAAAATAATGAATTTAAAAGTGTATTAAAAAATAAGCATTTGATCTGTGTTTTTTAAAAAATAAAATTTGATTGATTGGTTTATATTCTATTTTTAAGGTTTGTTCTTAATAAATTTAATAGTGATTGGAATCTAATGTTTCTACCTTTATTTAATATGAAAATACTCGTAAGTTTCTACTGTTAAATTTTAGAGCAAAAAAAAGAGCAATTTTATAAGGTCATATAAAATTGCTCTGAAATTGGGAGAGTGGGAGAAAATATAGACTTAAGCAGTCGTTTGTTCTTGAGTCGATTTAATTAATACTGTCTCTGGTAATTCTTCAGTATCAGCTACTTTTTCACCTTCAAGTTTAGCCACTACAGCTGTTGCAATACTATTACCGACTACATTTGTTGCAGTACGGCCCATATCAAGGAATTGGTCAATTCCGAGCAGTAATAAAATGCCGGCTTCAGGTAAATGGAACATGGTTAGTGTTGCAGAAATTACGACAATAGAAGCTCTTGAAACACCAGCAATACCTTTACTTGTCACCATAAGAGTCAACAAAATCAAGATTTGTTGAGTAAAGCTAAGGTCAATATGGTAGGCCTGTGCAATAAAGAGTACTGCAAAGGTGGTGTACATCATTGAACCATCTAGGTTAAATGAATAACCCAAAGGTAAAACGAAGCTTGTCACTTTCTTTGGTACACCAAATTTATTGAGGGCATCCATAACTTTTGGATAAGCTGATTCGCTCGAAGCTGTAGCAAAAGCAAGGGTTACAGGTTCACGAATTAATTTGCCTAAACGGAAGATATCCTTTTTGAGTACGATTGCACCTACCGAGAATAAAATAACCCACAGTAATAAAAGGCCGAAGTAGAACTCTGCAATTAAAATACCGTAGTCAACAATTAAGCCTAAGCCTTGTACAGTAATTGCAGATGCAATTGCTGCAAAAACTGCGACAGGTGCAAATTTCATGACGTAATCAGTGATACGGAACATGATTTTGCTAAGTTCTTCGGTCAAGCGAATAATAACCGAGTCTTGTTCTTTGCCTTGATTAACAAAAGCTAAAGCTGAGCCAAAGAAAATCGCAAAAACAAGTACTTGTAAAATGTCATTATTAGCCATCGCCTCAGCAATACTGCGCGGGAATACATGGCTTATAAATGACTGTAGTGTAAAGCCAGTAGTCGCTGGGAGAGTGGCGCTACTGAGTTCTTGAGCTGTCGGTAATACTAAATTTAGTGCTGCGCCAGGTTGGAAAAAATTGGCTAAGCCCATACCGATGGCTAGTGAGACAAAGGAAGCAGTAATGAACCAAGTCATTGACTTGAGTGTAATGCTACCAATTGAAGTCGATTTACCCATTGAAACAATGCCAGAAACAATTGTGGCAAATACCAATGGAGCAATAATCATTTTGATAAGACGTAAAAATATATCTGTGATGATATTAAAATAAGAAGCGATTTGCTTCAGTTGATCACCTTCATTAAAGAAGTGGTGACAGATCCAACCCGTCAATACTCCGAATAAAATGGCAACCACAATATACTTGAGCAATTTCTTTTGCTTCATATGAACCTCTATCCTTTGGGTTCAATCATCTTTTAGATGGGCTAGAGATGATTGAAAAGCTTTCCTTGTAAGTTCAGTTCGATCCTTTGACTGATTTCATCTTCCTAAATCTGCATCAGTGTTAACCGAATCGAATATGATGATGTTATGGAAAGGGATTGTTGCTCTATTTTGAAGCAGTGTGAAATGCAAAAAAATATCAACTCATGCATTTTTTGCATAACAGCTAAAATGGAAAATGAGGAAAATTATAATAATTTAATCGAATGGTAAAAAATATGAGTTTATTTTTAATTGGAAACTAATATAAATTAAATTTATTAAAAATTAATGAAAATCAAAATATTGTGTCGGTTTTTAATGATATTTAAATTGGGTCTTAAGTATTTTTAAATATATGTATGGATCATATAAAAAAGAAAAAGGCATCTAATTTAAGATGCCTTTTTGATTATGCATTTTTTTAACGGCGATTGGCTAAGAAACGACCTAAACGACCAATTGCTTCACGTAATTCATTTTCTGCTGGTAAGAAAACAACACGGAAATGGTCTGGAGTTGGCCAGTTAAAGCCTGTTCCTTGCACTAAAAGTACTTTTTCGGCACGAAGTAAATCTAACATTAACTTTTCATCGTCTTCGATTGGGTAAATATTAGGATCAAGTCGTGGGAAGCAATACATTGCACCTTCTGGTTTAACACAGCTTACACCTGGGATTTCATTTAACATTTCCCAAGCGATATTGCGCTGTTCGTATAGGCGCCCACCCGGACGGATTAAGTCATTAATAGACTGATAACCACCAAGCGCAGTTTGGATTGCATACTGAGCTTGTACGTTTGCGCATAGACGCATAGACGCCAACATATCTAAGCCTTCAATATAGTCTGCTGCACGGCTTTTATCGCCTGTAATTGCCATCCATCCTGAACGGAAACCCGCAATACGATAAGCTTTTGATAAACCATTGAATGAAATACATAGCTGATCGCCAGCTAAAGAGGCAACTGAAACGTGCTCAATTCCGTCATAAACAATTTTGTCGTAAATTTCATCAGCAAATAAAATGAGATCGTATTTCTTGGCAAGCGCCACAATTTGTTCAAGCACGTGGCGCGGATATACTGAACCAGTTGGATTATTTGGGTTAATAATCACAATACCACGTGTATTTGAAGTAATTTTACTTTCAATGTCAGCAATATCTGGATACCAGCTATTTTCTTCATCGCATTTATAGTGAATGGCAGTACCACCCGAAAGATTAACGGCTGCTGTCCAAAGCGGATAATCTGGCATTGGAATGAGCATTTCATCGCCATCATCAAGTAAGCCTTGCATCGCCATTACAATAAGTTCAGATACGCCGTTACCAATATACACGTCATTTACGTGCATATTTAGGATACCTTTTTGTTGGTAGTACTGACAGATCGCTTTACGTGCTGGAAAGATACCTTTCGAATCAACATAGCCAATTGCATTTGGTAGGTTTAAAGCAACGTCATTAATAATTTCTTGTGGTGCTTCAAAACCAAATGGAGCAGGGTTGCCGATATTTAGCTTAATGATTTTATGTCCTTGCTCTTCCATTTCATTGGCGGCTCGTAATACAGGTCCGCGAATGTCATAGCAAACATGCTCAAGCTTCGATGATTTCTTAATTTCCCGAGATGTTGGCATGGATTGGAGAGTAGCAGTATTTTTAGACATAGCTGGATTCACTTTTGCATATCGGTATAAATAACTTTTAAATGTTTTAACTGTTACCAAATTTAGATCATGTTGATCTTTTAGTAATTCAACAATTCTTTCGTGGGTAAAACCCGATTGCTGATACTGTTTGATAACTGGTAATAGTTGCTGGAAAAGCACACTTTTTTTCTGAGACATGTTTTGTCCTATACAACCGTGCCAAACAAGAATAGCACCATCTTTGCTTCCTTGGAAGGAAATAAAACATAATTTTGCTTACTTTTGTTTTTGTGATTTGCTTACTTTTTGCTTACTGTTACTTAGATGATTAAATTCCAACAAATTTTACGTTCAGAGACTAGTGTTTTTTCGACGAATGGCGTAAATATAAAACACGATTATCAATTTATGTTTACATCAGAATAAAAGGTGCATGTCATGGGAAAAGTTAATAAAACAGACCGGGAATGGCAAAGAGAGTTATCACCAGAAGAATATCGGATAACACGACAAAAGGGCACTGAACCAGCTTTTACGGGGCAATACTGGAACACTAAGCAACATGGTACCTATGTTTGTCGTTGCTGTGGCGCTGAATTGTTCTCGTCAGATGCAAAATATGATAGTGGTTGCGGTTGGCCAAGTTTCTTTCGGCCAGTGAATGGAACAGTAATTGAAGAACATGAAGATTTAACGCATGGTATGGTCAGAACAGAAATTGTTTGTCATGATTGCGAAGCTCATCTTGGGCATGTTTTTGAAGATGGACCACAGCCGACAGGTTTGCGCTATTGTGTGAACTCAGCATCATTACAACTTAAAACACAAGAAAAAAATGACGAGGAAACTTATCCATGAGTAACATTTATCAGTTTGAAGCTGAATTGTTAGAAGGTGATATTAAGCAATTTGCTGATTACAAAGGTAAAGTTTTATTAATTGTAAATACCGCCAGTAAATGTGGTTTTACTCCACAGTTTGCTGGTCTCGAAAAACTTTATGAAAAATATAAAGATCAAGGTTTAGAAGTTTTAGGTTTTCCCTGCAACCAGTTTGGTGGGCAAGATCCAGGAAATAATAAAGAGATTGGGGCTTTCTGCCAGCGAAACTATGGGGTTAAGTTCCCTATGTTTGCGAAAGTCGATGTAAAAGGGCCTGAAGCGCATGTAATTTTTAGATATTTAACACGTGAAGCTAAAGGGATTTTAGGCAGTAGTACGATTAAATGGAACTTTACCAAGTTTCTGGTTGGTAAAGATGGTTCAGTTTTGAATCGTTATGCACCTACGACTAAACCTGAAGCTTTAGAAGCTGATATTGAAAAAGCATTAGCAGGCTAATTAATTTAATGAATGCTATTCCTCAAACTTTCGAGTTTTGGCAAGATCGGCGAATGCCTTATGTTGAAACTCGAAAGTCGTGTCGTAGCCGGACATGTTATAAGTCTCATAGCCATCCAACATTTTCAATTGGTGCGGTAGACGAGGGGAATAGCATTTTTCAAAGTTCTTTTGGCACTGCTCAAGAGATCTCAGCGGGTAGTTTGGTTATTGTACCTGCCCATATTGAACATTCTTGTAACCCTAAGCCAAATGAGGCTTGGAGTTATCAAATGCTGCATCTAGATATAATGTGGTTAAGTCAGTTGTATTCTGAATTTCAACAGCAAGGCTTTGATTTGCATCTACCTCAACATAAGCCTCTTATCATAAGGGATGAAACTTTCTATAAAGCTTTTACTGAAATGAATGATGTGCTTTTTGATGAACAAAAGCTAATTCTTGAAAAGGAACAATCACTTCTTGATTGTCTTATGGGCTTGTTGTTGCCGCATTTCATTTTAGAAGAAATACAAAAACCGCAGTACTTATATAAAGATTTTCTAGATTTAGTTGAGGCCGTTACTTCTTCTGAGAGTTTTATTTCCCTTGAAGAACTTGCACAGCAGGTTGGCCTGAGTCGTTATGCAATCATTCGGCTATTTAAAGCAAATGTCGGTCTAACTCCACATGCATTTCAAATTAATTTAAAGATTAACCAAGCTCGGGAATTGCTTAAACAGGGGATTTCACTCGTAGAGCTGGCTCTTAATTTAGGCTTTAGTGATCAAAGTCATTTTCATAAAGCATTTAAAGCCCATACAGGAGTTACTCCTCGACAGTTTCAACTTGCAGTCGCGCAATAATTTACAAGAAATAATAAGTTCCTATTTTTAAGATTTTCCATACTGTTTTATATATGAAGCTGTTATGGACTTTTTTTTAGTTATTGCATTTACTCATTTTTTAGCACTGTTATCACCAGGACCAGATTTCTTTCTTATTCTCACGAGCCTTTTGCAAAAAGGACGCCATTATACTTATGGGGTTATTTTAGGAATCACTTTAGGGAATGCATTAATTTTAGCCGCGTGTTTGTTTGGTTTTATGTTGCTTGGAGATTTGAGTAGTGGCCTCCTTACACTTTTTAAATGGCTTGGTGCGGCTTATCTGGCATATTTGAGTTTTCTTTGCTTTAACGCTGCTAGAGCAAGTGATTTATCATTCTCGACTGAAGAAAACAATTTAATTGATCAAGCCAATATTAAGCAGAACAAAATTAAAAGTTTAATGTTAGGTGTGCAGTCTAGTCTTCTAAATCCAAAAAATATTATGTTTTATAGTAGTTTGATGCTGCTTATTCAATATAAGTTCAGCTTAATTCAAAAACTGCTCATGAGTACATGGATGGTTGGTGTTGTTCTTGCTTGGAATATTTTGCTGGTTGGATTGCTTGCTCAGGGGCGGGTTTTAGACAAAATCAAGCGTTCTGCGACAGGTTTATACTATTGTTCTAGTATTGCTTTTATTATTTTTGCTGTGCTCTTAATTACATATAAATAGTGTATAGCCCAGTTGTATAGTCTTAATCGTTAAAAGACTATACAACTGGTAAGAAGAGACTTAAAGAATCGCTTTTAAGCGTTTAACTACTTCTTCACATTGTGCTAAATCTGCCACTAAAGCCATGCGTACATGGTTAACTCCTGGGTTGCCTTGCTCAGTATCACGAGATAAATAGCGACCCGGTAAAACTTTAATGTGTGCTTTTTCCATTAACATCTTGGCAAAAGTTTCATCGTTATCGACTTTTAACCAATAATAGAAACCTGCATCTGGTTTTTGTAATGGTAGTAAATGACCTAGCTCAGATTGGAATAAGTCAAATTTTGCACGATACTGTTTACGGTTTTCTTCAACATGGTCTTCATCATTCCATGCTGCAATTGAAGCAAGCTGGTGTTGTACTGGCATTGCCGCACCGTGATAGGTACGATATTGCAAATATGGTTTTAATAAATCAGCATCACCAGCTACAAAACCTGAACGTAGACCGGGTAAGTTAGAACGCTTTGAAAGTGAGTGGAATACGATACAGTTTTTGTAGTCATCTCGTCCCAGTTCAGCACAAACTTCTAATAAACCTGTAGGCGCTTGGTCGAACCAAAGTTCTGAGTAGCATTCATCAGAAGCAATCACAAAATTATATTGATCCGATAAAGCAATCAGCTTTTTAAATTGCTCTTTAGAAAGCACTGTACCTGTTGGATTACCCGGAGTACATACAAAAAGAAGGGCTGTCTTTTCCCACACTTCGGCTGGCACAGCATCAAAATCGCCTAAGTAACCGTTTTCTTCTGTGCAATTAATGAAATATGGCTTTGCACCTGCAAGTAACGCTGCACCTTCATAAATTTGATAAAACGGGTTAGGCATTACCACATATGGTGCATCTTCACGATTAATCAAAGCTTGAACAAAAGAGAAAATCCCTTCACGTGTACCAGACACTGGTAAAATGTGGTTTTCAGCACTAATGCTGTTAAGTTTAAAACGCTGAGTCAACCAGTTTGCAATGCTTTGACGAAGTTCAGGTAAGCCTTTGCTGTTTGGATAAGTTGATAGATGGTTGAAGTTATCAATAATAGCCTGTTTAACAAACTCTGGTGCTGGGTGCTTAGGTTCACCAATTGATAGAGGAATCAATGGGAGATTAGCAGGAGTAGTATCCTTAAAAAGCTGGTTTAACTTTTCAAACGGATACGGATGTAATAACGACAAGCTAGAGTTCATTAAACAGTTACCAAGTAGTTGAGTTTCAGTGCTGACAAATTTGATTAGATGCTTCATCTAATGCAGCTTTCAGTTTTTCCGAGAAGAGTTTGACCTCTTCATGATTTAGCGGTTTTCCATCTTTTTTGGTGACAAAGAAAATATCTTCTGCACGTTCACCTAAAGTTGCAATTCGAGCTGAATGGATGTCTAAACCTTGCATCATAAATAAACCACCTACACGTGCAAGTAGGCCAGGATGGTCAAGTGTTGAAATTTCGACCATGTTCTGCTGTAAAGCTTCATTTAATGTTACGTCGACTGTATTTTCAATATCAAAGTGACGCAATTGGCGCGGGATACGGCGTTGCATGAGTCCCGGATATTGATCCGGTTGGCTCAGTGCCTTCACCAATGCAGTTTTAACGGTTTCTTCACGTTCAGGATCAGTCAGCAATGTACCAAAACGATCAAGTACAACATAGGTATCTAAACTAAATGCAGTAATTGCTGTGATAATTTTTGCATCTTGAACGTCTAAATTCATGCGATCTAACACTGCAACTGTAGTCGCAAACAGGTTTGGCTGATCACGTGTATAAATAAAGATTTGAACGGCATCTTGGGCAGCTTTACGATGAGCACGTAAAAGTACTAATGGTTCAGGATTATCACCATGTTTTAAAATTGCTTGTGTATGCCATGCAATTTCATCGGCAGATTCTTTAATGAAGTATTCATCACCAAGTTCTTGCCATACCTTTTCGACATCTGCCAATGCGAAATTATTTACCAGTAATTCACTTGCTGCAAATTTGGTATCTTCAATCAGCATTTGGTAGTCAACAGGGCGGCCTAAGCCAGTACGAATTACATCACGAGCATGCGTATAAAGTTGACGCATGAGGGATGCGCGCCATGTGTTCCAAAGTTTTGGATTTGTCGCATTAATATCCGCCACCGTTAAAGTGTACAGATAATCGAGATGTTCCATATCGCCAAGTTTTTCTGCAAAATCTTTTACGACATCAGGATCAGAAATATCTTTTTTCTGCGCTGTCAAAGACATAAGTAAATGGTTTTGAATAAGCCATGCGATTAATTTACATTCACGCTCTGTAAATCCGTGTGCACGGCCAAACTCAATCGCATCTTCGGCACCAAGTTCACTATGGTCACCACCACGACCTTTGGCGATGTCATGGAATAATGCCGCTATAAAGACGATATCTTGGCGAGCAAGACGCTGAAAAACTGAACTGACCACAGGGAACTCTTTAGCGAATTCAGGTTCTCTAAATCGGTTTAAGTTACGTAGTAATAATAATGTGTGGGCATCGACTGTATAGATATGGAACAGGTCATATTGCATAAGCCCCATAATTTGCCCAAAAGCGGGAATATAGTTTCCTAAAACACCATAACGCTTCATCGCAACCAATGTATCGTATAGGCGATACGGTGAGCGAATAATTGACATAAACAGCGCTTGGTTTTCTGGGTTATTACGGTAACTTTGGTTAATTCTTTTCGCTGCAAGAATCAGTAAACGCAAAGTACGAGCACGAATACCTTCGATATCTGGTCGATTCGCTAAAATATAGAACAACTCTAAAATAGCGCTTGGATGTTCTGCAAATATTTTATGATGTTGTACGGCAAGTTTGTTATCGACAATTTTAAAATGATCATTAATCACTTCAATTTTGCGTTCGTAGTTGGGGAGTCGAGGTGTGATGACAGACTCACTAAAATACGCGAGTAACATTTCATTGAGTGTCGAAACCTGTTGTGCAGTACGGTAGTAGCGCTTCATGAACTGCTCAACACCATAATTGACAGGTTGGCCTTCTTGACGCACATATCCAAACTTTGCTGCAATTTCCCTTTGGTGGTCAAAGAGTAGACGGTTTTCATCACGTTTGGCTAAGCGGTGCAAATGGTGACGAATTTCCCAAAGGAAACTTTCAGCTTCTTCTAGAACGGCTAATTCAAATTCTGAAATGAATCCTAAATGTACTAAATCATAGATACGGTTTACGCGGAAATGACGTTTAGCAATCCAACCGATCTGATTAATATCACGAATACCACCCGGAGCATTTTTTATATCAGGCTCTAAGTTACTTTCTGTGTTGTTATGTTGATGGTAGCGTTTGGCTTGTTCTGCCATTTTCGCGTCATAAAAGGTTTTATCTGTCCAAGTCTGAGAGACAATACGACGAGGCCATTTTGCAAGCTGAGTATTACCGGTAATTAAACGGGCTTCAATGAGTGTGGTTGCAACTGTTAAATCAGTAGCGGCCTGCTCAACACAGCTTTGAATAGTTCGAACACTAATACCAGGTTTAAAGTTTCCGACATCCCATAATGAAGAAATAAAGGTAGAAATTCGCTTTTCATTTTCTTCAGTAATTTCATGTTCTGACAAAATCATGATATCGACGTCAGAATAGGGCAACATTTCACGGCGTCCATAACCACCTACAGCGAAAAGGCCTAGACCTGTCTGATCCAGTTCAGCATGTTTCCATAAAAAGATCAGCGCTTCATCAACTAAATCTGAACGTGCTTTAATGATGTCGCGAATAGATTGCCCATTTTCATATGAATCCTGCAACTGCTTTTCTACATCCGTTCGCCATTGATTAATGGCTTTAATATCATGATGACTTGAGACGTAGTTCAACAGTGGCGATGTATTGATCATGAAAATGGGTCTACCAATAAATAAAAATTAAGAGTTTGTTTGAACGATTACTTGATCAGCGGTTTCTTTCGCTAAAGTACGGGCAAGATCAGTATTTTCAGCACGAGCAGTTGCAACACCCATGCGACGTCGTTTGAAGCCTTCTGGTTTACCAAACAAACGTAAGTCTGTGTCTGGATGAGCTAAAGCTACATTCAGATTGCTATAACTTAAATTGTTGGCATCTACTCCAGCATAAATTACGGCACTTGCAGCAACACTGTGGCGTGCTGTGTTTACAGGTAAACCTAAGATTGCACGTGCATGTAATTCAAATTCACTTTGATACTGAGATGCTAAAGTCACAAGACCAGTATCGTGTGGGCGAGGTGAGACTTCACTGAACCAAACTTTGTCACCTTTAATAAATAGTTCTACACCAAAAATACCACAGCCACCAAGTGCTGTTGTCACTTTATTTGCAATACGTTTTGCTTCTTCAAGGGCTGCAGGAGTCATGGGTTGAGGCTGCCAGCTTTCTACATAATCACCTGCATCTTGACGGTGACCAATCGGGTCACAGTAGTGAGTTTCAATTTCACCAGTTTCAGGGTTTTTAGCACGCACCGTGAGTAACGTAATTTCAAAATCAAAATCAATTTGAGATTCAATAATGACTGTGCCTTGGTTAACACGGCCACCTTGCATCGCATATTCCCAAGCCGCATCAACTTCATCAAAACTTTTTACACGAGACTGGCCTTTGCCAGAAGAAGACATGACTGGTTTTACAAAATTAGGATAACCAATGTCATCACAAGCAGCACGGAAGCTTTCTAAAGAGTCAGCAAAGCGATAAGCGGAAGTAGGCAAACCAAGCTCTTCAGCCGCAAGACGGCGAATACCTTCACGGTTCATGGTCAGATTTACTGCTTTAGCAGAAGGAATGACAGTAGCGGTTTGATTTGCTTCAATTGCAAGCAAAACCTCGGTTGCAATTGCTTCAATTTCTGGAACAATTAAATTCGGTTTAACTTTTTCAATGAGTTGTTTTAATTGAGTTGGATCAGCCATGTTTAACACATAAGAAAAATGTGCAACTTGCATAGCTGGTGCGTGATCATAACGGTCGGCTGCATGTACTTCAACACCAAGGCGTTGTAAGGAAATTACAACTTCTTTACCAAGCTCTCCTGAACCTAACAATAAAACTTTAAATGCAGAAGATTGAAGTGGGGTACCGAGTGTCACGCTCATGCGAATCATCCTGACAAAATTATTTTTTTAAGCATAGCAGAACTTATGGTGGAGTTAAGCCTTATCACACATAAAAAAATGAATTTTGTCAGACAATGATGCAGATAATTTTTAAACGTTAACCTGATAGTTTAGATGCATTTCATCTGCATTTTGACCACGGATGCCCCAATTCTCTTTAGGTGTTTCAAAAATAGTGATTTCAATATCTTGTGGGGCAATTTTGCAATACTGTTCAATATTACGAAATAAAGTTTGAATGAGTCTTTTCTTCGCTTCAGTACTTCTGCCAGCAAACATTGAAAGTTCAATAATGATGTAGTGTTGGCTTCGATCTGAAGGATAGATAAAGTTTTCTGGTTTTAGACTCATAAAGCGTTGAAATCTTTTCTCGACAGGATATTTCAACTCTTCAATAAGAGCCTGATGAATAGCATGAGAAAGCAATTCTCGATACTGCATGATGGTTTGTTCATTTGCATAAATTTTAACTTGTGACATTTTTATCTCTAATCGCTAGATGGTGTTATCTTTTAATAAATTTAAAAAATGAGTTTTCATGCTAGAAGCTATTACTATTAATCACTTCTAGCCTTTATATATTATATAAGGATGATCAGTTTATCTATTTATAAAGGTAAATATGTGTAGATCAAACCATAAACGAGTGCAGCAGTTAAAGTCGCTGGAACAATTTTCTTAAATTTAAAATAAAGAGCTGCTAAAACTATAAAACCCATAAACATTGCGAAGCTCTTGTTGGGAGTTTCAAGTAAAGGGGGCAGAGTTGCAACTACAAGCATCGCGCTAATGGCAGAGATACCAATACTCCCTAAAGCAATTTTTATCCAGACAGAGCCACGTTTCTGATGAGTACCTTGTAGTTTTTGTATAACGAAGAACGGGCCAAAACGTGAAGCAAAATTAGCAATACCGACAATAATACCGACCAATATAATTTCTAAGTTCATATTAGGCTTCAACCTCTTCATGCTGTTTCAGCACATAGTGTT
This sequence comes from Acinetobacter genomosp. 33YU, assembly GCF_001990725.1. NCBI lineage: Bacteria > Pseudomonadati > Pseudomonadota > Gammaproteobacteria > Moraxellales > Moraxellaceae > Acinetobacter > Acinetobacter genomosp. 33YU. Next base: position 313,702 of record NZ_LFZQ01000011.1, on the reverse strand, counting down.
TAAACAAACCAGCTAAAATGCCTGAAAAAATACCAATAAAAATAGCTGCTGATAAGTTAATCCAATAACATGCCAAGGCTGAAACGACCAAAGATACTGCAACGACTAAAGTATGTTTGCGCTCAAAGGCTGCCAGCAAAAAGCTTAAAAATAAAGCGGGTAGTAAAAAGTCTAAAGCTGCTTGTAAAAATTTTGGAAGATGTGCGACTTGATCTGCAAATAAACCACCTAACAATGAACCAGTTGCCCAAGACATCCAGCTGAATAGACTTAAGCCTAACATCCAAGATTCAGACCACTGCTGTTTACGTTGCGAAAGTTGAATCATTCCACTGGCAAAAACTTCATCTGTAAGTCCCCAAGCCCAAACAGCCGTCTTTTTTAGATTTAATTTGTTGGGAATTAAGTTATACAGTGCTGGACCATAGAGTACATGGCGAATATCTAGTGCAATGACTGTTAGCGCTGTTAACCAAATAGATGAACCACTAGCCAAAAGTGCAACCACAAGAAATTGGCTTGCACCAGCATACATTGAACAAGAAAGAAAAAATGCTTCCCAAGGACTGAAACCAAATTGAGATGCAGAAACGCCAAAGGCAAAAGAAACAGGTAAATAGGTGAGTACGATGGCTTGGCTATCTTTGGCACCTTGCAAAAAAGTTGCTTTTTGAGCAGCCATCTGTTGTTGATTTGACACGATACACCTTGGCTGTAAAACAATTATAAAAACTTGAAAGATTGAGTATTGTAGCCGAATTTAATAGCATAGTGCCGAAATGTTTAATTCGGCAGTTTGATATGTTCAAATCAAAGACTCATTTAGTTTATATCGCCATCCTGAGTGCAAGCGCATTTATATTGCAGGGTTGTGATAATGGACATAACCCAGATAAAAAAGTTGAAATTAAACCAGCGCCGAAATTAACCAATGATGCAACAGTCTATGCGAAAAAGGCATGGACATTAATTAACTCTGTTGACCCTTTAGTTTATGGGAAACAGCTTAATCAGATAAATGATAATGTTCGCAAACCACTACGTCAGCTGAGTACGGACTGGCGTATTAATGTAAAAATGACAGATTCGGTAACTGAAGGAAAATATGCACTTTGCCGAAAAGCCTTAACTAGTCTAGATGTATGGGCACGAGAAACACTGGAAAATGAAAAAACAGTTGCTCAAAAACAAACAGACTACGAACGTGATAAACAGCAGTGTAAGGAAGCAATTGATAACCCAAATTTAGGAAATACATCTCCGAAATAATGGTAATAATAAAAAAAGCGAGATTTAGAATCTCGCTTTTTAAACACATAAATTAATATTAATTATGGTTTCTTAGCAGTGTTTGCAGTTTTTACAGCATCTTGTTTCATTTGATGAGTAGCTTGATTTGCTTCTTGTTTAGCGTTAGTCGCGCTAGTCATAGCAGCATGTTTCTTCTCATTCATATCTTTCTTAGCTTCTTTTTTAGCAGTCGTTTTGCCGCTCATAGCAACACATTTACCGCCTTTATGATGTGGTCCAGTTCCTCCTTGGAGTTGAGTTCCTTTTGGACATGCAAATGCCGAAACACTTAACATTGCCAATACGCCAGCTGTAAGAATTGTTGATAATTTTTTCATGTTAATCAGCGCCTTGTTGAGTATTATTGCTCAGTTCGAGTGTAAGATGAAAAATTCTGTTTTGGAATATTTATTTTGTGAAATAGAGTTTGAACAATGTTTTATTTTGCAGTGTTATCTAATTTTTTAATTTAATTTTAAGTTTTTATTATATAGATTTTTTTAATCTATTTAACTAGTAGATTTTGCGATTAAATTTAACTTTTCTATGTCTAAAATTTCAATTTTTCTGAACGCAATTTTAATAATATTCTGCTTTTCCAATAAGTTTAACTCATGATTAACAGTCTGTCTTGAGGTAGTGAGCATATTTGCTAATTGTTCTTGAGAAATATGAATTTGTCTTTCTTGTATAATAATGTGATTACCATAACCTTCCAAAATAAACAAAAGACGTTGAGCAAGTCTTTGAGAAATACTGCGTGTTTGTATAGCAATCTGTTCTAAAAAAACATATCTGAGTTTTTGACTGGTTAAACGAGCAAAGTAGTACCAATAATATGGATTATCTTTGAGTAATTGATTTAATGGTTTCGCAGGAATCTGTAAAACCGTACTTTTTTTCAAGGCAATGGCATCATGTGAACGCGGTTCATGGTCAATCAGAGATATTTCTCCAAACCACATAATTGGCTCAGCAATTGCAGAAAGAGCTTCATTACCATTTACATCGACATAACCCAAGCTAATTGAGCCTTCAAGCACAGTATAAATGCCATCAAAGATATCTTGAGCGCGGAACACATAACTATTTTTTTCAAAAGTAATTTGCTTACCATGTTCTAAAATAAAATTTTGGAATGCTTCTGGAAGCAAACTAAACCATGTATTTTCTCTTAGTCGATTAATATAAATAAGATCCAATATCAGCCCATCCATGAAAAAATCATTACTTTGTCAAATAGCTGACAACTTTAAGTTTTCCTTATTTGTACAGTATGACTATATATAGATGAATAGGGAATCACTCATGACAAATCTGGAGCAACAGCTTAGCAAATATGCGGCTTATCATTTAAACCATCAAAATATTTTGACGCATTTTGTTGGTATTCCACTTATTGTATTTTCAATTTTATGTTTAACTGCGAGAGCTGGAGTGGATATTGGCAGTTTTAAACTGACTTTAGCTGTAATGTTGATTGCAGTTAGTACGATCTATTACTTCATTTTAGATAAAGTATTTGGTTTACTCATGCTGATTATTTTAGTCGCTGTGTATCCATTGGCAAGCCAAATTGCCGAGCTTTCTTTAGGACAATGGTTAGCGGCAAGTATTGGTTTCTTTGTAGTGGGTTGGGTATTTCAGTTTGTTGGACATTATTTCGAAAAGAAAAAACCTGCCTTTGTTGATGATGTGATTGGACTTGCGATAGGACCGTTATTTGTATTGGCAGAATTTATATTTATGCTGGGTTTTAGAAAGCCTTTGCATGCGCGTATTTTACATGAAGCTCGTAGTAAACGAGAGACGATGGATTTAAGTCATTCATAATAAAAAAGCCCCAATATGTTGGGGCTTTTTTTAGCTTTAACTTATACGTTAAAACGGAAGTGCATTACATCGCCGTCTTGAACAACGTAAGTTTTACCTTCTAAACGCCATTTACCAGCTTCTTTAGCGCCGTTCTCACCGTTGTATTGTACAAAGTCATCGTATGCAACAACTTCAGCACGGATAAAGCCTTTTTCGAAGTCGGTATGAATCACACCAGCTGCTTGAGGAGCGGTTGCACCAACTTTTACTGTCCAAGCACGTACTTCTTGTACACCAGCAGTGAAATAAGTTTGTAAACCTAAAAGCGCATAACCAGCACGAATAACCACGTTTAAGCCTGGTTCTTCCATACCCATTGCTTCTAAGAATTCAGCACGATCTTCATCTTCTAATAATGAAATTTCAGCTTCAATCTGGTTGCAAAGAGGAACAACGATAGCGTTTTCTTCAGCCGCAAGTTTTTTAACTGCGTCTAAGTGTGGGTTGTTTTCAAAACCATCTTCTGCAACGTTTGCAATATACATGGTTGGTTTTAAAGTCATTAAACCAAAACCACGAACTAATTTACGTTCGTCATCAGACAAATCAGCTGCGCGAGCTGGTTTACCTTCATCAAGTAAAGGTTGGATTTTTTCTAAAACTGCTTTAGTTGCTACAGCTTCTTTGTCACCGCCTTTAGCAACTTTAGTTAAACGTAAAATTGCTTTAGCAACAGTTTCAAGATCGGCAAGCGCAAGTTCAGTATTGATGGTTGCGATGTCGTCTAATGGATCAATTTTACCATTTACGTGAATTACATTTTCGTCTTCGAAACAACGTACAACATGAGCAATCGCATCAGTTTCACGGATGTTAGCAAGGAACTGGTTACCCAAGCCTTCACCTTTTGATGCACCAGCAACAAGACCTGCAATGTCCACAAATTCCATTGTAGTTGGCAAAATACGCTGTGGTTTAACAATCGCAGCAAGTTTGTCTAAACGTGGATCTGGTACAGGAACAATACCTGTGTTTGGTTCAATGGTACAGAAAGGGAAGTTTTCCGCTGCAATCGCTGCTTTCGTTAATGCATTGAAAAGGGTAGATTTCCCTACGTTTGGCAGACCAACAATACCGCAATTAAAACCCATGAAAACCACTCACAAATGTGTAAATTAAAAATTGTCGCTGATTTTACATGAAAGCCATGACAAAGTCATGGCTAGAGCGGGGTTGTATTGCTTTTAAACTTTACGTTTATCAAGTTGCTGGGCTAATGCATCACCACTCGCTTGTACCAGCATGACTAAAATAATGAGCACTAAAATTACAGCTAACATAATTTGCATATCAAAACGTTGATAACCATAACGATATGCGATGTCTCCTAAGCCACCTGCACCAATAGCACCTGCAATTGCTGATGAGTTAATCATAGTCACAATAGTCACGGTAAAGCCTGCCACAATACCCGGTAAAGCCTCGGGTAAAAGTACATGCCAAATAATTTGTTTACGGTTACAACCCATGGCTTGTGCTGCTTCAATTAAGCCTTGATCGACTTCACGTAAGCTGACTTCTGCAATACGGGCAAAGAAGGGAATCGCCGCAATAGTTAAGGGAACAACAGCTGCCCAAACGCCATAACTTGTACCCACAATCCAGCGAGTAAGTGGAATCAGAGCGACCATTAAAATTAGAAAGGGCACAGAACGAGTAATGTTAATGACCCAACCCAAAGCCTGATTAATCTTTTGAGAGGGGTGAATGCCGTGCTCAGAAGTACTGACTAAAACAACAGCAATAGGTAAGCCAATTAAAAAAGCAATAAATGCAGATGCACCTACCATGAGCAAGGTATCTACAGTTCCAGTAATTAATAAATCAATGAGCTGGTCGTGCATAGCCAAGTACCTCAAATTGTGCAATTGCAGTTGATGCGTCTTGTCGTATAGATGAAAGATCAATTTCTACGTTAGGAATACCGACTAAAAGAGAACCAATAATGTGCCCTTGAATGGTATCGACCTGACTTTGATATAAATTGACGGGTGCTTTAAATCTGGCAAGTAGCTCTTGTATATCGGGTACTTGATGCGCTTCAGCTTCATATTTCAGTTTTACAATAATATGAGTTGAATCTTCATCGGGTAGAGGACTGATTTCAAAAGGCAGAGTGATCTGCTCAAGGTTTAACAATTCTTGAGTAATTTGTTGCTCTGGTCGTGAAAATACAGACCAGACTTGCCCAGCCTCTACAATTTCACCTTGGTCAATCACCACAACTTGATCACAAATTTCTCGAATGACCTGCATTTCGTGTGTGATGAGTACAATCGTTAGACCAAGTTCCTGATTAATCTTTTTAAGTAAAGCCAAAATAGTAGCGGTACTTTCTGGGTCAAGTGCTGAGGTGGCTTCATCACACAGTAAAATTTCAGGATGATGGACAAGTGCACGTGCGATACCGACACGTTGCTTTTGTCCGCCCGAAAGTTGTGATGGATAATGACCAGACTTATCTGCAAGACCTACGAGTGCCAGAACTTCATTTACACGCTCATCGATATCTGCTTTGTTGTAATTGGAAACTTTTAAGGGCAATGCCACATTTTCCCAGACCGTTTTTGCAGACATCAAATTGAAATGTTGAAAAATCATTCCAATTCGTTGACGGGTTTGAATGAGTTCAGCATGACTCAATTCAGCAATGTTTTGTTGATGAATATGAATGCTGCCTGTATTTACTTGTTCTAAGCCATTTAACGTGCGGAGTAGGGAAGATTTTCCTGCACCACTTTTACCAATAATGCCTAAAATCTTACCTTGAGGAATATCAAGGTTAATCTCTTTTAAAGCATGCAGTTTTTGACCCTGCGATTGGTAAAACTTATTTAAGCCACGAATTTTGATATGAGGTAGAGAAAAATCAACTTGTGATCCAAAACTCACCATTGTCATTCTCCTTATTTCCAGCCTTGAAACCACATACCTTGGCCAAAGTCTTTATCCAGAATGTCTTGTGCTTGTTTTGAGTTCTGGAATGCTTTAACAAAGGTTGCAAGTTTTTGGTTTTTGTCTTGGTAATCACGACGGGTCACAAACAAAATTGCATATTTTTTATCGATTGGATCTAAAAATAATGCGCTATGTGGGTCGGTTACCTTTGCCATTTTTAAGTAGTGAGGGAAGCCGAAAATTAAATCGACATCGTTATATGCATGTGCGGTTTGAGGGCCTTCAACTTCAACAAAGCTTAGTTGTTTAGGATTAGCTATAATCTCTTGGGTTGTTGAAAGTTCATTATTTATGTCTTTAAGCTGAATTAAACCTGCACGGTGCAATAAAATTAAAGCACGAGCTAAATTGACTGGATCATTTGGAATAGCTACACGTGCTTTTGAAGGTAATTCTTCAAGTGATTTATATTTTTTTGAATATAAACCGACATGACTTCCTGAGCCCACACCATATGCATGTAAGTCATAGCCCGTTTCTTTAACAGCATTACGTAGAAATACGCTTTGCTGGAAAAAGTTTGCATCAATATCACCGTTTTGTACGGCAACGTTTGGTGCTCGCCAATCAGAAAATTCAACAAGTTTGACATGAATGCCTTGCTTTTCTACTTCATTGGCAACGCTTTGTAATAGCTCAGCATAAGGCGGGCTAATGCCAATCGTTAAAACATCGTCGACTTGTTTATTTTTAATATAACGGTAATCGACGAGGCCCAGAACTACGATTAAAATCGTAATTCCGAGTAACCAAGGCTTATGCTGTTTGAACTGAATCGCCATAATCTTTCCGTTATTACTTCCAGCCAGGGAACCAAAGTTTTGGCCCAATTTCAGCGTCTAACACAGCTTTAACTTTTGGCGAGTTTTGATAGATCTCAACAAATTTCTTTAATTTGTCTCCCTTATCTTGATAGTCATCACGCACTACAAACAAAATGGCATAACGCTTATTGGTATTGTCATCAAGTAAAAGCGCACTATTAGGGTCAGCTGTTTTTGCTAAGCGTAAGTAATGTGGATAGCCAAAAGCCAAGTCAACATCATCAATCGCACGGGCAGTCTGTGGCCCTTCAACCTCAATGAATTGCAAGTTTTTAGGATTTGAAACAACATCTTTGAGTGCAGATAAATGGTTGTTTGAATCTTTAAGCGTAATTAATTTAGCTTGTTGTAAAAGGAGTAGGGCACGACCTTGATTCACTGGATCATTTGGAATGACTACACGTGCGTTTTGTGGCAATTCATCAAGGCTTTTATATTTCTTTGAGTAAAGTCCCACATGTGATGCTGCACCTACTGCAAATGCCTTTAATTTAAAGCCAGTTTCTTTAATTGCATTGTCTAAGAAAGGTTGATGCTGGAAAAAGTTCGCATCAATATCCCCATGATTTAAGGTAATGTTTGGGGTATTCCAGTCAGAAAATTCGACCAGTTTTACATTTAAACCTTGTTTTTTTGCTTCATCGGCAGCAGCTTGTAAAGGTTTTGCAAATGGTGGACTAATACCAATCACAAGTTCATTTGAGCCACTTTGACGATGTTTATTCCATAAGAATAAAGCAACAAAAAGGACTACAACGACTAGGCCTACGCCTAGCCATTTTTTAGAGGCTGTTTGAGCCATGTCTATCTCCAAATTTAAGCAGTTATTTCTTCAATTGTTGTTAAGTTTTTGCTGTTGTTATAGGGACTACATCGGAACGCTTGAACAGGGTGTTGTTCTGGTAATTGATCACCCCGATTAAAAATTTTGTTCCGTAGTGAACCTGCTTTATATGCAGTTTTATAGCGACCACGTTGCTGTAGTTCAGGAATAACCAAGCGAATAAAGTCATGGTGAGACTCAGGTGCAACTGTACGTGTCAAATTAAAACCATCAATATCGGTCTCATCTAAAAGATGAATTAAGTATTCAGCAACTTCTTCGCCACTACCCACGATGAGGGGATAACGGCCACCTAAAACATGTTGAGCTTTTAAGTCATTTTTTGTGATTTGCTGTTCTTTAAATTTTTCGGTAATCGAAACAATGCTGTTACTTTTTTGGTAAGGAATCGCTTCATCGTCGGCAAATTTACTTAAGTCGATGCCTGTTGAACTCGCATAATGCGCGAGGCCTGCTTCAGGACTTGCATACTGACGATATTCATTAAGTTTTTGTACAGCGAGATCATGTGTTTCGGCCACAACAACGGTTATACCGACAAAGACTTTAATGTCATCCGCTGAACGGCCTTGCTGTTCTGCAAGAGCACGAATCTTTTTCACTTGTTCGCGTATTTTTTCGGGTTTGTCACCGCCAATAAATACACACTCAGCATGACGAGTCGCAAATTGCATGCCTTTTGGTGAAGCACCTGCTTGAAACAGTGTCGGGGTGCGTTGCACAGAAGGAGACACCTGAAATACACCTTCACTTTGGTAATATTTTCCGTGGTGGTGAATAGTGTGAACTTTAGATGGATCTGTAAAAACACGCTGTACTTTATCTTTTTTAACGGCGTCGTTTTCCCAAGATCCTTCCCAATATTTATAGCAAAGCTCTAAAAATTCTTCGGCTTGTTCATAGCGAGCATCGTGGTCTTTTAAACCTTTTTGACCAATTAAGCGTTCGGCACTGTCTAGATAACCTGTCACAATATTCCAGCCAATACGACCTTGAGTTAAATGGTCGAGACTCGCAAAGCGTCGGGCAAATTGATATGGATGCTCATAGCTTAAGTTCACAGTGACTCCAAAACTTAGGTTTTGAGTGACTGCCGCCATAGCTGAAATGAGTGTAGATGGGTCATGGCTAGGAAGCTGAATGGACTCTTTTAAAGTCAGATCAATACCATTTTGATAGACGTCATACACACCTGTAATGTCTGCAATAAACAAACCATCAAATAAACCACTTTCTAATGTTTTGGCTTGTTCTGTCCAGTAGCTCAGTTCATTAAAACGATGTGATTCATCACGTGGATGTGTCCATAAGCCATGATTAATATGCCCAACACAGTTCATATCAAATGCATTGAGTAAAATTTCTTTCGCTTTAAGATCTGCCATTACAATGTCCCCCGACGAGGCGGTAGAACACCGTTAAGAACATAGTTTCCAATAAAGTAATATTTCCATCGTGCAGCATCATGTAAGGTATGTACGCGCGCATTGCGCCAGAAACGGTCTAGACCATCCTGTGACTGACTACCACGGCTTCCTGCAAGTTCTATCAGCTTAGAAGATGCTTTGAGTGCGATATCGCTACTATGAGCACGTACTTTGGCCACATCAATTGAAGCTTTTGCAATACTTTCAGGTGTGGTTTCAATTTTTGCGGCATCAATTGATTGAGCTGCCTGTTTTAATAACACTTCACTTGCTCGTACATCAACAGCAATGCGTCCTAGCTCATAAATCGTCAAAGGATCTTGATTTGCAGTTTCTACATTTGAATCAATCCATGGGCGTGCTTGATGCACTCTTTGCAAACTTTCTTCAAAGGCTGCACGTGCAATGCCTACCTCAATTGATGCATGCATAATTTGTGCAAAAGGGCCCACTAAGGTTGGTTGTAAAAATGCAGTATCAAAAGGGATAACATCATCTGCATCGACAAAAACCTGATCAAATTTAACCGTGCCGCTACCTGTGGTTTTCTGACCAAAACCAGACCAGTCATCAACAAGTTTTAATCCTTGTGAACCACTTTTTACAAAGGCTAAATATTCTCGGCCTGCATCATCTAAAACTAAGGTTGGAATTCGGTGAGCAAATAAACTTCCTGTGCAGTAAAACTTTTCACCCTGAATCAAATACCCATTTTCGTGAGGACGGATATTGGTTTGTTTATGGGTTGAAGTTTTAGTTTTAAACTCAGCAAGTGCATTACCAAAGCGAGTGCCATTTAACACTTCGCCATACAAACGTTGTTTTTGAGCTTCTGTACCTGTATTGCGCAATACTTCTAAAGCATAAAAATGATTTTGTGGAATTTGTCCGATCGAACCATCTGCACCGCTTAAAAGCGCAATCACTTTAGCAACGGTATGGCTTGAAACTTCGGCACCGCCATATTGCTTTGGCACTGTAATTGCCCAAAGACCAGATTGGCTCAAAGCATCGATTTCGGTATACGGTAAAATTCGTTTAGCGTCTCGCTCAACTGCGGTTTTTTTAAATTGCTCAGCAAACTGTTTGGCAACTTCTAATGCTTCAGCATCATTTTGAATAATGTGCGCTTGACCAGATGCCGATGTTTGTTTGGTTTGAACCGATTGATATGAAGTCATGACAATTTCTCCTTAAATCCAAGCATGGCGGGCAGGGAAATGACCATTAAGGTAATAATTGCCAATGGCATGTAATTTCCAGCGAACAGGGTCGTGTAAGGTATGTACACGGGCATTTCGCCAATGTTGATCTAAATTATGTTGGCTTAAGCTTGAACGACTACCACCCAGCTCCAGCAATTTTTCTGAAATTTGTAGAGCCGCATCATTGGCATAGACTTTTGCTTCAGCAACCAAAATTGAAGCTTTTGCTACCTGTTCGTCAGTCACATTTTCAAGTTGGTCAAGTTCATCTAAATATTCAGCAGCTTCATCAAGTAGTAAAATTGCAGCGTCGAGTAAAATATTTAACTTACCTACTTCTTGCAGGGTGTAATGTTCAAAGCTGGCTTTTTCAACATTTGCATCAATAATTGGACGTGCTTTATGAATAGTCGATAACGTATCTTCAAATGCAGCTTCCGCAATCCCAACATCAATGGCTACTTGTAATAACTGAGAATAGGCACCGCGATAAGTAGGAGTTTGAGCCAATAAGCGTTCGTCAAAAATAAGCTCAGGATTAACTTCAACATGATTTAATTTAACCGTGCCACTTGCTGTCGTACGTTGCCCAAAACCATTCCAGTCATTAATGACTTCAATACCTTGAGCATCCGACTTAACAATCACTAAAACAACATGACCTTCGGAATGAACCGCTTTAATTGCGAGCCAATGCGCAAAACTTGTTCCAGTCGAATAAAATTTTTCACCGTTTAAAATGTATTTACCGTTTTCAATGGTAAGCGTGGTTTTTAGCGTTTTTGAGTCATGTGTATTACGTTCTGGTCCACCATTAGCAAGACGTTTGCCTGCCAATATTTCTGAAAAAATAAATTGTTTTTGTTGTTCTGTGCCCAAGATCTCGACGAGGTTTAACAGACTAATTTGATTTTGTGGAATTTGACCAACATTGGCATCGCCTTTACTTAAAATACGAAAGACTTGAGCCAAAGTTTTATTGGACACAAAAGCACCGCCATATTTTTTTGCAATGCGAATTCCACCTAAACCTTTTTGACTAAAGCTTTCGATTTGCTCAAAAGGAAGTTGGCGTTGTTGATCACGTGTATTACGACCCTCTAAAGCAAAATCAGCCACTTGATAAGCAGCATTAATGGCTTGTTGATCATTTTGAATGACTTGGACGTATGCCGTCGTTTTAGATAGAGAATTAGACATAATGACACCTTGTATTGCTGTCATTACCTTACAAAAGAAATATTTTTCCACTAAACGAGGACTTATGCTCAGCTTATGAATAAAAATGCAAAGCACTTTTTTTGATTTTTAATAAATAAATATAGATATGGAAATGTATTAAAAATCAATTGATTATGAAATTTATTGTCTAAGCAAATTACTAAAGTGGTTTTATTATGAAAAAGAGCTATAAGTACGGTAAAAAAAGATATAAAAAATATAGACCTAACTGTCAGTGAAAAATGAGCACAATATCCATTGTTTTCATTAAAAATAGCTTCTAAAGTATCTATTTACCTAAGACGATTTTTGTACGAATAGTCAAATAAAAATAAACGTGGAGATTTTATGCGGGTTTTGTATCAGTTTCCTTTGTCTCATTATTGTGAAAAAGCTCGCTGGTTGTTAGACCATAAAGAACTTGATTACGTTGCACATAATTTGATTCCAGGCTTCCATCGTGCATTTGCACAACTCAAAACTGGGCAAAATTTATTGCCAATTTTGAAAGATGACCAACGTTGGATTGCTGAATCAACTAAAATTGCACTTTATCTGGATGATACCTATCCAGAGCATGTACTTTTGCGCCGTGATGAACAACTTCGACAACAAACGCTCAAGATAGATAGCTTGGCAGATGAACTTGGTGTACATGTACGTCGTTGGGCACTTGCTCATACTTTAGCCCACGGAGACCATGCTCTAGAAATTATGATGGGTGAACAAGGTTACTTGCGCCAGTTTGAAAAAATATCAAAACCTTTCCTCAAAACTTTAGTAAAGAAGAACTATAAACTTGAAGAGGAGCTAGTAAGTCAGTCAAAAGAGCGTATGGATGAACTTATAAATGAGTTGAATCAGTACCTCATTGAAAACCAAGCACGTTATATGGTTGGAGACCGCTTAAGTCTCGCAGATATTTCAGTATGTTCTATGCTTGCACCTTTACTTGAAATAAAAGGTACACCATGGGAACCCGAAGAGGATGAAGAGGTGTCGCCAGAGTGGAGCAATTATCAGAAAGCTTTACTTGATTTGCCCCTTGGACAATATGTTTTAAGAATATATCAAACAGAAAGAAATGCACGTGTTGATTGGCGAGGCATTTAATCTATAGGTTTTCTAAAAAAGCTCGAAATAAATCGGGCTTTTTTTATATTTGTAGAAATATTTTAATTGTAAAAAACATGACTATAAATTTTATAAATGAATTTTATTAAAACATTTTTATTTATTATTTTGAGGTTTGTTTTGTTTTTTAATTACAAACTTAGACTTTTAGTCTAAATGCCTAATAAAGTTAATTTTTCTTTTTATTAATAAAATAGTTTTTCTAAAAACAGTTTTTAGAAAAAATTAAGCCACTTTATTGTGCATGTGTTTACAATGTAATCAAAAATTGCCACATTTAAGTGTAATTAGATGAGCTTAATAATAGACAGAAGATTAAAATATAGATTAAAGTAAGAAACATGTGAGCAGTTTTAAAGGTATTAACTCTGCGAAACAGATAAATAATAAGTGAAGCAAATGGATGAAGTCCTACTTGGAAAAGTTGGCTCGATAATTGCAATTTAATAATAAATCACTCTATTTCTCTATAAGAATGATTCTGTAGACAAATAGAGGAATGATCATCAAGGAGTTCTTATGAAACGTTCTGCAACCTCTCTCATTGTTTCAACAATTATGCTTTGTACGGTTGGTGCTACTTCTCAAATACAGGCAGCAGACACATTAGCAAAAATCAAAAGTACTGGAAAAATCGTTATTGGTCACCGAGAATCATCCGACCCAATTTCATACGTTGTTGGAGGTAAACCAGTAGGTTATGCAGTCGACATTTGTAACCAGTTCGCAAATGATATTAAGAAAGAATTGAAAATGCCTGGTTTAAAAGTTGAATACAAGGCAGTCACTTCATCAACACGTATTCCTGAGCTTTTAGCAGGAAATATTGATATGGAATGTGGTACGACTACAAACTCTAAACAGCGTCAGCAACAAGTTGGTTTTTCAACGAACTACTATGCAACAGAAGTGCGCATGGCTGTTAAAGCAAACTCCGGTATTAAAAGTCTAGCTGATTTAAATGGTAAAGCAGTTGTTACGACTCAAGGTACAACATCTGACAAGTACATTAAAATGAATGAAAAAGGTCAGTCACTTAATGTACAAAACATTTATGGTAAAGACCATTCTGACTCATTTGCCATGATGGCATCTGGCCGTGCCGCAGCATTTGTAATGGATGACAATATCTTAGCTGGTCTAATTGCTAAGTCATCTACACCAAAAGCATTCGCAATTGTAGGGCCAGTACTTTCGTCAGAACCTTATGGCATCATGATTGCTAAAGATGATCCAAAATTTAAAGCAGTTGCCGACCGTACCGTAAATAATTTATGGAAAACTGGTCAAATGGACGCTTTATATAAGAAATGGTTCTTATCTCCAATTCCACCAAAAAATACTAATTTAAATATGCAGCCAAGTGCATCTTACAAAAAGCTTAAAGCCCACCCAACAGATGCAGGGATCTAACACGTTCCTTTTGTCCTAAATTTACTTGTGCAAGTGTAAAACCTCATTTGCACAAGTGGTCTATTTTCTAAGATATTCATTTAAGGGGCAAACATGTCAGTCGGCTCGCTAAACTGGACTATATTCTGTGCGGAGTCTAATGAATATGGTGTCGATAAAGCCGCATGGGCAGAATCAGTTTGTAAAGTCATTGGTAGCTCTAGCTACAATGCTTTTTCTGAGGCGCCCACATGGTTACAAATGTTAGGTTCTGGTGTCTTTACTATGGTATGGACTGCTGTTGTAGCCTTTCTTATCGCATTTTTATTAGGTTCTCTCCTCGGGGTAATTCGTACTTTACCCAACAAACCGCTTGCATTTATCGGCAACTGTTATGTCGAAATATTCCGTAATATTCCTTTAATTGTACAGTTATTCTTCTGGGCTTTTGTATTCCCAGAGTTCTTACCAGATAGTTTAAGTGCCGGAAGTGGAGACGTTGTAGCAGGTGGATGGTGGAAAAACCTTCTAAATCATCATCCTGCTGTTATTGGTGTTTTTGCTTTGGGACTATATACCGCAGCACGTGTTTCTGAGCATGTAAGAGCGGGGATTAACACAGTTTCTCGCGGACAAAAGTTCGCAGCTTCTGCAATGGGTTTTACAACGGCGCAAAGTTATCGTTATGTGATTTTACCGGTTGCATACCGCACTGTATGGCCAACTATTACTTCAGAAGCAATGAACGTTTTTAAGAACTCAGCAGTTCTATATGCGTTAAGTGTTTTGAACTTCTTCGCTTATACCAAAACCATGCGAGAAGAGACTTCTCAGGACATTATCATTCTTATTCTGTCTACACCAGTTTATTTAATCATTACCTACACCATTAAATTTGTGATGGCATGGATTGAAAAACGTATGGCTGTACCAGGTTTAGGTTCGGGAGGAAAATAATTATGGATTTTTCTCTATTACATAATCCTGATGTTATTGCTGCACTCAAAGAAGGTTTTATCTTCACGCTTACGGTAACGGTACTTGCGATGATGGGAGGGATCCTGATTGGAACTCCATTGGCAATGATGCGTTTATCTAACAGCGCAATCGCAAGTAACTTTGCGAAGTTCTATGTCGATCTATTTCGTGGTATTCCATTAATTCAGGTCATCTTTATTTTCTATTTTTTGTTGCCGAAAATATTTGAGTTTCAATCAGATACTTATTGGGGGCCATTATTTTCGAGTGTTGTGACCTTTGCGATTTTTGAAGCTGCATTTTTCTCGGAAATTGTACGTTCCGGTATTCAGTCTATTTCAAAAGGTCAGGTCAATGCAGGCTACGCTTTAGGTTTCACCTATGGTCAATCTATGCGTTATGTGGTGTTACCGCAGGCCTTCCGTAATATGCTCCCAGTATTACTTACTCAAACCATTATTCTCTTTCAGGATGTGTCATTAGTCTATGTGATTAGTGCACCAGACTTCTTAGGTCGTGCAGATACATTGGCTAATACCTATGGTCCTGAAACAAAAGCAACATTCTACTTAATCGTCGCTGTGGTGTATTTCTGTAGCTCGTTTGTGCTATCGCAATTAGTCAAACGCTTACAGAAAAAAATTGCCATCATTCGCTAATTGGAGATTTTAAATGCCAATGATAGACATCCAACATATCTCTAAATGGTATGGTGATTTTCAGGTTTTAACAGATTGCACGACGAGTATTGAAAAAGGTGATGTCGTTGTTGTTTGCGGGCCATCTGGTTCAGGAAAATCAACGCTCATTAAAACCGTAAATGCTTTAGAACCATTTCAGCAAGGTGACATTATTGTTGATGGGGTTTCATTAAAAGATCCAAAAACTGATCTTGCAAAATTCCGTTCTCGCGTAGGAATGGTGTTTCAGCACTTTGAACTTTTTCCGCACATGACAGTTTTGGAAAATTTAACGATTGCTCAAGTGAAGGTATTAAAACGCTCAGTTGCTGAAGCTCGGGAAAAGGGACTTAAGTATCTGGAACGAGTTGGGTTACTTGCGCATAAAGATAAATTTCCAGGACAACTTTCTGGTGGACAACAACAACGTGTTGCAATTGCTCGCGGGTTATCTATGGACCCAGTCTGTATGTTGTTTGATGAACCTACTTCGGCACTCGACCCTGAAATGGTAGGAGAAGTGCTTGAAGTGATGGTACAACTTGCAAATGAAGGTATGACCATGATGTGTGTTACTCATGAAATGGGTTTTGCTAAACGAGTATCGAACCGTTTAATTTTCATGGATGAAGGGAAAATTCTTGAAGATTGTCCAACCAATGAATTTTTTGATAATTTAGAGGCTCGTCACGAGCGCGCTAAACTTTTCTTAGAGAAAATTCAGGCAATGCATTAATTGTGACAATAAAAAAAGAGCCTTTAAAGGCTCTTTTTTTATATCTAGCTTTTAGAAATTATATTTAGCAAGTAAATTTATACGTGAGTAATCGCCTTTATCACCTGCAAATGTTTCACGCTGGCCGTAAGTGTATTCTGCACCTAAGTCAATATTCTTAACTGGGTTCCAGATTAAATTAACCAGCGCATTATAAATTTCTTTGTTATAGCTGGTGTTATTTAAATTAGTATTGGCATATGTGCTGTCATCTTTATACTGAACTCCACCAATTGCGAAAGTAGAACGTAATATTGGATTCCATTTGCGTTGATAGCCAATAACAGCGCTATCAAATTCTCCTAAGTTGATATCTTGACTAACTGTGTCATATGCATAAGCAGAGTTGCTATAAGATAAATATCGACCATCGCCTTTAACATGATAGTAATTCGCCATAACACTATCTTGAGGGGTAATATCATACTTTCCGCCTATGCCGACACCCCAACCAAATTTTTCTTCAGATGAACTATCTTTAGGTGCGACACGGTTTTCGTGAGCAAGCCCATGAAGTTGTAATAAGCCTTTATTATCGGCAGTTTTAAAATCATAACGCGTTGTTAGAGCAGGGAAACGGCTTCCACCCGCAACATTTCCTACTTTTTCAACATCGCCACCTTCTAAAGCAAATAAGATTTTTTGTTGCGCATCAATCGGCTGGGTATAGCGGACTTGTACGGTACGGGTTGTTCCTGTGCCCACTGCACCTGTAAAGTCTAATGTTTCTGGAGATGTATCGGTATTTACGAAAGGTGAAGTCGTTTGACCTGCTAACCATTTACCTAAAGACATATAAGCATGGCGTACACGGAAAGTTCCACTGCCATTGTCGCCATTCCCCCCCATAAAGTCGGCTTCAATTTTTCCGGTTAAATCACCATATTGGGTAGGTCGAAGAATATCTAGGCCAATACGTGTAGTTGCAGCAGATACATTTAAAGAATCTTGTCTTGGATCATCTTTATTTAATGGGTAATTGGCTGCATTTGAAATGCTTCCATTTGAACCTTTAAAGTCATAAGTTGCATCTACTCGTACGTTTCCATAGAGCTTAACTTGAGTTTGTCCATCAGGCATTTGCATCCATCCTGGTTTGCCTTGTGGAGCAGGTGGATTTGCCACAGTTGCAGTTTGTGGAGCTGCTGGAGTATTAGCTGCAAGTGCGGTTTTTTGCTGACTCGATAGTTGCTGAACCAGTTGTTTTAATTCACCGACCTCTTTGCGTAAAGCATCTACTTCTGCATCAGTAGCAGCATGGGCTGGCACCATTATACCTGTTAGGCTAACAGCACTCATGGCAAGAACTAAAGTTTTGATTTTTTTCACAGGTATTCCCCACATTGGATATAAAATTTTTCCAATATCTGCATATCAAAAACAGTGCCAACTTTTAGAAATTCTGAAAAGTAATTGATTTTATTTGAAAAATATTCATTATTGTTAAATAATATATTGTTTTACTAATGTGCTAAATGAAAAGTTGAAAGGATATAAGGCTATAAACCATTGCAAATGCGCTATAAACGTCATACTACTGCACAGTTAACAGGCACAGATTTGAGTCAACATATTGAAGTAAAGCTTAATTCTTTTTTTAATCGTGTTTGATTTTTAAAGTAGACTTGGCTTTAGGATATACTGTTCACTTATAAAGAGTACTGATTGGAGAAAAGAATGGAGTTAGACCGTTTTGATAAACAAATTCTGGAAATTTTGTCTCATGAAGACCTGAATTTGAATGAGCTCTCAGAACGGATTAATCTTTCAGTTAGCTCTGTTCATCGCCGCATTAAGCACTTAATTGAAGCTAATATCATGGGACAGCTTAAAAGAGAAATTAACTTTAGCAAATTGGGTTTTACCTTGCATATTTTGCTACAAGTCTCTTTAAGTAAACATGATAGCGAGACCTTCGATAAATTCCTTTCTGAAATTGAAGCTATTCCTGAAGTTACAAATGCATTTTTAGTTACAGGTCAAAGTGCCGATTTTATTCTTGAATTGGTCGCACGTAATATGGATGACTACAGCGAAATTTTATTAAGACGGATTGGTAAAATTGACAATGTCGTCGCTCTACATTCGAGCTTTGTGATTAAAGAGTACAATGTGTTTAACTGTTATAACTTATTAAATAAGCTATAAAAAAACGCACCAATCGGTGCGTTTTTTAATTTCAATGTTTGGTTTAAGCATCTAATTGAGCTAAAACTTCATCTGAGAATTCAACGTTTGTATAAACGTTTTGTACATCATCAAGATCTTCAAACATATCGATCATTTTGAGAATTTGTTTTGCTTGGTCAACATCTGTAATTTCCGCTTTAGTTGAAGGGCTCATTACAACTTCAGCGTTATCAGATTTTAAGCCTGCAGCAGCAAGAGCATCTTGAACATCACCAAAAGTTTCTGGTGAAGTAATGACTAAAATTTCATCTTCTGAAACTTCAATATCTTCTGCACCAGCTTCTAGAGCAACTTCCATGATTTTATCTTCTAAAGAGACATCTTCAAAAGTAATTTCACCACGCTTAGTAAATAGATAAGATACAGAACCCGCAGTTCCTAAATTACCGTTTGTTTTACTAAAACAGTGACGTACATCTGGCACTGTACGGTTTAGGTTATCTGTCATTGTTTCAATAAGAACAGCAACACCACCAACGCCATAACCTTCGTAAGTTACTTCTTTTAAATCATCATTATCTTCACCACCCACACCGCGTTGAATTGCACGGTTAATGGTGTCACGTGTCATATTGACAGAAAGTGCTTTTTCGACAACAGCACGAAGGCGAGGGTTACTAGCAGCATCTCCACCACCAAGTCTGGCAGCAGTCACAATTTCACGAATATATTTAGTAAAAACTTTACCGCGACTTGCATCTTGTTTAGCTTTACGATGCTTAATATTGGCCCATTTAGAATGACCCGCCATGGAAGTGAACTCCAAAAATTAAAAAATGCAAAAGTGCCAGAATATTATCATAGGCATGGTTTTCTTGAAAACTGTTGTCCTATGTTTTGTTAACCAATTAAGCACGCTTTGAGAGGCTAAATTTAGCTAAAAAAATAGACTCGAAGTTTGCGACTAAATTGGTTAGCTAATCTTTACATCAATATCATATTGCGCATAGAGTTCTTTAATTGTTTCAAGATCCTTTTGCAAATCTGAAGGGTAAATTTTGCCTAAAATACCGCCTTTTTTTGTTCTTGCATTTGCGTACATCAGTACGATTGGCACATTAGCAGCTTTAGCAATATGCCAGAATCCAGTACGGATAGGTCTGCGTTCAGATCCATCTTTTGCTCGTGTTGCTTCAGGTGCAATGACTAGATTAAATGTATCGTGACTTTGAAATTTTTCGACCATTTGAGAGACAATATCTTTACTCGCTTTTCGATCTACGGGTATTCCACCTAGTTTCTCAAGAATAGGCTTCATTGGACCTTTGAAAAGTTCCTTCTTTATTAAAGTATGAATTTTTAGGTCTAACATTTGAAACAGAGCAATAGATAAGATTGCATCTAGGTTAGAAGTATGCTCAAAACCAATAATAACTTGTTTTTTCTCAAGAATTGTAGGATCTACATCATAGGTCCAACCAACTGCTTTAAAGATAGAATTGCCTAAAAACTTTTTCATAGAGATATGGGAGACAATAAGGATGCGGAATTCTAATATGAGTTTGTCCAAAAAGGTAGAAAATTATCGCTGCAGTAAATTTCATTTATTTTAATATTAATACTCAATAAAATTTATATTTATTAGTGCTATATTTTAACTAGTCAATATAAAAATATATAATATATTGGTTTGAGATTAACTTTTATCAGTTCAACTAAGATTTTCAGTTTTAATTAAATACTCGATATATTGCCATTTTTTGTTAGGATCAATCAAATCCTTATCAATCGTTGCATCAATGATAATCCCATCAATAACTGAGATAAGCATATGAGTAAGCGGAGTAGGATTTTCAATACCAAGCTCTACTAATAAACTATTTAATAAATTGATTAACCAATTTGTATATTCTTGAAATGGTTCTCGAATTGAAGTGTATTGTTTAGATACTTCAATAAATGCCTTCTTAAATAGGCAGCCGTTAAAGTTTTCACTGTTAATCCAGTCGATATACCAATTAAAAATCAGATGTATTTTTTCAAGTGGCTCTGCATCTGGGTGTGCATTCAACCTTTCATAAATAGAATTTTGTATATTAATGTTTCTATGCTCTAGGCATTCCATGATTAAACTTTCTTTAGAGGGAAAGTATTTATAAAAAGTCATCTTGGCGACATTTGATTCAGCAATAATTCTATCTACACCCGTAGCGTTATAACCTATTTTATTAAAAAGGTTTAAAGCAGTATTTATAATATCTTCTTTTTTTGACATTATTTTTCCATATAGTTAGAACTAATTATGAGTTGGCATAGCTTTTGATTTTTTAATCAATTTGATCATAATCAAAAACATAATTTGATTCAAGTTAATATTATAAAAATAATCTTTATTATTTTTAAATTTTTTTAAATATTCTATTTGATTTAATATAATTTTAATTCTAAGATGGATTTTTAACAAAAGGAGTTTGGATTTTAGCGTAATTCTTTGTTTTTAAAATAAAATATGGAAATCAGATAACTTTAATAAGTTTAACGAGAGTGAATTATGCCAAAAAAATTTGAGAACTTTAATAATCCTAGGAAAAAGGCACTCGCAGGGATGAAACAAAGCATTTCAGCTGAGCTTTGGGATAAAAATCTAAATTTTTTAAACCAATTAAGAGTTAAGATTTCAAAACATCCTGTTTCTCATCATCCTGCAATAGAAATTTTAAACAATGGAGAAATCAGTAAACAAAATTTAAAGCGTATTCATTTAGAGTATCGCCATGCAATTGTACAAACTTTTACAGATGCTTTATTAATAGCTCAATATCAGGCAAAGCAATTAGAACCTAAATTGCATGCTGGAGCCAAAATGTTCCCGCGTTTTCTTTTAAGTCTGAATATATTTGATGAGTTCGGATTCAGGCCTGGTGCTGACCGAGATGGTTATTATCAAGGAAACCCTGAATATGCTCATTATCCATTATTTGAAGATGTTTTGAATGATTTTGGAGTAACTGAAGAGGAGCGTCGCAACTATAAGCCAACAGAAATCGCGCATCAGGTGAGAGATTTTTTAGAGAATTCTTATAATGACTATAAAGCTGTTTCTGCTTTATTAGCTGTGGCTGAAGAAGAGGTGATTTTGTATAGTCCACCTTTGCGTAAAGCAACCAGTGCTGTCGGTATAGATGTCGAGGGTGGTGGTTATTACCATGTTCATGGCATTTCTGAAGATGAAACTGCCGAGGCAGCAGATGATGATCATGAAGAAGATTTATGGTTCATTTTGATGCAGGCTTGTACTGAAGAAGACTATATTTATTTAGAAAATCTATGCCTTGAATATTGTAATTTGTGGGAAAAATTTTGGGATGTTCAAATGGAGATATCAAAATCAATGCCTAAACAAAATTTGGCTTAAGAATATCTCAAATATTGAACTCATAATTTATAATAAACATAAATACTAAAAGGAATATTGAAAATATGGAAATAGCAAAACTCTTTTAGTCTTTAAGTGAGCAATCTTTGAATCGTGTGTGCTATTCATTTGTATTTTAAGATATTCAGAATTATAAAACCCCCAAAATTAAATTTTTAGGGGGTTAAATTTGGCTAGCCAATAAATTAGAGAACTTAAATATTTTTATTTAAACATAGATTAATCAGTTGCTTATGATGTTTTTCTATGGAGTTTTTAGTTTGGTTTAGTGCTATTTAGGGGCAGATGTATTCTGGTCATTGTAAAATCGGAATATCCTTACAATGAGATTGTATTTGCATAATATTGTTGGTCAATTCAATCAATAAATATGAGTTTATCCCTAATATATTAATAATTTATAAGAGTTTACGATTGGCGGTGGATCTACATTATTTTTTAAATGTTAATTTATATTAGCTTGCTAAATTGATTTCGATGCAAATTTATAGCAATCCTAGCATTATTGCTCGAATGACTGCTGAAATTTTATTGTTTACATTGAGTTTTTGCATTGCATTCACCACATGAAAAGTTACGGTTCTCTCACTAATAGATAGAATTAGCGCGATTTCTGAAGCGGTTTTTCCTTCTGCGCTCCAACGCAATACCTCTTTTTCTCTGTTAGATAACTTAAGATTTAAATTACGGAACTCTTTGTCATTCACGATTTTGGCAAGACTACTATGCAGCATTTGAGCAAGCCAAAACATTTTTGAGGATTGCGATTTTTGTTCTTGTTCAGAAATTGGATCGGCTGATCTGGCAAGTGTGAGCATGCCTTGCGTACCAATTAAATCTCGACATGATTGTGACCAACCCACGCTCAAGCCGAATGATTGTGCTTCTTCCCAAAAATCTTTTGGTGATTGTTTGTTTGCTTTTTGGCTAGACCAAATAAGTGGTTTTAATGAGCTTAGACAATGGCGCACTGTTGGATCAATAACAATATACCGATGCTGAGCATAACGTTGCTGCCATTCTTCGGGATAGTTATTTAATAAGATTAACTTAGGTTGAGTAATAGAGAGTGGGATATGCATACCATACGCACAATAGTTATATCCCAGCTGCAAGCTAATGGATTTGGCTGTATCAAACAGCTGATCCGTATCTTTTGCATTTAAAGATGCAGAAAGCAGATCTTCTTGCCAATTTTCCATGTTTTCCCCTTGTCCTTAATGCATAAAATTTTATTAAAAATATTTGATTTTTATGGTCAAGTATTCACTTGATAGGGTTTTTATAACTACAAATTATTGGTATTAATTGATTGATAAATAAACTGCATGAGTGGTCCTTGCTGCTTTGACTTCGGTCTCACCAATTCACCATTAATAATATAATAGGTTTTAAGTTGTATATTAAT
Organism: Acinetobacter genomosp. 33YU; assembly: GCF_001990725.1. Taxonomy (NCBI): domain Bacteria; kingdom Pseudomonadati; phylum Pseudomonadota; class Gammaproteobacteria; order Moraxellales; family Moraxellaceae; genus Acinetobacter; species Acinetobacter genomosp. 33YU. The sequence continues at coordinate 290,125 of NZ_LFZQ01000011.1, read as the reverse complement.
TATACATTATATTTAATCTTTAATTAAAGCTAAGTTTTTAGCTGCGAACAAAAGCTAACCATGAATAAGAAATAAAAGCTTCTGTCTTTTAATTATAAATGATGCGTTTATTTTGATTGCCCTTAAATATGAAAATTCGTGTAGATGACAAAAAGTATGAATCTGCTGCACTATAAAATTATAGTGCAGCAGATTGATATGATTGGTTAGATTTAACAAGAACCCCAAACAACACCAGACCAAACAGGATTGTTGTTAAGATAGAGTGTAATTTTTAAACCTTTAGGGATACCCCATGTTGTACAAACATCACCACAGACTTTTAGTGTGGCACCAATTGGAATACTAATAGGAGATGGGAAGCAAATTTGCCCAATGATTGGAAAGTTGAAGCATATTTTGTTTGTTTTTGGATCATAAGAAGCTGAAACACAAGCTTGAAGGTTTAATGCTTGAACTCCAGCTGAATCTAGTTGGCTTTTGAGGCCTTCTACAGTTATATTATTTTCAGCTGTTAAGTTATTATTGTCACTTGCTAAATTAGCGTTTGCAGGTTGATTTTCAAATCCGACTTTTGTGTAGTCAGGGATCACATCTTTTTCACATTGACATTTGCTCATTTTAATACTTCCTTTTAAATCTTCGTACTCATCTGGCTTTTCCGAAATTCGCCCCATTTATTTTTTGTGGTTTCTGGAATCCACAGTCACTCCGGTATGGAATGATTTCTTGTAGGTAGATGCATTTATAAGATTCCGTGATATCAATACATCTGCTTATTCTTTGATCAAAATTTAATGGTTTTTTTGAAAGAAAATAACTGTAATTTTTTACGGTTTTTAAGCAAAAAATGATGTTTTGAGCTTTGAAAGGGGTAAGTTCAATCAGTTGAACTTTTTAACGATGATAAGAAGGTGTAATGGTTTAATGATGTAATTTTCAATGTTGTTTTTTCACAATCATTTATATTCGGAACTAAGAAAAAATTCTTTAAAAACAAATATTTTTTAGTTTAATATGCAAAATATGACTTATTAAATAATGAAATAGACTAGTTTACTCATGATGGGTAATTGTCATAAGTGAAAATTTTTAACTACAGTCTGACGTGTTATTAGTAGGAAGTTGAGAACATTCATAGGGAGATGAATATAAATACTTTTATTGTCTATCATGCACAGTTCAAGAAAACATTATGAAACCGCTTGTGCTAATAGGAAAAGGGGTAAGTAGCTGAAATTTTAAATTTTCCGAAGATAGATCGTTTTACTTTCTTTTTTAGTAATGAGGTATTGAATGATAGGACAGATATTTAATACTGATAAGAAAGACAAGATATTTAAAAATTAAATAGTGTGAAGTTTGACCTATAAACCAACGGATTATTAAAATTATGAACCACTGAAAAGATATAAAGATCCAGATGTTCTGAAAAATAGAAGACATTAAAAAACCTCATAACCTAAAAGATTATGAGGTTCGAATTTGGTGGGCCCACCGTGACTTGAACACGGGACCAACGGATTATGAGCGGAGACAGGTTTTTATAAATTTATTATATAAAACAATATTTTGTGTCTTGCTGAAATAGTCAGAGCGATTAAAATCAAGGAGACCACAGATAAATTTGGAAGTGTAAGAAAATTAAAGCTTTTGGCTTTTTTAAGATAAAGATGACCCAAATCTCAGTTTTTCTAGGGATAAGAATAATAAGCAATTTTTTGTTCAAAAAAATCACGAAAACCGCAAAAAGACTGCTGTTTACTGCGGTCCCGCAAAGATAGACCGCAGAAATGTAAAAATTTTTTTATAGACCGCAAAGACCATGCTTGTTTTGTAGACAAAGTGCTGGACCGTAATACCTTATTCTAAATAATAAAGATTTAATAATTCTTTTGATCGATCTATCAAATGCGGATTGTAATATTACTAAAATTGTTTAATATCAACAAATAAACTATTTGGTAATTTTTCAATGAATATAGAGGTTGCTCTTCATAAATCAGCATCAACCAAGGAAAGAGGTGATCTTTTAGAATCACTCGTGGGGATTCTCTTAGAAGCGCAGTCCTATGAAGTAATTCAGGAAATACGTTTTACTGCAGTAGAACTAGACTTGTTATGTAAACATAAAGTCAGTGGGAAAGAAATTTATGTAGAATGTAAAGCCTATAGGGATAAAAATATTGACGCTAATATTTTAAAAAATTTAGCTGGTACACTTTTTTTTAAAGATTACTCTGAAGCATGGTTGATAAGCACAGGTAATTATGGAAAAGAAGCCAAAGGTTTCATAGAAGAATGGAAAAATAAACCTAAGGATCAAGCAACAAAGTTAAGTTTTTATAATCCAGACAAAATCTTAGACTCTCTAATCAGTGCAAAGGTCATAAAAAATTATCCTATTGATTTAGCTAGTGATTATATTGGTAGCATAAATCTTTTGGGAGAGTGGATATTGCTAGTAACGCCATATGGTAATTTTTGGGCAGTTGCAACATTAGCAGGCGGTATTCCTAAAAATGTTTTATGTTATTACGCAACCAATAATGAGCTTGTAGAAGACACCGAATTATTAAGTAAACTATCTGAAACAGATACATCACTAAACACTCTCAACTTTAAGTTACCTCGAATAAATAAGTCAAAAACTGTAGACGTTGATGTGATTAAAACAGTCAGTGTAGTGCAAGTTCAAACTGGTGAAGCTTGGAGTGATTATAGACCAGCTAGACCCGAAGACTTTGTTGGACGAGTCAAAGACATAAATTATATTTTTGATTTTTTAAAGCGAATAAGAGAAAATACAACGGATACTAGAATTTTTGCAATAACTGGTAATTCAGGAATGGGGAAAAGCTCTTTAATTGCAAAGTTAAAGAGTAAAGCTAATAATTATCAGAATAAAAATAGATATTTTATATTTTCAGTTGATATACGAGCAGCAACAGGGCCAGAATATATTTTATCATCACTATTGCAAGCATTAAAAACAGCACAAAAGCAAGGCTTTGGTTGCAAATCCATTGAATTAACAATATCTGATGTCGGAAATCCACTGAATTCAGAGTCGATCAAAACCTACCTAGAATCTTTAAGCGAAGAAAGTCAAATCATTACGTTGGTATTTGATCAATTTGAAGAGCTTTACTCTAAACCAGAATTATATGACGTCTTTGAAAAAGCTAAAGCCCTTCTACTTAATGCAGCAGCAATTAAACTTAATTTTTGTTTAGGTTTTGCATGGAAAACTGATAGTACAACACATAGTGAACACCCAGCTTACTTTTTTTGGCATCAACTATCAGATTATAGAATCACAAGAAAATTGACACCTTTCTCTGATTCTGAATCTAATGCAGTTATTAATATTTTTGAAAAAGAAATTCAACAAAAACTTCACCACGATCTTCGTCATAACTTAGTTGCTAGTAGTCAAGGATACCCATGGTTATTAAAAAAACTTTGTATTCATCTTTATGAGAAAATCGAAAATGGTACCAACCAGAATGATTTACTTGAAAATAAACTTGATGTAGCAAGTCTATTTAAAGCAGATATGGAAATTTTAACACCAGCAGAAACAGCTTGTCTAAGACTTATTGCCCAAAGAGCTCCTGTTGATTGGTTTGAAATTATTGAAGTGTCAGGACCAGAAACATTAAGATCATTAATTGATAGACGCTTAGTAATACGGAGTGGTGATAGGTTAAATATATATTGGGATATTTTTAGGGAATATATTTTAACAGGTAATATCCCAGCTATTCTTTTAAGATATCTACCTTCTACAGATTTTTCCTCATTGTATAAAGTAGTAAAATATCTGCGACATGATACAAAATTATCGGTTCAAGAATTAGTTGATCAAACAAAATTTTCTGAAGGAACGATTCAAAATATTGGTTCTGATATGGTTATGTTTGGGGTGGCAACAAGAGAAAGTGGTTTATACTCTTTGAGTAAAGATGTACCAATCTGTACCGAAATAGAGATTCTTAGGGCAATTAGAGAAAAATTCTCTAAGCATGTTTTTACTTCTGCTTTAAAAGAATCTTCTCTACACTCAGTATCATCAACTAATAGTTTGATTGAACTTTTAAAACAATTATATCCTGCAAATAAATATGCGTCAAAAACATGGCAAGCGTACACTGTGCGCTTATGTAGATGGCTAGAACTTTGTGGATTTCTTCATTCGTCTAAAGCTAGTTGGGTATATAAAGACCAAGGTGATGTCGTTTCAGAAAGAACTAAAATTGAGCGTAAACGCAGAAATGGGAATGTTTTTACAGCACCAGCATCCCCATCTTTAACATTAGAAGTTTTAAATTGGATTATTAATAAATATAGTGTAGGTAAGACAGAAGATAAGCCCAAAGGTTATAGAAATGCCATATCTATTTTAAGTCGATTTGAAATTATTACTAGTGAGTCAGATAAATATATTATTGACATGGAAAGGGTCTCAAAATTTCCTGATAGTAAAGCTCTACTGTGGTTTAGTGCGAATTCTGAAGAAGTTTTACTTGAAGTAGTTAAACTAATTGAAACTAATCAATACATTTCAGGTAAAGAAATTGGTGATTATATTGCTAATGAACACAATATGGTATGGACTGAAGCATCAAAATTAAGAACTGGTGGGGCTATTAAACAATGGGCATCTTGGCTTTATCAAGGGAAATTCTATTCAGAGATCCCTGAAATTCCTGGCAAGTAAGCATATAAATAATATAAATTTAATAGTGGTAGAAGTAGCTCAGACTGATTGAGATTACTTCTATTAGCCTATTTATTCACATTTTTTAGGTTTTGTTAAATGAATAAATTTATCTATCCTCATCTTCCAATCATGAAAAATGACTTCAAAAAGTTTCAAAATTTATCACATCAACAAATTGCAGAGCTTAAACTTATAGCATTTGATAAAAATGCTATAAGAAAAATAACTTTAGTAGAACTAGGAAAAAGGTTCATTTCGGATGTTGTTGGCATCAATATTGCCAATGAAAGTTTTGATAACGTTAAAAACAACTATAAAGACTGTTTAAATAATCCTAATAAATCGATATTATTCAATAATGAAGAGGATTTTTATAGGTATATAGCTGAAGAACATTTAATTTTATTAGAAGAAACTGTAGGTAGTTATATACAATATCTCAGCTTAGCTAAGTCTGATTTAGAAAAAATAAATCATCAGATTGAATTCATAAATACAGAAATTAAAAATATAGAGGATCTTAAAAAAAATAATGGTTGGTTAGATGCTGAAAAACGTTATTATAAAAAATTACTTGAGCACTATAGAGAAAAGAATATTTCAGCGAGTAATGAAATATTTTATTTTCTTTCAGAAACAATTGAAATCTACAATCTCTCTTCTTATGAAAATAAAAGAAGAAATATATTTAGAGGTTTTGATGTTGTAAGTACTTTTTTTGTTGGAAGTATGCCTTATTCTTACTCTAGAGGTTTAGTATTTAAGGATCATGATATATATGATGTAAAAAATATTACAGAAATGTCTAATAAGTTTATGGAGTTCCCAGCACCTACCCATAAAGAGATTAAAAAATTATATGATGAAAATCAGAAAGATTTTTTTTTATTATCAGATCAATACATTAGAGATGGTTGGAGTGATATTAAAAGTATAATTGAAAAAATAAAAATATTTACTGAAGAAAATCATATTGTAGCAAAAAGGAAAGATATTTTATTAGAAATTTTTGAGCATTATAAAAATAAACACTTTATTTCGGTTGTCTATATGTTACCTATGCAAATAGAAGGCATATTTCATGATATATGTGTTGAGGTTGGAGTTAAGGAGTCAGCACTCGATATTTCCTCCCTCAATGAAAAGTTGAGAAAAATACAAGAAAATTTTAAATATTTTATTTATTTTGAATATTATTCCTTTCTGTTTCCTATAATAAGAAATTCTGTTGCTCATGGTAAGATCATAAATGACAACTACGAGGAAACAGCAATTATGCTTATGCTTGATTTACTCCCTGTATGTGAGTTAGCCAGTTCCGAAAAAATACCTATTAATGGGAAAAAAATTCTTTTAGATAAAGCAATAAATAATGATTTTAAGGCATTAGTTGAATACTTGAATCTTATGGACATAGATATACCTGAGTTTTATCAATTAAGTGACAAATTCAAAGTTATTGAGGAAAAGTATAAAAGTGTTGAATTTTGGAGTTACCTAAGAAATGAAGTTAAGAAACAAAAAACTGAAAACATAAATCAAACTGAGATAATGAGATTTATTAGAAAGTTGCATGGGAAAAAGTTGTGTAAAGAACAATCTGACTTATTTTTTAAGGAAATTCATAATTTAATTGAAGAAATTAAAAAAGCTGAATTTGAGAGTAATAAGCTGAGTGAAATTATTCTAAAAAAATTAAATCTTGAGTAAATTATATTAATTATTTTTTATGTTGCATTTCAATAAGGGGGGGCTTTGTTGCATAAAGCATTTTAAGGCAAAGTTCTGCTAGGCGCCTCAAATTTAAGTGACAACTCGGGTGTGAGGTCGGCCTAATTCATTAAATTTATTTAAGACTGCCACACGTGCATGAATCTCGTTGACTTGACTGTCAAAATTTCTAGAACGGAGTTTATCGCCCAATAACTTAATGCAATGCATCTTGGTTTCAACCAAACTTCTCCGATGATAGCCACACCATTTTTTCCATATCGCCCTACCTAAATGCTTAACTGTCCGAAGTAGTTCATTTCTTTGTAGCGAATGGGTCTTTGTATCTTTCCAAGGCTTCGCATTCTTTCTCGGCGGAATGACAGCATAGGTTTGCCGATCTGCAATGACCTGACGGCATTGTTTTGTGTCATAAGCAGCGTCTGTATAGACTGAATCAATCTGCTCATCCAATGGGATTTGATTAAGTAAATCTCCAAGAACTTGTGAATCACTGATATTATTTGTCGTAAGCTGAACGGCACGTATTTGCAGTGTTTCGGCATCTATACCAATATGCAGTTTACGCCATTGGCGACGATATTCGGGCTGATGTTTCTTACGCTTCCATTCGCCTTCACCTAAAAAATTTAACCCCGTAGAGTCGACGAGTAGGTGTAACCCATCACGACTTTTCTGATAGCTTATCGCAATATCAATATGCTTTTGTCGTCTACAGAGGGTGGAGTAATCTGGTGCTGTCCAATTCAAGCCACAGAGTTTAATCAAGCTTTGAACAAAGCCAGTGACCATACGTAAAGACAGACGGAATAAGGATTTAATCATTAAACAACATTGGATTGCTGTGTCTGAATAGGTTTGATTTCGTCCGTGCTTGCCTTGTGGCTGTGCATACCATTGGGTCTTAGGATCAAACCAGATTGAAATATTTCCTCGCTTGATTAAAGCTTGGTTATACGAGGACCAATTGGTTGTACGGTAGATTTTAGGTGCAGGCTTCTTCATAAGGAAATTATATTGCTGAAGAAACCTTCAAGAATAGCTTTGTGCAACAAAGCCCTTTAGATACAGATTCGAGTTTTGGATAGTGTTTTTTCATGGTCACTCCTTTAATCGTTAAAGACCATGAAGATAATATGTATTTGAAATTAGACTAAATACAGGCAATATTAATTTTATTTTTAAGTTTTTGATAAAATTTACATTAAAGATCATCTGAAAGGAGTAAATAATGCAACGAATAATTGATGAAGCTGTGAAAGATTTAATAGAGATTATTGATAATAAAAAAAAACCAAAAGATGTTGCATGGCAATTTATATTGGAGGAATTAGATGCGGCTAAAAGTTCTCCTGTAGAGTTTGTTCATCAACGTATTTCTACTTTCTATATAGAGCATCATGAATATAAAGATGCAATGAAAAGAAGTTGGAGTGATGTTGATGGACAAAGTGGACCACAACAGTATTTAGTCAATATATGCTTAACTTTATTAAGCCAAAAAATTAATAGTGAAGTTATCGCCTCATTACGTATTTCAATAGTTGAGTACATTTTAGCTCACTATAAATTTGGTCGATATTTTACTAATGATCTAATTGATAAAAATTCTAGTAATATAGACTTATTTTTTCCAGAAATTAACGGGATAGGAAAAAATCCGAATTTCGTATTACTTTTAGATGATAAATATTGCGCTGTTCGAGAGGTTATAAACAAATGGGCTACTGGATTTATAGATAGAGATCATAAGTTTAAAAAAGAGTTCCAGAGCACATTTAACTCTTCATTTTGGGAGCTATATCTTTTTCAAGCCTTTAAGGATTTTGGAATGCAGATTGATTTTTCTAAACAAAGCCCAGATTTTACGGTAAAAACGATTAAAGGACGTACTCTAAATATAGAGGCAGTCACTGCTAATAATGCATATAATTCAGAACCAGAGTGGAGCAGTAACAGAGATTTAAAGGAACATTCTGATTTTCTAAATTTTTCATGTATTCGCATATTAAGTTCATTGAATTCTAAACATAAAAGATATCTTAACTATTATTCTTCACTATCACACGTGAAAGGAAATCCGTACATTATTGCTTTAGCACCATTTGAACAACCGAATTTTTTTATACAAAATAATGAAGCTATAATTCGTGTACTATATGGGCAAGGAGCACGTTGTACTAAAAATCAGTTTGGGGAGTTAGAGTGTGAAGTAGAATTTACTCCTACTATTTCTAAAGAAAATGGGGCAATTCTTGAACTTGGGATTTTTACGAATAAAAATTATAAAGAAATTAGTGCAGTTATATTTTCGACTACTGCCACTGTTTCTAAGGCAATTGTACAATCAAATATGAAAGGAACAGTCAGAGTAAGTCGTTTTGATTCTAAAAAAGGGCTAATAACTGATTTAATTCCAAATGATAGTCATATTGAGACACATCTAGATGGTTTACAAATTCATCATAATCCCTTTGCCGAAAATCCTTTAAATTCCGAAGACTTTTCTAAATATGAAGTTTCTCATTATTTTTATGATCTTGTTAAAAAAGAAATTGATAATAAGCAAAGAAATTATACGATAGTTTCACGAATATTTTTTAATGATTGATCCCAATTTAAGGACTTTAAGCAGCTATTAATAATAGATATAGCTAGTATGATCCTCGTATAAACTATTTTCTAGCAAAACTCCCCATACCAAAATCAGAAATTCCCTGTACGAATAGGAGAAAATGGTCAAACAACAGAAAGTCCAAATTCCCCCAAGCCTTTTCGTTTTCCACACGCTTTACGCCTCGATGTTCTAGATCATAGAAGATTCATCTTCATCGTAGATCGAGTGGAAAGCCGAAGTGCTAGAAAACGTTTAGTTGGGGATAAATTTACATTTGGGATATAGACCAACGGACTATCGAACGGATGGACCACAAAATAGACCGAAAAATCCGATGGTCTAAAAACAACATGCAATAAAAAACCTCATAACCAAAAGGATTATGAGGTTCGAATTTGGTGGGCCCACCGTGACTTGAACACGGGACCAACGGATTATGAGTCCGCTGCTCTAACCAACTGAGCTATAGGCCCTATAAGAAAGAAAAGCTTTTATTCTCAAGGCTTTTCAGTGCCTGCAATACTAATCAATTTTTTGATTAAACACAAGTATTTTTCAAAACTAGATATGCAGTAGACCTGAAAAATATTTTGATATATTGTTAATTATCACAAGCGATACGGATTTTAGCTTATGAGCACTTCACGAGTAAAGCTAACCAAGTCATTTATTGATCAACTTAAACTCATTCCAGCAATTTATCGCGACAGTGAGATTATCGGCTTTGCTATTCGTGTGAATAATTCGTATAAAACATATATTATAGAGAAGAAAATAAAGGGTAAATCTATACGTTGCAAAATAGCTAACTATGAAACAATTACTCTTGAAGACGCACGTGTACTTGCACGGCAAAAGTTAAAAGATTTATCTGATACTAGTCTTGCTGGTATTAAAAATGATGAAATATTAAAAAATAATTTAAATAAGCAATATTATCAGCCCACTCTAGCAGAGTCTTTCCAAGCCTATATCGATCATCATAAACTCAAAGAAAGAACACTTGTTGATTATAAAGAAGTTATAGAAAAATACTTAATAGACTTGAAGGAACTTAAATTAATTTATATTACTGAACAAATGGTTATAGATAAGTATACTCAGCTATCTAAAAGTAGTTATGCAAAAGCCAATTTGTCTATGCGTGTTCTGCGAGCTATTTATCATTTTTCAGTAAAACATTATAAAAATACGCAAACAACAATCCCAATCATGAACCCGATTGCTTTGTTGAATTCAAAAGAAGTATGGCAAGAAATCCCAGCTCGAAATGATTATATTGATATAGATAATTTAAAAAAATGGGTTCATACAATAGTTGAATATAAAAATAGGGACAAGGAGAATGAAACAAATAAAGATTTTTTATTCACGCTTGTCCTAACTGGACTTCTTAGAAATGAGTGTGAGTGTTTGCGTTGGGAAGATCTGGATTTACACCAAGGAACACTTTCTTTTATAAATACTTATAATAATGAGAGTTATAAACTTTATATGGGTGATTTTCTATGGCTTTTAATGAAAAAACGTAAAATTCAAATGGAGGGAGAGTGGGTTTTTCCATCTGCTAAATCTAAAACTGGTCATATTGTTAATATTTCTAAATTCCGAAAAAAGATAAATGAAAAAAGTAATATTTCTTTTACTTTTCAAGATTTACGTAGAACATTTAACTTTATTGCAAGTAATTTAATTAATGAACCTATATTTATAAAAAACACAAATAAAAAGAAAATAACATTAGAATCTGACCATGTTGTTCATGATCAAGATATGCGTCACAAAATGAATAAAATTGAACAAATCGTTTTAAGTTCATATAGAGATGAACTTATTGCATTAATGAACATCAATTCCTAAGAACTTTTATTCTCAAAAATAAAAAAACACAGAACTGACACCACTTATCAAATAAGTCTAAGTTTTGTATGTAAAACACAGAATGAATATTTCTTCACATTTTTCACAACTATTTGTAATTGATGAATTTTATACTTGACTAAATCACTTGGAATTTATACAGTACCAGAGTATTTTCTCATAATTATTAATATTGCTTAGTCCTGAAATACAGTAAGAAGCCTATTCACTATGAATGGGCTTCTTGCTTTTTTTAATGGGTAAGCTTAGATAGGTTTGATTGAATAGTTTGAACAAGTTCTCTTGCTGCTTTTGATAAGGGTTTATCTTGGAGCCAAATAAGATAAATAGAGAGTGGCAAATGATTTTTTGTATTTTTAAAATCTAGTTGAACTAAATGCCCCTGTTCAATTTTTTCTTTTACTAAAGATAAAGGAAAATTTCCCCAGCCTAAACCTGCCTCGACCATATTAATAGCGGTTTGTAAATTATTGGTTTTCCAATACATTGCTCCAACGATTGAACGTGAGTCCTGCATATTTAATTCAGTACTTGCGACCACAATTTGTCGGACATTAATTAATTCTTCAATAGAAATGAGCTTGTTCTTTTGTTTTAAAAATGGATGATCAACAGAAATTGTGGCGACTAAAGTTTCATTCATAACCAATTGTAAGCTTTCACGCATTTTTATATTGAGATCTGAACCTGCAAGGCAAAGACTAATATTTTCTGTATAGAGCAAATTGAGTATATCGTCTTGTGGAGCGGTAATAATTTCTATGTTGAGTAACGGGAATTTGTCAGCCAATTGTTTTATCGCTTTAAGAAGTAAATCGGTGTTGGCATCTGAAACAACACCAATTTTCAGTTTACTTTCTAGTCCTAGAGAGAGCTCATACGCATGAGTACCTAATAATCTAAGTTGTTCAGCAATAATTCGTGCTTGAGGTTCTAATGCTAAAGCCGCAGAAGTAGGAATCACTTTACGGTGAGTACGTTCAAATAGATGATAACCAAGCTCCGCTTCTATATTGGCAATAGCCATACTCACTGCTGACGGTACTCGACTTAAATTGCGGGCCGCAGCGGAAAAAGATCCGGTATCTAACACAGTTAAGAAAAGCTCGATATTTTCGCTATTAAAATTCATTTTGATATCAGTACAACTGAAAGCTGTTAACTTTAATTGTGATTTTAACTGAAACTAAAATAAAAGGAAGTTAGAGAAGTTGATTGGTTATGCAAGGTTTAAAGCGTCGTATTGTTTATGTTTCTTCATATGAAGTTATTGGAATGGTAATTTCATCGGTAGGTTTAGCACTTTTGGCTGGAGACAGTGTAGAGCATACTGGCCCACTTTCAGTGATGATTACGACCATCGCGGTAACATGGAACTTTATTTACAACATTCTTTACGAAAAGTGGGAAGCTCGCCAAGACAGTAAGTCACGTACTGTTAAACGTAGAATCGTACACGCGATCGGATTTCAAATCACTTTAGTGATATTCTTAATTCCGCTTATTGCATGGTGGATGGATATTTCTCTCGTTGCAGCATTCTGGCTAGATGTTGCCTTTATTATCATCATTCCAATTTATACATTTATATTTAACTGGACCTTCGATAAATTATTCGGATTACCTGTTTCTGCACAGATTAAGCCTATTCAAGAATAGACAAAATTTCAAAGAGATATCAAAGTATTGATCTATTAACTTTGATATCTCATCTGAAATTATTTGATTTGTTCAAGCTCAAGATTTTTTGAAACTTTTATTTGAGCTCTTTTTGCTAGTACATAATATAAAATTGCAGTCGATAACAATCCAACTAACCATGATAAATCAATACCACCTAACATCTCAGCAATTTGTCCTTTGTAGAATTTACTGTCAATAAAGGGAAACTGAAGTAATATTCCAAGAAAATAGCAACTAATGCCAATGGTGTTCCAGCGGCCATATTTTCCATTCGGGTCATATAGTGCGTCTACATCACATTCTTCTTTAGAAATAAAATAATAATCAACTAAATTAATTGCACTCCAAGGAATGAAGAATGTCAGAAGAAATAAAATAAAAGCTTTGAATGCACTTAAGAAGGTATGTTCACCTACAACTGCAATGAACGTCGAGATTAAAACCATTGCAAGAACAATGATAAGTCGGGTTAGTTTTGAAATTTGTCCAGTTGGTTTAAAGCTATTCCAAATGGTCGCTATACACATAAAACTGCCATAAGCATTGAGTGTCGATAAAGTGACCTTTCCAAAAGCAATACTAAAATATAAGAAAGTAATGATGAGAGCGATGGGATTCATACCCACAACATACTGAACTTCATTGCCAACAAAACTACCATTTGAGACCTGAGCAATTAATACGCCAAGTGTCATGGAAATTTGTGAACCGATCAAAGAGCCAAGACCAACTGCCCAAAATACCCGAGTTGAAGATGTTTTTGTTGGTAAATAACGCGAGTAGTCTGCAACATAAGGCCCGAATGAAATTTGCCAAGAAGCCGAAAGAGAAACTGCTAATAGAAATGATGACCAGCTGAAGTGGCGTACAGCAAGCAATTCTGAAAAATTCGAGAGGGCCAAAATTTGAGTAAGAATAATAACAAAAGCAATTAAACCGATAATGCTTGCTACTTTTCCTACCCAATGAATCAACCGATAGCCAATCGTTGCAAATGCAATAATGAAACAAGCATAAATTAAAATACCTGTTGTATTAGTGACTTGTGTAAGGTGTGCAAGTGCTTTGCCTGCGAGTACTTCACCAGTTGCGGTAAAGCCAATATACATCAGGCAAACCAGAATAATAGGAATACATGCACCATAGACCCCAAATTGCACCCGACTCGAAATCATTTGGGGAAGGCCAAGTTTTGGTCCCTGAGCTGCATGCAAAGCCATAACAGCCGCACCAAAGCATTGTCCAATAAATAATCCAATGATTGACCAAAACACATCACCGCCTAATACGACAGCTAAAGCACCCGTGACAATTGCTGTAATCTGTAAATTAGCACCAAACCAAAGGGTAAATTGGGCGAATATACTGCCGTGTCTTTCATTTTCAGGAATAAAGTCAATACTGCGGTTTTCAACAAACCCATTTTTAGATGTTCCTGTTGCTGAATCCATATAACACTCTCCTTATCCTTTAAGAGCTTTTCTTTTATTTGAGTCTATTTTGTACAAACAAATACAAACATGTATATACAAGCAATTCTAGAAAGAAGCAATGGGTCAGTGAAATCACACTTGTAAAATTTTTACGTCTATAGGTTTAAATACGATGGAAAATTCAACGGGGCTATAATCATTTTTATAAGTATGAAAATGTTTAATCAAAAAGTTAATTTCATAAAAAAGCCCTCCAATGAGGGCAGATAGTCAGAATTCAGCATCAAGAATGGCCTGAAAAAATACAGGTAGTTCTGAAAATTGAACTAATTGAGTTTTATCATCATGCTTATAATAGTATTGATAATGCGGTGTTTCAAAAGCACTATCGAGATATTGAGTTGCATCGGAAAATTGGGCTTTGGCAATAGGTTTGTCTTTTTTAAATTTAACAATGATAGGATTTACAGAGTTTAATTTAACGGGTACACCATTTTCAAACTTGGCAGTTTCAATGAGTAAAGAGATTTTAAAGTCACCAAATACAGCACAAAATTGGCCTCCTTTTTCTGTTTTAATTTCACGATCGTGAAACAGTTCTTTAAATAAATCTTTTAACGATTCTCTGTGCTTGTCTAAGGCTAATTGAAAATCATGATCTTGCTGTTCTAGTTTCTCTTGCTCTTCTTTTAGCAATTTGGCCTGTTTTTCGATTGTTGTAAAATCCAAATTCATCTTAATTTTTCCTTGTTGTATTTTTAAAACTATATATGGCAGCCATTTGTTAAGTTTTAAAGAAACATACAATCTTTGTTACAACGCAATAATTAAGATGAATTTGTGTGACTACTATTTCGTACAAGGTTTAGCCATAAGTGTCGGACGTTTAATTTGAATAAACCCACCACTGCTTAGCACACCGAGCATGACTAAAGCAGTCCCTATAAGCTGCCAGATGTTAAGTGCCTGACCAGCCAATAGTGCCACCAACATACTAAAAACTGGAACAAAGTTAAAAAAGATTGATGCTCGGCCTGCGCCTAGTTTTTGAATGCCATTAAACCAAAATAAATAAGCAATCATGGTAGAGCAAATAATGACGTAACCCATTGCCAAGTGTGCGGTAATAGGTGCCATAACTACTGCTTTGATTGGATGTTCGAAAATTAGGCTTAATGTGATTAAAGTCAAAGCACCGAACAACATAGAAAAAGTTGTAGTTTCTAGAGGTGTAGCATTTTTTACATAGCGACGTGATAACACATTGGCTAAACAAAAACTGATACCACCGAGTAAGATAAATAAGTCACCGATTGCTATTTTTAAATGAAGTAGCGTTGATAGATGACCATGACTAATAACAAAAAGCACTCCACTTAAACCAAATACAACACCAATAGATTTAGCAAGTGTTAATTTTTCTCCATCAAGCAAAATTGCTAACAGTAGAGTAATCAGTGGAGTAGTTGCCATGATTAAAGCACCATTGACTGCCGATGTTGTTTGTAAACCGTAGAAACAGCCTATATTAAAACCAGCAATACCTATAATTCCAATAAGCAGATAGATAAGTAAATTCTGCCGTAAAGCATCCCAACGCAATTTACCCGTAGCCGAAAAAATAATAAATAGCCCAAGGCTTGCAAGTGTAAAACGCTCAGCTGCTGCTGAAAGTGGAGGCATATGTTGGATGATATAAGACATTGCATTAAATGCTGAGCCCCAAAACAGCATTGTGATTACAACGCCTGTATAGGCATAAACTATTGTTTTATTCATGATGGGACTCCGAAAAAGAATGTCTCTATTCTGAGTAATCACTTAAAGGTGTACAATTCCATATTAATTCATCTTTGATGTGAAAATTTGCACAATGATTGATTGGGAAAATTTACATTACTTTTCAGTTTTTTCAGAAGAGAAATCACTTTCAGCTGCCGCAAGAAAGTTGGGAGTCGACCATGCTACTGTTGCAAGAAGAATCGCACAGTTAGAACAGAACTTAAAATTAAAGCTAGTTGATCGTAGGCCGCGTACATACGTACTTACTTCAGATGGAGAGCGGCTTGCTCAAGTTGTAGCTCGTATGATGGAAGAAACTTTTTCCATTGAGAGACTTGCTCAGGCTGGACAGCAGGAAGTTACAGGTACTGTTTCTATTAGTATGCCTCCGTTAACTGCTGCTCACCTCATCATGCCTCAACTTGGAAAGTTTTATCGCCATTATCCACAGTTAAAATTACGTGTACTTGGTGATTTCATTATGTATCTTTGCTGCATAGCGAAGCGGATATAGCTGTGCGATTTGGACGACCTAAAGATGATTATTTAGTTGCTCGTAAAGTTGGGGAAATCCCTTTTGGAATATATGCTGCTCCAAATTACTTAGCTGCTACGAGTGAAGAAAATTATGAATGGATTAGCGTGGAGGTCGGTGGTGTACATGGACAAAAACAACAGAAATTAAAAGAAAGATTAAATAATAAAGAGCCGATCATGATGACTAATCATCCTGAGTTGCAATGGAGAGCCGCATGTGGGGAAGTGGGTTTAGCTGTTTTGCCTGATTTTTTAGGTGGTCTTGGTAACTTAGAAAAACTTCCAGATGATCACCCGATGAGTGCAGAAATCTGGTTGGTGACTCATGAGGATTTAAGGCATAGCCCAGCTGTGCGAGTAGCAATTGATTTTCTTGTGAGTTGTTTTGAGTCTTTTAAAGTCTAGATTGCGTTAATTAAAAATGAGTTTATATTCATCAACTTAAAAGCTGCTGTGCTACAGCAGCTCCTTCAATTCGATAGATCTTCTCAGGCGCACTTTTATTCCTCTACGTAAATTAGATTGGTCCCGATCAGAGTTAAAATTAATGTTTTAATGCTTCTGGTTGCCACGTTACTTAAATTATTCAGGGAAGTGACCTGCATCTTCTCGCCCTTGTTTTAAAGCTAGAAAAAAACATAGTAGAAAAAGTAACCCAATAAAAAACAAGAAAAAATCTAGATTGCTAATACCAAAACCAATTGCCGAAGCCCCTAAGCTTAATAATAAAATGCAAAATATTTTCCAAAAAATGAGCATGCTGTTTTGTTGTAAACACTTGAAGTTAGACTGTAATTGAAGAATATTTAAAGATTTTTTTATGTTTTTTTTCTTATAGGTTGTGTAAAACTTTATAATTTTTAGACTTTAAATACAGTGAAATGACATTCAATATTGAAAAAGACGATGTAATAGATTTTTTAGCTATATTGAACATTAATCTTTGTAAATTTCAAATTTTCTTAATTAATAGAATGGTAATTCTTTAGAAAGTCTGTAGAATAGTGATATTGAATTTTATTTTTAATTTAATTGTATTTAAAATTAACCAGTTAGGTGTATTTATCAAACCTTTGTTAAAAAAAAGACTTGATATTTAAGTTAAATTTTGGAATTATAGTGGTGCAAATTGTGATCTATTTCCCACAATTTGTATTTCAGGTTAAGTGGTTATCACTAATGCTCATTGGCTTTATTCGCTGATGAGCATTTTTTTAATTTATTAGTTAGTAAAATTTAAAAACTGTCATTATTTAAAATCCTTTTTGTTTAGTCTTAATTAAAAATAATAGTTTATATAGCTTTATTCACACTACAAATAGAGACGTAATAAAACTCAGTTTTGTATAAGTTGACTGCTAATCATATTGAATGGTTACAGTTGCATTAGCTTTGACTTCACCCGCTGTAACAGTAGTTGCTGTTTGATAGTAACGTGCTGTTAAAGGCACATCATATTCTACAGTTTGATTAGAACTTACAGTACCAATATCTAGTGGGTTCCCTTTTTGAATAGGGCTGTTCGCACCATTCATATTCCATAAAAGCTCTACACCAACGCCGTTCGCTTTTGTTGAATCAGCAGCACTATTATTAATAACCTGATTATTTGAGCTATCTGAATTATAGTCAAAGCTTAAGCTCAATGAATTGCTGGTAGGTACTCCTGAGTTATTCTCGCCTCCATTACAAAGAATAGATAGGTTAAAGTTTTTTTCACCTTGCGTTGAACCAATAGCTCTAAAACCTGATTTTGTTACTGTGGGAAGTTGCACAACAGTATTTGGACCATTTTGAATTTCACAAGATGATGATGCAATTAGAATAGGGGAGCTACCTAGTACTGTGGTTGTTAAGAACGGACGGTTTTGTTGTCCTGCCACATAGTAGGTACTATATCGACCTGTCACCAATTGCACCGGGTTCAAAATAAGTTGCAACTTTACCAGCTGAAGCGCAATTCGTTAAATTGATTTGGAAGGGAGTACGTCCAGCAATATCACCAACATTTTTTAAAGATTGAGATGATACTGTAGGTAAATTTACGGTTAGATTTTTATCACCTGTATCGATCGTACAAGTATTATCGGTTACTAAACCATTAATAGTAATTGTGCCATCCGCAGCCTGTGCAGTGGCAATATTAAAAATAGAAGTTGCTGCTATAAAAATAAGCTTTTTCATAAATTCCCCAGAATATTTTATAAAGTAGATTTATTACTCTTCAGTGCTTTTATTCTGATCAAGTAACGCCGTGGAAATATAGCAACTTTCAAGTAAAAAACAAGAATTACATTATATTTTTATGTATTTTGATTGGTTGTTTTTTATGTGAAATTTTGTTTTAAAATTTAATTTATACCAGATGGTAAAACAATTAAGTTTTATTTTTTTTAATAAAATTGATAATAATTTTCATTTAAGTTGTTGAATTTAAGTAATTTAAGTTTTTCTTTAGAAAATAATATAAATTATTTGTAAAATGTTTTATTAAGTATCTGTTTTTTATTAATAAAAATAATTTGTTTATGTTGTATGAAGATATTTATTTTTTTAAGAATTTTTTAAGGTTTAATTCCTAGTGTTTTAGTTGTGATTCAATAAAAGATCGTCTGGAGTTTATTTCCATGAACAGCATGAAATACAGTTATAAACCAAATTATTTTTTCTTTGCCCATAAATTAGTCTTATTCTTAAAGGACTATTTACTTAAACATCCCACAGAACAGAATACGACGTTTAATTTACAAACAATTTATGACATCTTTAGTCATGATTTAGCGTCTAGTACAACGAATCTTGAGGGTATTCTAAATATTGCGGATGAATACGTGTTTGAAACTGAAGAAGGCTTACTTCCATTGATTAGTAAGCATTCAATCAATCTTAAGAATCATGTGCTATCTTTGGAGTTTTCTCCTCAGGCCTTAGCAAGTTTGTTATCGGGACATTCGCTTGTGAATCCTAAAGCTGCTTAGACTCTCTTTTAAGGTAGGGTTAACTCATATAGAATTCATAAATATTTATTTTTAAGAGTGATTTATGAGTAAAGACTTTAAAGCCTTAACTTATATTGCGGATGAGAACGTAGCAGATACAGTGACTTGGCTCATGCATCACCAAGATGTTTTTGAAACTTTCCACTTTGATGTGCTGAGCCAAGAGTTATCGGTTACACATGCAGCAGGTAGGGATATTATTCGAGTTGGAACTTTTCTGAATGCGACTTATGGAATACTAGTAACATCTATATAAAAAAAGCCCTGAATGATCAGGGCTTTTAAATTCTTGATGCTATTAAGCACTCATCGCATCTACTGATAGATCAGCAACAGTTGGTTTTGGCTTTTCAGCAGTTAAACCAAGTTTGTTAAATAATGCTTGGTCTTTACCTTCACCAGCATTTGGAGTGGTAAGCAATTTATCACCCGAGAACAGAGAGTTCGCACCTGCCATAAATGCTAAAGCTTGATCTGAATCACTTAAAGATTCACGGCCTGCAGAGAGACGGATATAACTATGTGGCATAATGATACGTGCAACCGCAATAGTACGGATCCATTCAATTACATCAAGCTTTTCAACATCAGCTAAAGGTGTTCCTTCGATTGGAACAAGCATGTTAATTGGCACAGATTCAGGATGAATCGGTAGAGTAGCTAGTTCATGCAATAGACCAATACGATCTTCACGACTTTCACCTAAACCCACAATACCGCCACTACAAACTTTCATACCAGCTTGACGAACATAATCAAGTGTATTCAAACGATCATCAAAAGTACGAGTACTGATAATGTGAGAATAGTATTCACGAGAGGTATCTAAGTTATGGTTGTAATAATCTAAACCAGCAACTTTCAGGCGCTCAGCTTGAGATTGATTAAGCATACCTAAAGTCATACAGGTTTCCATACCTAATGCTTTAACTTCGCGTACCATTTCTAAAACATAAGGCATATCGCGTTCATGTGGGTTACGCCAAGCAGCACCCATACAAAAACGTGAAGAACCTGAATCTTTTGCAGCTTTCGCTTCACTAATTACTTTTTCTACAGCAATACGCTTTTCTGCTTCTAGTTTTGATTCGTAATGTGCCGATTGTGAGCAGTATTTGCAATCTTCAGGACATTTACCCGTTTTAATAGATAACAGGGTACTGACCTGAATTGTATTGGCAGTGAAGTGCTCGCGGTGTACTTGTTGAGCCTTGAAAACTAAATCCAAAAAAGGTTGTTCATATAAAGCTTGGATTTCTTCACGATTCCAATCATTACGTAGAGTCATTGTCATATCCATGATGATGGCATTAATTCACTGTACATAATCATACAGAATTCGTATTAAAGCTATAGGGCAAAAAACATCATTTTTTTAATTTGATCGCTGAAGTTGATTAAGTTGCTGCTCAATTGCCCAATCAATATGCACATTAACGATTTCGTCATGTAGATTTTTGCCTTTATGTAGCTGATCTATAATTTCTTCTGAATATGGCGCATTACCCATTCCAATAGCGATATTACGTTTAAATGATTGATAACCTGTACGACGTATAGGGCTACCTTCGGTATTGGCTAAAAAAGTCGCTTCATCCCACTGCCAGATATCGAGCAGACTAATATTATCTAAACCATGTCTAGGGTTAAAATCGGTAATAGAAGCTTTTTTTGCAAAGCTATTCCAAGGGCAGATTAACTGACAGTCATCACAACCAAAAATTCGGTTACCAATACCTGCACGTAATTCTTCAGCAATAATTCCTTTGTATTCGATAGTTAAGTAAGCAATACATCGTCTTGCATCTAGCATATAAGGCTCGACAATCGCTTGCGTTGGGCAAATGTCGATACACGCGCTACAAGAACCACAATGTGCTGTTGCAGGTTCGTCAAAAGGTAGGTCGAGTGATGTAAATAGCTCTCCTAGAACGAAAAATGAACCTGACTTTTTATGAATGAGCAAAGTATGTTTACCTGTCCAGCCCATTCCAGCACTTTCCGCCAGTGATTTTTCAAATATAGGTGCCGAATCTGCAAAAGGGCGAGATTCAAAATCGCCGACTTTTTCACGAATTCGTGTTGCTAAAGTTTTCAATCTACCACGCATCACCTTGTGATAATCACGCCCACGCGCATAACGCGCGATAATGGCTGAGTTCGGTTCAAATGGGACATAGCGTGGTTTTGGAGATTCCACAAGATAGTTCATGCGTACGCAAATAATACTTTTTGTGCCCGGAACTAATAAGGTCGGATCAGCTCGCTTTTCTAGATTTTCTTCTAAATAGGTCATATCCGCATGATAACCACGTTCAAGATACTCTAAAAAACGTGGCATTTGCTCTTGAGCATCTGGTTTTGCAATGACACAATCAGCAAAACCCAAGTCTAATGCTTGAGCTTTGATCCATGCTTTTAGTTCATAAGGATCAATTTGTTGCACTGCAATGCGTGATGTGTCGGAAAATGTCATAAACCAAAATGCAAGAGGATAATAATATGCAGGCGGTAGTTTACCATAGCGATGATATTCGAGCATGGGAGCAGCGCTGGTTTGCTGCGCAAAACTCATCATTAGGCTTAATGCAGCAGGCAGCTTGGTCAATCACTCAACAGCTCATGGTACTTTTTGAAAAACATGCCACTAAGAATATTGCGGTCTGGTGCGGACAGGGTAATAACGCAGGTGATGGCTATTTTATAGCAAGTTATTTAAAACAAGCTGGATTTCATGTAGAGATATTTGCGGCTGAGTTGGGTGACTCAACTGATTTACAATATGCTGTCGATTTTGCGAAAGAAAATAATGTTCAGGTTTACCAAGATTTTGAGGTAAGCAAAACCTTTGATTGCCATATTGATGCACTATTTGGGATTGGTTTAAACCGAGAGTTAAATGATTATTGGCAACATGTTATTCAACAATTTAATGAGCAGGCTGGCTTAAAAATATCGATTGATATACCAAGTGGTTTGCAAGCAAATACAGGACGTATTTTATCCTCAGCTGTAAAGGCAGATCATACATTTACTGTTTTAGGTCTTAAGGCAGGACTGTTTACTGGTCAAGGTAAAGAGTACACGGGACAAGTTCATTTAGTTAATTTAATTCCGATAGACCAAGAGCTAAAACCTTTAGCTTATTTGACACCAACACATATCAGACTTCCTAAACGTTTGGCTTTTGGGCATAAAGGAAGTTATGGGCATGTTTTGGTGATTGGTGGGCATGAGCAAATGGGTGGAGCTGTCATTATGGCTGCGGAAGCTGCGTTTCATGCAGGTGCAGGTAAAGTGACAGTGATTTGTCATGGCAACCATCATCAGGCTATTTTGTCACGAGCACCTAATATTATGCTTCGTGATATTAATGGACTTGATGAAAATGACATCAAAGATATTTTATCTCAAGTTGATGCAGTATGCTTTGGGATGGGATTAGGCCGTGATGACTGGTCACACCAAATTTATCAACAATGGTTTAATTTCTTAAATCAGGCTTCACACTTAGAAGTTGTATTAGATGCAGATGCTTTATGGTTTCTTGCCAACCAGCCTGAAAAATTAGGTGTGCATGTTTATGCGACGCCTCATCCGGGAGAAGCCGCTACCTTACTGGGTTCTTCTACAGCGGAAATTGAAAATGACCGAATTGATGCAATTTATGCGTTGCAGCAAAAATATAGTGGGCAATGGGTGCTTAAAGGTGCTGGTAGCTTAATTTTAGAAAATAACTTGTACATTTGTACCCAAGGTAATGCAGGTATGGGTACTGGTGGCATGGGAGATATATTGGCAGGTATGATCGCGAGTTTAAAAGCTCAGTTCCACAAAGATATTGCATTACATCAGATAGTGACTTTGCATGCTCAGGCAGGTGATGAACTTGCAAAACAGGGCATGCGTGGTTTACAGGCTTATGAAATGAATCAGGCAATTACTCAAGTCGTGAATCAATAAAGCTTTAACGTCTACGGCTACTCGAGCGACTTCGTCCACGTGCCATACCACCTAAAGCATTTAAGACCGAAAGCTTACTCATACTCCCCGATGCATGAGCATGACAAATCGCTGCTGCAAGGGCATCGGCTGCATCGGATTGCGGTTTAATGGTCAGATTAAGTAATCGCATAACCATCATTTGTACTTGTTCTTTATCGGCAGCGCCATAACCCACTACAGATTGTTTGATTTGACGGGCAGTATATTCTGCAACTTGTAAATCTAAATTAACTAAAGCAGCAATCGCAGCACCACGGGCTTGCCCTAGTTTTAAGGCAGAGTCTGGGTTTTGAGCCATAAAAACTTGTTCAACCGCAGCTTCAGTAGGGCCGTGAAATTTCACAATTCGCTCAACGCCAGCGAAAATACGCTTTAAGCGCTCTGGCATTTCTTGAGTTTCTGTTCGGATTGTACCAGCATCGACAAAACGCAGTTTACTACCATCTTTTTCAATGATTCCATAACCTGTTAAGCGTGAACCTGGGTCAATTCCAATAATCAATGCCATGTGAAGACTTATATAATTAGTTTAGAGAGTATTGTTACATAGCCAAAACGGTTCTGCATGCGTAATTTATAGAATGCTGCTGTAAATGGTTATTTTTCGGGTTTAACTGGTCTAATTTATAATTGTTTAAAACTCTACAAATACTTATAAACCATAATGTGAAATAATTTGATGTAATTCTATTTTAATGGAATACTTATCTATAAATATGGAATTGAGTTTACTCGATGGATGATATCAATATCAGGATTGCACATCGAATACGAGAGTTACGTTTGGCGCGTGGATATACATTAGAGATGCTTGCCACTCGATGCCAAGTTAGCCGTTCAGCTATTTCTTTAATTGAAAGAGGGGAAACAAGTCCTACAGCAGTTGTGCTTGAAAAACTAGCAAATGGACTTGATGTACCTTTAACCCAAATTTTTATCAATGAAACAAGTAGTCCATCTCCTCAACCGGTTATTCACCGAAATGAACAAGCTGAATGGCGAGATCCAGAAACTGGCTATATTCGCCGTACCGTTTCGCCACCCAATTTGAGGCTACCATTTCAGATTGTTGAAATTGAGTTTCCGCCTCATTCTCGAGTCACTTATGAAATTAGTGAAAGCTCTAAAGTTGTACAACAGCAACTTTGGGTAGTTGAGGGGCAAATTGATATTCAATTAGGAAAAAATTCTTATGCATTAGGCCAAGGCGATTGCTTGGCTATGCAACTAGATCAACCTGTCATATACAGCAACAATTCATCACAAGTCGCACGTTATATTTTAGTCGTCTCTAATCAACTCGTGTCTGCTCCTAAGGAAGCTTTATGAACTATTCACTCGATTCTAGTTTTCGTTTAATTGACTGTAATGAAGCAGAACATGCTGTGGCTATTTTAGAGATTTTGAATGATGCAATTATTAACTCAACAGCACTATATGACTATGTGCCGCGTTCGCTTGATTCAATGAAAACATGGTTTTCTGTAAAAAGAGAAAATGGTTTTCCTATTATTGGTGTGGTAGATGAATCAGGTAAATTATTAGGATTTGCTAGTTGGGGAACTTTCAGAGCTTTTCCAGCTTATAAATATACAGTTGAACATAGTATCTATATACATCATGAACATCGTGGTGCCGGTTTGAGTAAAGTATTAATGCAAGTGTTAATTCAGCGAGCTCAAGAAGCTCAGCTTCATGTATTGATTGGGTGTATTGATGCGACAAATCAAGCCAGTATAGGCCTACATGAAAAACTTGGATTCACACATGCTGGTACTTTTAAACAGGTAGGTTTTAAATTTGGACAATGGTTAGACGCTGCTTTTTATCAGTTAATTTTAAATACCCCATTTGAACCTATTGATGGCTAAATTATAAAAGTCTTGGGTACACAATGACTCAGATCAATTTTTAGATAATTGATCTGAGTCATATGGTAGATATATAGAATACTTAATTTTTCTAAACTTTTATAAAGTAATCTCTTTTCGTATAAAACTAAGCATTTAACCTGACAAAAGGGGTTAATTTAAGAAAAAATTGCAATCTTGTAGAAAAAACACTTGATAAAGTTTTTATAGCACTCATTAATAATGAAGTATGGCTATTTTATTAATTTGAAATCAGTCTTATTGATAGTATTGCAGAGTTTGGGCTTAGCGACGATTTTAGTTAAGTTACAAGAAAATATTGTCTAAGCTTTACAACCTATTCAACCTTTTTTTCAATTGAAAAGGGTTTATAGGTTAGATAGTGAAATCTGCAATGAATTTTCTTTTTGAGATAGATAAAGTTTTACATGAATTTACTTCTTATTGTGGTTCTGGGCGCGATTGTTGAAATTGCCGTATGGATTGGCGTAGCACAGTTCATCAGTGGATGGTATGTGTTCTTCTGGTTCATTATTGCTTTCTTTATTGGTCTAACGCTTATTCGTAAGAGTACGGCTGGTATTATGCCGCAATTACAACAAATGCAGATGACTGGACAATTAGGTAGCGATCCGACCGTGACTAAAAAACTAGCATATGCTTTTGCAGGTTTTTTATTGATGGTACCTGGGTTGGTTTCAGATGTTTTAGCGCTCCTAATTCTAATTCCGGGCGTGCAAACTGCGTTCCGTAATATCGCAATGAGAACACTTGCGAAGCGTCAGCAAGCCATGATGGAAAAAATGATGGGTGGCATGGGCGGTGCAGGTGGTGGTCAAAATCCATTTGCTGATTTAATGCGTCAAATGCAGGATATGCAGAACCCACAAGGTGGTAGCCCATACCGTGGAGATTCAAGCATTATTGATGGTGAAGCACGAGAAGTTACTCCAGACCATAAGAAAATTGAACATAAAAATAAGGATTAATTAATTCCTTATATAAAAGATAAAAGGCCTAAATCTTAAATGTTTAGGCCTTTTTTATATTTTATCGATTATGAATTTGAAGAATCAGTATTATCTGTTCCAGCTTGAGCTATTGCAGTTGGATTTTCTTCTAACTTCGTCTGTGGTTGATATTTGTTTGAAGGTAGTGCTGTCTGCTTGTTTTCAGATTGTTGATATTTTCGGCTTCTATTGGCTCTTTCACGAAAGCCACCTTTATTAATGAGCTGTGTGTGTGACATAGACTGGCCTAGAAAATAAACTATTTATGCATTTTAGCAAATTCAGCAAAATATCAAAATAAGAAAAATAGTACATAAAAAATAATATTTAATTTATCTCATTGTATAAATTAAATATTTTTAAAATGAACGCATTGTTCATTCAGATTGAATTCTCTTTTCATTTCACATAGGATAAATATAAAGGATGTATAAAGTAAAAATTGTGGCAAACCTATTAAAACAACAACGGTTGAAGTGAGGGAAGGAGGGTTACCTATGCTATATCAATATCATTGTGCATGTTGTGACAAAGTCGTGGCATCAACTGACAAATCATGTCCATATTGTGGTTCACACCATATTCGAAGCCCGTATGGGTTATGGATGTTCTGTGTGATGGCATGTCTGGCTGTGGTTGTTGTATTTAAAGTTGTTCATATTTATATTCAAAATCATCAAGATACACCTACTCAGTCGACTTTGTTGGACGTGCTAAATGAAGGTGATAAGACCACTAAACAGTAGTATGACTTAAGTTGTTGCTAAATACCTTTAAACAAAGTGTATCGAAAAGTTTATTGTTTAATTTTAACAGCATATAAAAATAATAAAAAAGCCCGCATTAAGCGGGCTTTTAATATATGAGGCTTATAGGCCCGCAGCATCTTTAAGTACTTCAACTTTGTCAGTTTTTTCCCATGTAAATGCAGAATCTGAACCTTCACGACCAAAATGGCCATAAGCAGCTGTTTGTTTATACATTGGCTGAATCAAGTTAAGCATACGAGTAATACCAAACGGACGTAAATCAAAATGTTCACGTACTAATTGGATAATTAATTCATCAGAAACTTTTGCAGTACCAAAAGTGTTGATTGAAATAGAAGTTGGTTCTGCAACACCAATTGCATAACTCACCTGAATTTCACATTTGTCAGCAAGACCAGCGGCAACAATATTTTTAGCTACATAACGGCCAGCATATGCAGCTGAACGGTCTACTTTAGATGGATCTTTACCAGAGAACGCACCACCGCCGTGACGAGCCATACCACCGTAAGTATCAACGATGATTTTACGACCTGTTAAACCACAGTCACCTACAGGACCACCAATAACGAACATACCAGTCGGGTTAATGTGGAATTTAGTGGCTGCATGGAACATTTCAGCAGGAATAATTGGCTTGATAATTTCTTCAATTACAGCTTCTTTAAGCTGAGCTTGAGTAATTTCAGGGTCATGTTGAGTAGAAAGCACTACTGCATCTAAACGTACAGGTTTGCCATTTTCATATGCGAAAGTAACCTGACTTTTTGCATCTGGACGTAACCATGGTAATGCGCCTGAACGACGAAGTTCAGCTTGGCGTTCCATTAAGCGATGTGCATAAGAAATAGGAGCTGGCATAAGCACGTCAGTTTCACGACTTGCGTAACCAAACATTAAACCTTGGTCACCGGCACCTTGATCTTCAGGTTTTTGGCGGTCTACACCTTGAGCAATCTCTGGTGATTGTTTACCAATCATATTGATCACTGCACAAGTTGAACCATCAAAGCCTAAATCTGAGTGGTGATAGCCGATACCGTTAACAGTTTGGCGAACAACAGCTTCTACATCAATATTCGCAGTAGTTGTGATTTCACCTGCAAGTACAACAGCGCCTGTTTTTACCAGTGTTTCACAAGCAACACGTGCGTATGGGTCTTCTTTTAAGATTGCATCCAAAATAGCGTCGCTAATTTGGTCGGCCATTTTATCGGGATGACCTTCGCTTACAGATTCCGAGGTAAAAACAGCGTACTCGCGCATGAAAGTCCTATCTTGGTTATTTCAAAAAGACATAATATGTTACATCGACTTGAGCTTGAGGACTAGTTCATACTGACTAAAAAGCATGAATTTATTTCATTTCTACTATGTTTTAATTGATAAGTGTATCAGTGAAATTGATATAGTAGGTTGAAAATTAATTGTTTTTAATCAAGAGTTGCTTGTAGTCGTTTAAATTTTAAACATTTGATTTTGCGAAATATTAATCAATAAAATTTGCACTGTGAAGTGGAAAAGTATGAATAGCATACGAAAATTCATCTTTATATGCTCTTTATAGTCATCAAACGTCTACAATTGTTGATTAAAGAGGAACTATAAAATGGATTGTTTTATGCAGCTTAAGAATCTAAATGTTTTTTGAGTAACCAAGAAACGGTTAAAAATAAAGAAATATACAGTGTTGGGGTTTACCCATAGGCGTTTTTTTAAGACAATATAGCGGCACTGAATGGTTATTCATCTTCTTCTTTTCATCAATCTATTAAAATTGGATTCTGATCTATGACGACCCCTTTAAACGAACGTCGTATTGCAAACGCAATTCGTGTATTGGCAATGGATGCTGTGCAACAGGCAAACTCAGGGCATCCAGGTGCTCCAATGGGGATGGCAGATATTGCTGATGTCGTCTGGCGCGAGTTTTTAAATCACAACCCAACTAATCCACAATGGGCAAACCGTGACCGTTTTGTTTTGTCAAATGGCCATGGTTCAATGTTGCAATATGCTTTGCTTCATTTAACAGGTTATGATCTTTCAATTGAAGATTTAAAACAATTCCGTCAATTACACTCAAAAACTCCTGGTCACCCTGAATATGGTTATGCACCAGGTATCGAAACAACTACTGGTCCTTTAGGTCAAGGTATTGCAAATGCTGTTGGCTTTGCATTGGCTGAAAAAACTTTAGCTGCTCAGTTCAATAAAGATGATTTAAAAGTAGTTGATCACTTCACTTATTGTTTCTTGGGTGACGGCTGTTTAATGGAAGGTATTTCTCATGAAGTATGTTCATTGGCAGGTACTTTACAGCTTGGTAAATTGATTGCTTATTATGATGACAATGGCATTTCGATTGATGGTGAAGTAGAAGGTTGGTTCAGTGATGACACTGAAGAACGTTTCAAAGCGTACGGCTGGCAAGTTCTTCGTGTAGATGGCCATGATGCTGATGCTATTCGTCAAGCAACAGTTCAAGCTAAAGCAGAAACTCAAAAACCAACGATCATTATTTGTAAAACAATTATTGGTTTAGGTTCTCCAAACAAGCAAGGTAAAGAAGATTGTCACGGTGCACCATTAGGTAAAGATGAAATTACCTTAACCCGTGAAGCTTTAGGCTGGACAGAAGAAGCATTTGTTATTCCTGCTGATGTATATGCTGCATGGGATGCTAAAGCAAAAGGTAATGAAGTTGAAGCAGCTTGGAATGAAGTATTTGCTCAATACCAAGCAAAATATCCAACAGAAGCAGCTGAGTTACTTCGTCGTATTAGCGGTGATTTACCAGCAGAGTTTTCAGCTCAAGCAGATGCATTTATTCGTGAAACAAATGCTAAAGCTGAGACTGTAGCAACTCGTAAAGCAAGCCAAAATACATTACAAGCATTTGGTCCTTTATTACCTGAATTGTTAGGTGGTTCAGCGGACTTGGCTGGTTCTAACTTAACACTTTGGAAAGGTTGCCAAGGTATTCAGGAAAACCCAGCGGGTAACTACGTGTACTATGGTGTACGTGAGTTTGGTATGACTGCAATCGCGAATGGTGTTGCATTACATGGCGGCTTTATCCCTTACGTTGCAACATTCTTAATGTTTATGGAATATGCACGTAATGCAGTACGTATGTCTGCACTAATGAAACAACGTGTAATTCATGTTTATACACATGACTCAATTGGTTTAGGTGAAGATGGTCCGACCCACCAACCGATTGAACAAATTGCTTCTTTACGTGGTACACCAAACCTAAATACTTGGCGTCCTGCTGATACTGTTGAAACAGCAATTGCATGGAAATCTGCTTTACAGCGTAAAGACGGTCCTACAGCACTTATTTTCTCTCGTCAAAACTTGCCATTCCAAACGCGTACTGAAGAGCAAATTCAGAATGCTGCAAAAGGTGGTTATGTTCTTGCTCAAGAAAAAGGCGAGCTGAAAGCAATTATTATTGCGACTGGTTCAGAAGTTTCTTTAGCAATGGAAGCTTATGCTCAACTTGACGGTGTGCGTGTAGTTTCTATGCCATGTGCAGAAGAGTTTATGAAACAAGACGCTGCATATCGTGAAGCTGTATTACCAGCTCATATCCGTGCACGTGTTGCGGTTGAAGCAGCTCATGTTGACTACTGGTGGAAGTTTGTTGGTCTTGATGGCAAAGTAATTGGTATGTCAACTTATGGTGAGTCAGCACCAGCGAAAGACTTGTTCCAATTCTTTGGTATTACAACTGAAGCTGTAGTAGCTGCGGTTAAAGAATTGACTGCTTAATCTAATTAAGTAGTATAAAAAAGCGCTCTGATTGGGGCGCTTTTTTTATGATAATTAAATCACTGCTACTTCATTGAAACTTGAAAGATTAAGATATTGTGATGAGAAAAGAATTTGAACTTCGTTTTTTTGAAGAAATCTTAAATGATATTAAATATGACTATTTGAAAAATTTAAATAAAAAAGAAAGGTTTTGGCAGTGTGCACAATATAATTTTCTATTTCGCGCATTACAGGAAAGTTTCAAACATGAAAATGGTGACTCAGCATTTGGTGGCGATTATGCTTATCGTGTGCAGACTTATTTTGAAGAGACTATTCAAGCTCGGGTTAAATATCATTACATACCAAGTTGCGCGAAGTTAAAGGGCAAAATATTAGCATTTGATGTGCACTCATCAATGTTTGACTGTTTAGGTGAAAAAGAAACAGGTGGTTTTATAGATGGCTCTGATACACCACCTCCTGAATTTTGGATTCATTTCGATGGGGAAAATTTATATTCATTTATTCCAAATGAGCTCACAAATATTGTCGACCTAGCAATAGATATTTCAATGAGTGGCTCATTGGAATGGCACACGGATGTGATTGAAATTTAGTGTAAGCAAGGACCACTTACTCAATACTTAATTCACTCTGAATCGAAATATTCGAAGTCAATAACTTATGAATCGGGCAGCTTTCAGCAACTTTTAATAGTCGTTTATGTTGGTCTTCGGTGAAATCACCCTTAAGTGTGATTTTACGCTCAATGATATTTGTGCCTGCTTCCGGATCACCATTTGGATTTAAGGCTAAATCGACTTGCACATGCTCAAGTTTAATCCCTTTGTGACTTGCATACATTTCTAAAGTAATGGTGGTACAAGCACCTAAAGCCGATAGTAAAAGCTGAACTGGATTTGGAGCTGTATCTTGTCCACCTTTATCAGTTGGTTCATCTCCAAACCATTGATGACCAGATGGATCAGTAAGTGTTACTCGGTATGGAGTAGAAGTGCTTTGTGCTTGGACTGTGTTAACCATGTTTTACCTTGTTATTTATCAATAAAATCGAAGTAAAAACCAATAAACCTGAAGGTTTCGGATAGAAAAATATCTATACTTTATAATATGGGTTTTGAATAACAACTGTAACGCTTTTATTGTTGCATGGATGAAACATATCGTTTTATAAAGAATAGTGAATTAAATTACTTGATGTATACACTAACGACTATATCAATAAAGGATACGAAAATGCATCTTAAAACATTAAGCTTCGGTTTAGCAGTAGCATTGGCAAGTACAGTTACTTTGGCTGCTCCAGTGGACTATAAAATTGATCCAACGCACACAGCTACTGTTTTTTCATGGAATCACTTTGGTTTTTCAACACCAAGCGCTAACTTCTCAGATATTCAAGGTGTAATCAAAGTTGATAATGCTAAACCAGCAAATTCTTCTGTAGATGTTACAATCCCTTTAAGCAGCGTAAATACAAACGTACCTGCTTTAGATAAAGAATTCCAACAAGAAGCTTGGTTTAACGCAGCTAAATATCCAAATATTACTTTCAAAAGTACGAAAGTAGAAACTAAAGACAAAAAGCATTTCAAAATTACTGGTGACTTAACTGTTAAAGGTGTAACTAAGCCAGTTGTGCTTGATGCTGTTTTAAATAAACAGGGCGAACATCCAATGGCAAAAGTTCCAGCGATTGGTTTCAACGCGACAACTTCATTCAATCGTTCTGAGTTTGGTCTAGGCAGCTATGTGCCAAACGTAGGTGATAAGATCACTGTAAACATTACGACTGAAGCAACTGCAGCTAAAAAATAAGTTGTGAGTTTTCTAAAAAGTCCTCAATTGTGAGGACTTTTTTTTTAATTAGATGGGTTCTTTTTTATCTGACTCTATAAAAACTAAAGGTTGAGCAGGATCAATTTTTCTTTTCTCTGCTTTTTCTCTTAAAAATTGATATGTCGGGACTTTCATTTTTGCCTGATCACGTAATTTCTTTTTAATATAGAGAACAAGAGCAAAGCAGGTCGTTGCTACCGTCAGCATCATGCCATTCATATAACTCATAATTGAACTTACATAGCCTATTGTAGTTAGACGATGCATCATACGTTCAACTTGAGTACTACTCTCTATACCTGTAATTGCCCAGCTACATAAATGTTCGCAATTATTAATAATCAAATGATAATGATTTTCGTGCATGCGTGAGCGCATACGTCGTACAACAACTTTACCTTTGTAGCGTGGAGCATCATAAGAACGTACATGAATTTTTTTGCCGTGAGAAAAGGCATCTATTGAAGTGATTTCAATAGGACGCTTTTTTATAAAATGTGCTAGGCCTGAATAATGAATAACTCGACCTCTCCCAGCGTAAATACCATGATGGCTATAACCGAGATGTTTTACAATAAGATGGGCCCCTAAAGGGTAGCGTTTATTTATTTGTTGCATATTCACGCTGATCCGATAAAGTTTTAATCACTTTTATTAAAAGCTTTGACCATTATAGCGAATATGATTGTGTCCTAGTGTATTGATTAGGTGGAATAAGCGACTTTCGGGTATACATCTTATGAAACCTTTTTTAATTTAATAAAGTGTATTTTATAAACATAAAATGACTTATGAGATTCATCGTTAATGAAAATAGTAATACTGTGTATTATGAACTTTTTTGTCTTTGTGCAGTCTGCTTTAGCATTAGAGCATCGACAAATTGAAAATGATACGGATGATCAATTTGAAGTTATTGAAATTTCTAATTTAAATCAATTACGTCTATTTCTGAAGAAGCCACAAACGAATGAATATTATAAAAGTTTCGATAATATTCAGTACCAGCTCAAGTCATGTGAACAACTTACTTTTGCAATGAACGGAGGGATGTTCCATTCAGGCTTTTCACCTGTAGGCCTATATATTGAACAAGGGCAAGAGATCCAACCTTTAAATCAGGATAAAGGGTGGGGGAACTTCTTCTTGCAGCCTAACGGAGTTTTTGCATGGAATAAAAGACAAGCTATTATATGGACAACTGAACAATATGAAGCAAAGGCTTTTCAACCGGATTATGCGACACAATCTGGTCCAATGTTGGTGATTAATGGAAAACTAAATCCCTTGTTTCTAGCAAATAGCGATTCAAAGAAAATACGAAATGGGGTGGGTATAAAAAATAATAAGCTTTATTTTGTAATTTCTAAAAATAGAGTGAATTTTTATAATTTCGCTGAATTTTTCAAAAAGAATTTAAAAGTAGAACAAGCTCTTTATCTTGATGGTTCTATATCTAGTCTTTATTTGAAAAAAAATAACCGTAATGATAGAAAATTTTATATGGGGCCAATTATTGGTGTGATTAGTCGTAAAAATTGTACAGTCAAATAAAATGCAAAAAAGCCAGTACAAGACTGGCTTTATTATTAATGAATAGATGGTTTTTGAATGAGTTCATTTAACTCTTTTCGGCTATACCCACGGGAAATAAGAACTTTTTTTATTCCCATAATGACATCTTCATCTGTTGCTTGTGCAAGCGCACTTAGAAGTTGTTCATTAGTTTTACATGAGCAGTCATTTTCAACACAAGCAGTTTGATTCTTATGCTCGTTATGCTGTTGATCTGCTAAGAACAGCTTTTGCCAAAAACTCATAGAGCCTTCATATACAACCTAACATAGCTCGAAATATAGCCAATTTAAATTAAAATACAAGACTCTATATGTGATAAATCCACCAGTTGAACTCAAGAATTTTCGATAGTAATGGTTGAGTTAAACGAAATTATGACGAATAGATGACTTGATATTTTTTAAAAATTTAAGTGCTTATATGAAATGCATTGAAAAATAAGGAGATATTTAATCTCCTTATAAAATTTGGTTACTTTGAAAGATTTTGTTTAAATCTTCTCAAGTAATACACCTGACTCGACATGATGTGTATAAGGAAACTGATCGAACAAAGCAAACTTAGTCACTCGATGAGTTTTTGTCAGCGTTTTTAAGTTTTCATATAAAGTGTCGGGATTACATGAAATGTAGATGATACGCTCAAAACCTTGTAAAAGTTTTAAAGTTTCATCATCAATTCCGGCACGCGGAGGGTCTACGAATACCGTGTCAAAGTCATAGCTCTGAATATCAATATTTGCTTCTTGTAGACGGCGGAACTCACGCTCACCTTGATATGCTTGAGTAAACTCTTCAGCCGATAGACGAGCTACCTGAATATTATCGATCTGGTTTTGTTCAATATTCCATTGAGCGGCATAGACTGATGATTTAGCAAGTTCTGTAGCAAGTACGCGTTCGAATTTTAGTGATAACGGAAGGGTAAAGTTACCATTACCACAATAAAGTTCTAATAAATGTTTTTTCGAACCTTCCGCTGCATCACATGCCCATTGCAGCATTTTTTTGCAAACTTGAGCATTAGGTTGGGTAAAGCTACTTTCAATTTGTTTATATTTGAATGTACGATTTAAAAGTTCAAATTCTTCTACAACAAAGTCGTCGCCAATCACAATTTTTTGGCCACGGCTACGGCCCATAATTTTAATATTTAGTTTTTCAGCAAGTGCTTTAGCTGCTTGTTCCCATTCCTGATCTAATTTACGGTGATAAATTAGGGTAACTAGCATTTCTCCACTAAGTGTTGCGAGAAAATCAACTTCAAATAAACGCTGTGAAAGTAAAGCTTCAGCTTTGAGCTCTGCTAAAAGGCGAGGCATTAAATCATTAATGTTTTTGTCTGCAATAGGAAACTCATCTATGCGAACAACTGTTTTTTGCTTGTCTTCATCGTTACGTTCAAACATGGCATAAAACATATCATTTTCTGTATGCCAGATCCGAAACTCAGCACGCATACGGAAATGTTGTTCAGGTGATTCAAACACTTCTAATGTAGGCGGTGTAAATTCAGAAAATTGAGTAGTAATGCGATCAATTTTAGCTTGAAGTTGTTGACGATAAGAAGAGGTCATAGACAAAGAAAATTTAGACAGAATCAAATAGTGAATGGTATCAAAAAAATCGCGCTTGCAGGAGCCAATTTTAGTCAGATATTTATAAACAAATAGGGCACTTAAATTAGAGATGATTTAAGACGCGGTTAATAAAATCCGATTTTATTGTTCTATATTGATCATGGTCTAAATGGCTACATTCTAATTTTAATTGATTATATTCTTTCACCAACATTGGTGAGTCTATAAGCTTATTTCTAAATGTTAAGAAAAATGTGAATACTGAATCGGTTACTACAACTTGAAATGCAACATCATCGTTGTTGAGTGATTCGAGCATGCAAAGCTCATCTGTTCTTAAAGTATTTTGCTTCTCTATAAAATTAAGTGTTTTTAATTGCTCTATTGCAAATTCAAATTGCTCAGGCATAACTTCGATATAAATATCTAGATCACCTTTTGAAATTACATTCGGGATTGCAGATGAACCAATATGCTCAATTTTGGCAAATGGGAGAAGGGTGGAAATATCCTTTTGATAGGAGTTAAAAAGCTGAACACAATTTTTTTGATATTGTTCTGGTTCTAAAAAGATCATTATGAAATTCTCTAATCGATAACATTTATATATTTAAAATAGATTACTCGATTAAACAAAAAAGCCCAAATACTGAGATTTGGGCTTTTAGATAAATTTATGTGTTAGTCAGACATAGTCATTAAACTTGCATTGCCACCAGCAGCAGCTGTATTCACACTAATTGCACGTTCAATCACTAAACGTTCAAGAGGAATTGATTCGTTTGATTCAACATGTGTAATGCCAACAATTGCGCCAGAGCGGCTAGCAATTTCTTGCTGTAATGAAAGAACTTCCTCACGATTGCCATGATGTAAAACAGCATCAAAATTATCTGATGTGATGTTTTTAACTGCAGTAATTGCATCAAGTACATCTTTTGGTAGCGTTTGTTTATGTTTTACCAACAATGGAGTATTTGGCATTACAGCAGCTTGGCTACCCACTGCAAAAATTGCGAGCAATTGATGCAATTGATTTTCTTCAGTATCAGCAATTGAAAGCACACGGTGACGCGGCAAAATAATATATTGGTTACTTTCCCCAGTAGGGCCTTGTAACTCATAAAACTTGCCTACACCAAATGGTTCAATATCACGATTTGCTTGTGGTAAATGCTCTTTGGCCCAGTTTTGTAAGCTCTGATAAACCTCTCGGTTAAAGCCTTCATATGCAGTTTGTTCATTTTTCATAGCAAATGGTGTTGCCAATACTTTATTTGAACAATTTTGCATTAAGCGATACATATAAAGCGGGCCACCAGCTTTCGGACCTGTACCAGATAAACCTTCACCACCAAATGGTTGAACACCAACAACAGCACCAACAATATTACGGTTGATATAAAGGTTACCAACTTCAGCATGTTGAATAACGGTTTGGATGGTTTCATCAATACGAGTATGCAGACCCATTGTTAAACCATAACCTTTGGCATTAATACGTGAGATAAGTTGTTCAAGCTCACCATACTTATAGGTAATGATATGTAAAACAGGACCGAAAACTTCGCGTTGTAAGTCATCGAGGTTAGGTAACTCAATTGCTGTCGGTACAACAAAAGTTCCTTTGCTCAATTCATTTTGGTTAGTTGCACCAAACATCAATTGATGAACTGGATAACCCTTAGACTTCATTTTTTGGATATGCTGATCAATTGTCTGTTTTGCTTCTTCATCAATAACAGGACCAATATCCGTTTTTAAAATAGCTGGATTACCTACGATTAACTGCTGCATTGCACCTTTAAGCATTTTAATAACGCTTGCAGCACTATCTTCTTGTACACATAAAATACGTAAAGCAGAGCAGCGTTGACCTGCGCTATCAAATGCAGAACTTACAACATCTAGTACAACTTGTTCAGTTAATGCAGATGAGTCCACAATCATTGCATTCTGACCACCAGTTTCTGCAATGAGAGGAATAGATTGGCCATTAGCAGCCAAACGTTTTGCAACTGTTTTCTGCAAAATCTTTGCAACTTCAGTTGAGCCAGTAAACATGATGCCATCAATGCGTCGATCTTGGCTAAGCTGAGCACCTACTGTTTCACCACGGCCAGGTAATAATTGTACAGCACCATGTGGAATACCAGCTTCCCATAAAATTTGCACTGCTTGAGCCGCGATTAAAGGTGTTTGTTCAGCAGGTTTTGCAATAACACAGTTACCACTGACTAATGCTGCAGCAATTTGACCAGAGAAAATTGCAAGAGGGAAGTTCCACGGACTAATACAAAGTACAGTACCAAGCGGCTGAATAGTTGTATTTGCAGGAAGATTTTCAACTTGAGTTGCGTAGTAACGTAAGAAATCTACAGCTTCACGAACTTCTGCAATGGCATTGGCATAAGTTTTACCACTTTCACGGCAAAGTAATACCATTAATTCTTGGATACGGCTTTCCATAAGGTTAGCTGCACGTTTTAAATATTGTGCGCGTTGATCTTTAGGCGTGTTTGCCCATTCAATTTGTATTTGTTCAGCTGCATTCAATGCAATTTCTACATCATTAAGATCAGCTTCTTGTACATACCCAACAATTTCATCATTTTGTGCTGGGTTTGTAATTGCAACAGAATGGCGTTGTTCTGTTGAAGCGTTATTTCCTAGTAATGGATGGCTTTGCCAAACACGGTTACGAAGTTGTTGAGCTGTGCTATCTAAAGCTTCAAGCGGAGTGTCGTTTGCTAAGTCATATCCTTTAGAATTTTTACGGAGTGTGCCGTACATATCTAAAGGAAGAGGAATTGATGGGTGTTTTAAACCAATTGAACCTTCAAGTTTAGCTGCATTGCGTATATCGTAAATTGGAGACTGAATAAGGTCTTCAACTTTAAGTGTTTTATCGGCAATACGGTTAACAAATGAAGTATTTGCACCATTTTCAAGTAAACGACGAACCAGATAAGCTAGCAAAGTTTCATGGTTACCAACTGGAGCATAAATACGGCATGGCACGCCTAATTTATTTTGCTCGCGTGGACCAACAACTTGTTCATAAAGCGGTTCGCCCATGCCATGTAAGCATTGGAACTCATATTGACCAGCATAATATTTGCTTGGATCAGCTAAATGATAAATTGTTGCCAATGTCTGAGCGTTATGAGTCGCAAATTGCGGATAGATATATTCTGGCGCTGCAAGTAATTTTTTAGCACAAGCAATATAAGATAAATCTGTATGTACTTTACGTGTGAAGACAGGGTAGTCATCCATACCTTCGATTTGTGCTTTCTTGATTTCGCTATCCCAATATGCGCCTTTTACAAGACGAATCATGAGGCGTTTTTGGCTGCGTTTAGCAAGGTCTATAATATAATCAACTACAAAGAAGCAGCGTTTTTGGTAAGCTTGAATAACGAATCCAATACCTTTCCAGTCCGCTAGTTCTGGCTCGAAACAAAGACGTTCGAGTAACTCAAGCGAAATTTCTAAACGCTCTGATTCTTCAGCATCGATATTTAAACCAATATTGTAGTGTTTGGCTAAACGAGCGAGTTCAAATACTTTGCCGTAAAGTTCTTGATGAACACGTTCAATTTGCGCACGTTGATAACGAGGGTGTAAGGCAGAAAGCTTAATTGAAATACCCGGGCCATCATAAACGCCTTTACCATTAGACGCTTTACCAATTGCATGGATAGCTTGCGTATAATCGTTAAAGTAGCGTTCAGCATCATGGTCAGTTAAAGCTGCTTCACCTAACATGTCATAAGAATAACGAAATCCCTTATCTTCAAGCACTTTTGCATGGTCTACAGCTTCTTCAATGGTTTCCCCAGTTACAAACTGTTCACCCATCATACGCATTGCAACATCAACTGCTTTACGAATAATGCCACGTCCACTACGTGCTAAAAGGCCAGTAAGTACACTTGAAAGACTGGTTTGCTTTGGTGTTTCCATAAGCTTACCAGTTAACATGAGGCCCCATGCAGCAGCATTGACAAACATTAAGCTGCTTTGGCCAACGTGTTCTTTCCAGTTACCTTGGTTGATTTTATCTCGAATCAGTAAGTCACGTGTTGCTGTGTCTGGAATACGAAGCAAAGCTTCGGCAAGGCACATTAAAGCCACACCTTCTTGTGAAGACAGAGAGAACTCTTGTAATAACCCTTGAACAATACCTGCTTTCCCAGAAGAGGTCTTACGTTCACGTAAATTATGGGCAAGGTTAAATGCAAGGTCATAAATTTTATGATCTAAATCATCAGATACCGCAGCAGCTTGTAATAACTCTTCTACAGCTTCAGGTTCGGCACGTCGCCAAGCTGTATTAATGCGCTGTTCAAACTCACTTTTATCGTTGAATTCGGTGATATAGCCTTGGTGAGATTTATCCATTTGATGAAAAGTATCCATTGTGTTCATATCTATTTCCGACAACCGACTCTCATAAACTCATCTTGAGTAGAGAGGTTTAGATAATTTATGATTACAGAAGAAACACCGAATAACTCACTATATTTAGCCTATTTTTTAGAGGAAAATTCAGATGAATGGCCCATTATTAAGCCTTGATCGCACTGATTTAAAAATTTTGGATATTCTTCAAACAGATGGGCGAATTTCTAATAGCAAATTAGCCGAAATGGTGAACTTATCTCCAACCGCTGTTATGGCTCGAGTGCAGAAGCTAACAAAAGATGAATTTATCTTGGGCTATGAAGCAAAATTGAATCCAATCAAACTGAATGCAAATTTTTTAGTGTTTGTAGAGGTCTTGCTCGATAAAACAACGCCTAACGTTTTAGACGAGTTTATTGATGCAGTCGTGCATTATCCAGAAATCGTTGAATGCCATATGGTCAGTGGAGGATTTGATTTTTTAATTAAATTACGAAGTGGCAGTATGGAGGAGTTTAGACGTATTGCTGGGCAAGTACTATGGCAACTGCCGGGAGTGAAAGAAACCCGTAGTTACCCTGTAATGCAAGTAGTCAAAGATACTTCAAAAATTAAAATCAAAACGAAAAATAAATAAAAAGGGGCTGAAGCCCCTTTTTATTTTACTCATTTTTATACACTTTCTTTGTAGAGTTCATCTGCTTCTTCAAAGCGTCCAGTTACTGTTGTGTTTGGCGCTTTAGTTAAAAGACTCACTACAATAATGCTGATAAATGCAAGAATAAAACCAGGAATAATTTCGTAAACACCAGTACTTGCGAAAAGATTCTTCCAGCCAATCACTACAACAGCACCAACGATCATACCCGCTAAAGCACCTTGTAAATTCATACGTTTCCAGAACAATGACAAGATAATAAGCGGACCAAATGCAGCGCCGAAACCAGCCCATGCATAGGCAACAAGACCAAGAACTTTACTGTCAGGATTACCTGCAAGCACAATTGCAAGAACTGCAATTGCAAGAACCATGAAACGGCCAACCCATACAAGTTCTTTTTGAGATGCGTTTTTACGGATGAAACCTTTGTACAAATCTTCAGTTAAAGCACTTGAACATACTAAAAGCTGACAGCTTAATGTACTCATAACAGCAGCTAAAATTGCAGCCAAAATGATACCCACAATCCAAGGATTGAATAAAATTTTAGTCAATTCCATGAATACAGTTTCAGGATTTTTGCTTACAACTGCTGCTAATTCAGGGTGTTGCTCAAAATATGCGATACCGAAGAAACCAGCACCAACAGCACCAACTAAACATAAAATCATCCAAGTCATGCCGATACGACGAGCAGCAGGAATTGATTTTACAGAGTCAGCGGCCATGAAACGTACTAGGATATGCGGTTGACCAAAATAGCCTAAGCCCCATGCCATGGAGGATAAAACAGCTACCACACTTAAATCTGAAACAATATTAAATGCATGTGGACGAGCAGTTTCAATGAGCGTTACAAAGTGAGTCGTATCACCAATTGCAAGGTAAGTTACGATTGGGGTGAGTAAAAGAGCAAAAATCATTAAGCCAGCTTGGAAAGTATCGGTCCAGCTAATGGCTAAGAACCCACCAATACAAACATAACTGATTGTTGCAATAGCACTTAACCAGACTGCGGTGGTATATGACATACCAAATAAATTTTCAAATAAACGTGCGCCAGCTACCATACCTGAGGCACAGTAAATTGCGAAGAAAACCAAGATAATAACGGCAGAGAAAATACGAAGAATCTTTTTCTGGTCATCAAATCGACTTGTAAAATAGTCGGGCAGAGTGAGTGCATTATTTTGGATTTCAGTATGAACGCGTAATCGACCAGCAACCAGTAACCAGTTAAGCCAAGCACCGATAATTAGACCAATTGCAATCCACGCCTCAGATAAACCAGAAAGATAAATCGCTCCTGGTAAGCCCATGAGTAACCAAC
This sequence comes from Acinetobacter genomosp. 33YU, assembly GCF_001990725.1. NCBI lineage: Bacteria > Pseudomonadati > Pseudomonadota > Gammaproteobacteria > Moraxellales > Moraxellaceae > Acinetobacter > Acinetobacter genomosp. 33YU. Next base: position 247,897 of record NZ_LFZQ01000011.1, on the reverse strand, counting down.
CACTCATGTCTGATGCGCCTGCGGATAATGCAGTAACGAAACTGCCTAAACTACGACCACCAAGAATATAATCAGAGAAGTCGCTTGTAGCACGGTAGGCGAATAAGCCAATAAGTACCATTGCTACGATGTACACCATAAACATGATGAGGGTGGGATCAAAATAACTCATAATGGATGTGTGTCCTTATATCCATAATCCGTGATTGTAACCTAATCCAGGTCGCTGTTTTCTTGTACGGCATTTCAAGAGGTTGAGATTCAACCACAAAAGAATTTTTTTGCTCTGTTATCTTTGTGATGTATTTTGTGTATTTTTATGTAAACCAATGTAATTCTAGTTACATTATAAATTAAATCAATTTTAATCAATACCTTATAGGGCATACATAATTCTTATAAACTTTCAAAAATTATAGAAATGATAAATTTTGAGAATAAAATAGCATTTTTGCTTACAAAATTAGCAATGACAATATATTCACTACAAGAAAAATTGATATGAGTTGAGTGTTTTTAAATCAATTTTAGATCAAGAGACTAATCTAAAGACGAAATCTGCAGTAAAAACTATGAAAATATCAGTTCGTCAACTTATGAAATAGCTCTTTCATACCTTCTGTGGCCGTCATATTTAATAATTTATATTGAGATGGAACACGAGAATGATCTGCTTGGGGATCTATATAGTAGGCTTCAGTGTAATTAGGAATTTCATGAACTAAAGCAGCAACAGGATAAACACTTAAGGTTGAACCAATAACAATGAAAATATCTGCTTCCTGTACTTGCTTGATGGCTTCTTCAAATGCTGGAACTGCTTCACCAAACCAAACTACATGAGGACGAAGTGGATAACCATTCGGGCAAAAGTCATGTTCTAAATCTAATTTCCAACCATTAATCTTATAAAACTGAGTTGTATATTGTGCATCTGGTCCAGAGCTTTTTGCTAGTCGAATATTACCATGTAGATGCAAGACGCTGTGGCTACCAGCACGCTCATGTAAATCATCAATATTTTGCGTAATAACCTGTACATCAAAATGGGCTTGTAGTTTGGCAATGTATTGATGAGCTTGATTTGGCTGAGCGTCTAAAATATTTTTACGGCGTTCGTTATAAAACCGTTGGACTAAAGCCGGGTCTTTGTTCCAAGCTTCTGGAGTGGCTACTTGTTGTATATCATAATTTTCCCATAAGCCATTACTGTCGCGAAAAGTACTAATTCCACTTTCTGCACTCATCCCTGCACCAGAAAATACAACAAGTCTTGTCATGTCAGTGCTCCTATTCATCAGGCTTTATAGCTAATTTATACATGTATAAAAAAACCAGTTTAAAAGTAAACTGGTTTTTATCAAATACTGAAAGCGTTGTTAACTTTTATAGACCAGCTTCATATTCTGCATTTGTTAACAGTTTTTCAACGTCTGCCATGTTGTCTGGCTTGATTTTATAAATCCATCCCTTGCCATATGGATCTTCATTTACGAAATCTGGATCATCTTCAAGGTCTGTATTTACTTCTACTACAGTCCCAGATACAGGGGCGTGGATATCAGAGGCCGTTTTAACTGATTCAACTACTCCAGCTTGTTCGCCGGCTGTTACTTTGCTGCCAACTTCCGGAGTTTCAACATACACCAAGTCTCCAAGTTCATCTTGTGCATGGTCAGTAATCCCTGTAATAACAAGATCACCTTCAATTTTTACCCACTCATGTGTACGTGCATACTTCAATTCTGAAGGGTGGTTCATGACAACTCCTTAAGCTTGTGTCCAATATTTTAATAACATTATAAATAGGGGTCTTTACGCCAGTTGCTTGGACTACGGCCACTCCAGCGTTTAAAAGCACGGCTGAAATTTGCGACATCGGAGTAACCAAGTTCATCCGCAATTTGTTCAAGACTATAATCTGTACGTGAAAGTAATGAAGTCGCATGACGATATCTGACTTCATCTACTAATGTTGAAAATGATGTTCCTTCAGCAGCCAACTGTCGTTTTAAAGTACGATCTGACATGTGTAAGTATTCTGCTACATTTTCTATGCTTAAGTAATGTTGTTCAGAATTACTTAGAATATCACGGACACGCATTGCCAAACGGCGACGTTCGCCTAAAGCTGATAGTTCCGCTTCACATTGATTAATGGCGATTTGACTGGCAATTGGATCTGAATTAATTAATTTAAGACCTAAATATTTTTTATCAAAACTAGAAATTAAATGAGGTTGATTAAAGCGAATAGTGCTGCTTAATTTACTTTTATATTTATCAAAGCCTGCTGGCTCAGGAAAGTCTAAATCAACATCACCTGCTAAATCTTCGATACCTGTCATTGCTTTTGCCATTGTCATGATGCCAATCGTTAAGCCTAAAACAATTTCGGTGCGAAGTGGCTCTAATTCAATATCACATTGCAACTGTAATGTGGCTTTGGGGCCGAATGTAGAAAAATAGAGTTGTAGAAAGGGTAAGCGTAACTGGATAAAACGAGCAGCAAGAGCAATGGCCTCTGTAATATCCTTTGCTGTCATTATTGCGTAACCAATAAATCCATGAATCGAAATACGCATTTGGGTGCCAATATGGAAACCTAATGTACTTTCACCAGTGAGATTTAAGGCGTGTTTAACCAGTTCATTTGCTACAGGTGTTGAAATACGATACTCAGGGTCGGCCAATTGCTCACTAGTAAGATGAAAAGGAGCAAATAAAGTCTCATCGTTGTATCCCCAACGTGAAACAACATCTAAAAGCAATAAGCCATAGACTCCTGGAATACCTTGATCTTGACGAGCTGAGGTAATTTTCATATGCGTTCCGTTGCTCTCATCAATTCTCTACGTGCATTTCTTACACATCTTGTCATGAAATATAATTTGAGTTTATAAAAACTGTTAGACAATCATATCAACGATTCATTAAACATTCTTTTTAAAGACAACGATTTTTGTCGTCGAAATAAGTAAAACATCCCCATGTTGATTTAAGGCTTGTGTAACGTAACTTACAATACCACGATCCAATTTTGTTTTGGATGGTGTAATGGCGGAAATTTCAGCTTCAACATGAATACGATCACCTGGTCGTGTTGGACGTGGCCACCGCAGACTAGACTCTGAACCCACTAGTCCGCCATGAATTGGCATACACTCTGTCCATAAGCGCATCGTAATTGCAGAAGTATGCCACCCACTAGCGGCAATACCTTTAAAGATAGGGTCTTCTTTGGCTAGCTCTTCATTTGTATGAAAAGGTTGGGGGTCATACTGGCTTGCAAACTGTTTAATTTCATCTAGTGTAATTTCATATTCACGACTAATAAAACGATCACCAACTTTTAAATCTTCTAAATAAAGCATTAATCTTGACCCTGTACTACTTTTTGCTCAATAAGAAAGCCACCAGTTTGACGTTTCCATAATTGTGCGTATATACCATTTTTGGCAATTAATTCTTCATGTGTACCTTGCTCTGCAATTTTACCTTCATCAAGAACAATTAAACGGTCCATTTGAGCAATGGTAGACAAACGGTGAGCAATTGCAATAACCGTTTTATCAACCATCAGGTCATTTAAACTAGACTGAATGGCTGCTTCAACTTCAGAATCTAGTGCACTTGTTGCTTCATCTAATATTAAAATTGGTGCATCTTTTAGGAAAACACGTGCAATAGCGATACGTTGTCTTTGACCGCCTGAAAGTTTGACACCACGTTCACCAACTTGTGCGTCATAACCAGAACGACCCTTTAGGTCCACAAGCTGGGGAATAAACTCAGCTGCTTTAGCTTTATGAACAGCACTTTGCATATCGTGATCAGTTGCATCTGGACGACCATATTTAATGTTCTCGGCAACTGAGCGATGTAGTAGGGACGTGTCTTGAGTAACTAAAGCAATATTCGCTCTCAAACTATCTTGTGTAACATCTTCAATATTTTGTCCATCAATTAAAATTGCACCTTCTTTAAGATGATAGAAGTGTAAAAGTAATTGGATGAGAGTAGACTTACCTGCACCTGAGCGCCCAACAATACCGATCTTTTCACCTGCTTTAATATGTAAATTAAAGTGATCGATAACATTTTTATTGTTATAGGCAAAAGTGACATCTTTAAATACGATTTCACCTTGTTTTACTGCAAGTGGTTTTGCTTCTGGTTTGTCTTGAATATTGATTTTTTTGCCGAGTGTTTGCATACCATCTTGAATGGTTCCAACATTTTCAAATAACGCGGACATATGCCACATCATAAACTCAGCCATACTATTAAGTTTTAAAATCATGGCTGTAGTTGCAGCAATAACACCTAAAGCCGCTAAACCTTGAGTCCATAACCAAACTGCGGTACCAATCACGCCTACAAATAAAACAGCAGAAAGCATATTGATACTAACTTCAAAAAGAGTACCTAAACGCATTTGCGCATAGACCGTTGTCATAAACTCTTTCATTGAGGCTTTTGCGTATTGGCTTTCACGGCCTGCATGGGCAAATAGTTTAACTGTTTGAATATTTGTATAGGCGTCAGTTACGCGGCCAGTCATTACGGCACGTGCATCGGCTTGTTGTTGTGACACTTTGCTTAAACGCGGAATAAAGAACCAAGCACTTAATAAAAATAAGCCCAACCAAACCATAAGTGGAATAAGTAAAGTCGGTGAAATTGCACCAAGAACAATACTAACAGTAATAAAGTAAATGCTGACGTAAGCCAACATATCGCCCAGAATAATCCAGAATTCGCGGATAGCTAAAGCTGTTTGCATAACCTTTGCTGAAAGGCGACCTGCAAAATCATTATGGAAAAAATCTAGGCTTTGTTTTAATAAAAGATTGTGAAAGCGCCAACGTAAGCGCATTGGAAAAGTGCTATATAAAATCTGATGTTTTATAATAGATTGAATATTAACAAATAAAATATTAGCAAATAAGACACTTATTAAAATAAGGATATTTGAAGCATGTTGGCTTAAAAAACTTTCAGGTTGACTTTTACTTAACCAATCTACAAGTTGTCCAATTTTTGAAAAGAGAAATGCTTCAAATGTCGCTGCACCCGCTGTACAGATAACAAGAAGCAGTAAGTATGGACGTACGCCTTCAGTAGCTTGCCAAACAAATGGGAAAAAGCGTGTTGGTAAGGGCTCATCCAGACCTTTGGTTGGATAAGGATCGACAAGTTTTTCAAACCACTTCAGCATGAATGACTACCTTTATACATCAGCTAGTTTATTAAAATTCCGCAATTTAATTTTGCAATAAAGTCAGTTAGATCAAGCTCGACAAAGATATTGATCTTTCGGATATGTGTGAAAACACATTAAAGTTTATGTTTTATATCTTTGGCTAAAACTGACATGATTTAGACAAGACATAAAGTTGGAATCGGGAAAAGCCTAAAAGGCATGGTAAAGACAAAATGTTCTATTCATTATATCGATAATAATAGATGAAGTGGTGAATGAATTTGACCTGAATGTAATTTTTATAGTTTTTTTAATAATTGATAAAATATTAATAATTAATTTAAAAAGTATAAGCCTTTATCGCATAATTGATAAAGGCTTGAGAAAATTACCACATTAAGTCATCTGGAATAACATACGCTGCGTATGGATCTTCTTCGTCGGTAGTTTGTTCGTTTTTCTCTGCATTATTAATCAAAATAAAGCCTTGCATCTTTTGATCAATCTTTTCAGCTAAAGCCTTTGGAAGGTAAGCGTACTGATCTTGATCTTTAGCAATCACTAAGCTTCCTGTTACAAGGGCATTATAGACTTGTTGAGATAGGTAGACTTTTTTAACTTTATTTTCATCAATAAATTGATAAGCGACATCGCCAGCAAAATCAGTAATTTTGTGTTGCTTAATCATTTGAATAATTGAAGCTTTTAATGCTTTTTCTTCAAGTTGTTGTTGTTTTTCTAAATTTAGAGCTTGATCTTTTGCTAGTTTCTCTTTTTGAGCTTTTTCAATATTTGCCTTAATTTCTGCCTCATTACTTTGGCCTGTACGTTGCTCGTGTTGAGCTTGTTTGGTTAGCTTTTTCGCTTTTTTATTATCAACTAAACCAGCTTTGAGTAACTGAGCTTGTAAGGCATTTTTAACCATGACTTAATCCGAATTTGAAGAAGAACTGTGAAAATAAACAACCCAATACGAGATACTGAGAGTTAAACTCAAAATTGCTGGAAGCAAAAATGCTTGCAATTTCAAGTAGGGGTGAACTAAAGCAGCAATTATACCACCAAACAGAAAACCTGAAAAAATAAGTAGATGCAAAATTATACGACGGTTTTCAACTTTTAAACCACGTGCCATGTAACCAAGAGCAAGACCAAGGTCTGTCAAAACACCTGATAAATGAGTGGTCCGGATAATAGTACCTTTATAATGGCTGACCATGGCATTTTGTAATCCCATGGCGACACAAGCCCATAATAATCCATATTTGGGAAAATAAGGGAGTAATAGCCAACAGAGAAAAATAAAGAGAGCAACTAAGCTTAAAGGAAGGCCATATCGACGGCCTAATTTAAAATGACTGTTACCTAAAATAAAGCCACTATAAAATGATCCACATACATAACACAGTATAACAAGTACTAAATATATGATGTGTTCAAATTGCCAGTTTACCAAACTCATCGCTAGCATACTGACATTACCTGTCATATGCGAAACTGACTGATGTAAAAGGGTGATTAGCCCTAATACATTAATCATTCCTGCATTTATTGCCAGTAAGAAGGCACCAATTTGGAACCAGTTTGGTAAACGTTGAAATGGCATGTTCTCTAAGAATTTTGTTTGGAGCGAATATCAACTGCGGCTGTAAATAAAACATCAGTAGATGAGTTAAGAGCCGTTTCCGTTGAATCTTGTAATACACTAATAATCATACCTACCGCAACAACTTGCATTGCAATTTCTGATGAAATACCAAATAAACTACAAGCTACTGGAATTAAAAGTAGGGAACCGCCTGCAACACCAGATGCTCCACATGCTGAAACTGTAGCGACTACTGATAAAATAATCATGGTTGCTAAATCAACATGAATTCCTAATGTGTGTACAGTTGCTAACGTGAGTACTGTGATGGTCACAGCTGCACCTGCCATGTTAACAGTAGCACCTAAAGGAATAGAAACGCTTGCGGTAGATGAGTTAACGCCTAAACGCTCAGCTAAATCGAGGTTAACCGGAATGTTAGCTGCTGAACTACGTGTAAAGAATGCCGTAATACCACTTTCTTTTAAGCATTTAAAAACGAGTGGGTATGGGTTACCACGAATTGTTAAACCTACTAAAATTGGATTAACTACAAGAGCAACAAAAAGCATTGTTCCTAGTAGAACAGCTAATAATTGTGCATAGCTCTCAAGCGTTGCTAAACCGGCATCAGCAAAAGTTACTGCCACTAAACCAAAAATACCCACCGGAGCAAATGCAATCACTTTATGGATAATCGCGCTCACTGCATGTGAAACATCATGCATCACTTGCTTAGTGGTATCTGAGCTGTGGCGCATTGCCAAACCGAGACCAATAGCCCACGCCAAAATACCAATAAAATTCGCTTCACTAATTGCTTGAACAGGGTTTGCAATAAAGCTTAAAAGCAAGTTCTTTAATATGTCTGCGAGGCTTCCAGGGGCTTGTAAATTGTTATGGCTAACGCTATTGAGATAAAGCGTACTTGGAAAAGACAAGCTAGCAACTACAGCACTAAAAGCAGCTAATAGCATGCCCACAACATAAAGTAATAAGACTGGACGTAAATTTGCACTATGACCTACTTGGAAGTTGGCAATAGAAGAAAGAACCAATACAAAAACTAAAATAGGGGCAACTGATTTCAATGCTTTAATGAACAGTTCACCAAACAAGCTTAGGTAGGGTGTAACGTTTGGAAATAATAGTGCAACGCCTATCCCTAAAACAATCGCAATAATAATTTTGGTGACTAAGCTTAATCGAGAAAAGAATTCAAGCATATAATGGCCTTATTAACCTATTCGTGGCTAAAGGTTGAACAAGCGGAGTATTTTATACTTAAGTGATCGGAATCTTAAGCTTTTTTATAGCAACTAATCGGGTTTATAAGCTGTGGTAATATTAAGTATATGTTTTTAAAATATTAAAATAATATTATTAAAGTGGTAAGAAAGATGTTTTGCTTACATTACAATCAATAAACCAATTATGTAGACTTGGCTGTTTAGTAAATGAGTGGTTAAAGATAAAAAATGTAAAAAGAAATAGAAGAGATTATTTTTGTTTTCAGTAGATTTGAATACTAGAAAAACTACGCGAATTTTCAATCCTCTTTGCTGGAACAACTACACCCGCTACCAAGTTGAAAAATCGCATATTTCAGGAAATACATTAATATTATTATAATTTTATAAGTGCAGATCAGTTACTTTATGCAATATAACTGATAAAGCATATTTAAAATTGAATGCATCTTATCATCCTTTATAGAGTAGAAAATTTGTTTGCCATCACGACGGGTTGAAACAACATCACTTTTACGTAACATCATCAATTGTTGTGAAAGGGTGGGCTGGGTAATTTGTGTTTTGTCTTCGATCTGAGAGACATTCAACTCCTCATGAGCTAAGTGACATAAAATTAATAAACGGTCAGTGTTAGCTAAAGACTTTAATGTTCCTACGACAGAATCAGCCGCATTTTTCATTTCTTCAATTTGGAGTCCATCTTTCATACTTTATACCTATATCAATATGGCCGGCATAGTATAGATTGATCTTGCGGAAATGAATGTAGCAAAACTAATCAATCCAATTGTTTTTGTTGAAAAGGTTTATAAGTGTAATTGATAAATATATAGCATTATTAAGGCAAAACAAGAATTTGTAGTTGTTTTGTGTCGAAAGTGTTGCGTTGTGTGAGAAGCGTAATTGTTAAGTATAAATGAAACAAAGTTGAAGTAAACAATCCTTGTTTTAACTCTCATCAATAGTTAATTCTGATTTATGTCAAAAAAGTCGATAAAAAAAGATTGAGTTTTTACTTTTTAAAGATATAATGGAACACATACAGACAGGTCTGTATATTCTGGTTTGGAATCTTATTCCAAAAAGAAGTCTAACTCTAAACTAGAATGACTTTCAGACGCAGCGTGATGAATAAGAAGAAGATTCAACAACATAAGAAGAATAATATCACGCTTTATTTTTTAATGTGCAGTTTTTTCAAACTCAATTAATCTCTCCACACGTTTCCAGTAGTCATAAATTTTTACTGAACCATGTTCAACTTGAGCTTGAATGGTCATACCTTCTAAAATATTGACTAGAAGTAAAGCTAAAGGGCGGGACTCTTCAATTTTAAGTTCAATAAGAAGGTCTTGCATTAGCTGGGTCAACCATATTTTATATAAGGTTGCAGGCTGGTGAGTAGAAGGGTACTGTTTTAATACTTCTTCTAGGGCTTTTTGAAACATACACCCATTAAAATCGTCACTATTAAACCAATTTGAATACCATAAAAATATTGCTTTAATACGAGCTAATGGATTGTTTTCATCTTCTTGGGAAATAGCAGCAGTAAGAGAATTTTGCAAAAGTGAGTTTCTCAACAATAAACACTCTTCAATAAGTTTCTCTTTTGAAGGAAAGTATTTATAAAATGTCATTTTTGCTACACCAGACTCACTGATGATACGATCTACTCCTATAGAATTATAACTATATGAGTTAAAAAGTCTTAAAGCAGTGGTAATGATGTCATCTTTTTTTGACATATTTTGATAGCCTCACACAAATATTTTGCTCTTAGCCTAAATGGTGGAATGCATAAATAAAAAGCACGAACGCGCAATTTTACATTGTATTGATTGTTATTGATAGAAAAAAATACGTTTTTTGAAAACAATAAAAGATATAAAGCCAAATGCTCTAAATATAAATTTTATATTTATTAAAAAAAATTCTATATTTTACAAAGTTTGTAATAGATCATTTTTTCACTTAGCAAGATTGATTTATACCATAAACGAATAACCATAAACATGGGTTTAAAGAATGGTATATTTAAACATGTATTTATAAAAGAAAAAAGGAGAAATTTATAAATTTCTCCTTTCGTGATGATGAGCTAATATTATTCCGCAGGAGGGAGAAGCATGATAATTGAATCATTTAATAATTGAACAATATTCTCTAAAATATCCGAACTGCTTAGTTCGCTATTAAAAGGAATGCTTTTTCCGTCAGCTATAGCTTTAAGTTGAGTGGCAAAAGATTCCACAATTGGTAAATCTTCTCCATTACCCCAAAACTTTAAAACACCATTTTGTTCTTTATAAAGCAGGCGAGAAGCAGGTTCTAGCAATAATTCATAGCCTTCTGACAAAATAGCATTTAAATCTTCAATTTCAATTTCATCAGGTTCTGGAATATTGTCTGGATATTTAGGCTCAGTCATGTAAGCCATAATAGCAGCATCAAGTACTGATGAGTTTTGCAACTGAGCTAAAACCAAATCCCTTAAATAAGCTAATTCTTCTGGATTGATTTCACCAACTTGAGAAATATTCTTCCGAGCAATATCTACAACTGGGTTTTGTAGTAATTCATCGGTAGCAAATTGATCGCTAATTCTATCGATCATGCCTGAAATATTAGGCATGCGAAAACCAAATGAGTAGGTTAAACACTCATCTTCTGCAACACCATAGTGAGATAATCCTGGTGGAACATATAGAAGGTCTCCAGGAGCCAAAACTTCGTCAAAATGAACATCGATTTCAGGTAAAAGCTTTAAAGGTTGATTAGGTACAAATTGAGTAGTTTCATCACACATTTGTCCTAGTTGCCAACGACGGTGTCCATGGCCTTGAACTAAGAACACGTCATAAAAGTCAAAATGTTTTCCAACTGAACCACCTTTAGGGGCATAAGAAACCATAATATCATCACGACGCCATTGTGGAATGAAAGGAAACTTCTTCCATAACTCGGCTAAATCAAATGAGTAATGATCAACAGCTTGTACCAAAAGCGTCCATAGTTTTGGTAGTTTTTGAAAGTCACCTTTGGTTAACGGTGATGATTTTAAATGCCATTCATTTGGGTTCTTATCTTTTTGACGAATAAGACGAGCACTGACATGATCTTCTACAGCAAGTTCTTTTACATCACTTGGCTCTAACATGCCAATAATTTCAGGCATAGCATTGCGCACAAGTAATGGTTTTTTCTGCCAATATTCTGTTAGGAATTGTTCAGCAGTAATGCCGCCTAAAACGGTTAAAGGTTGTGTCATGGAGATAACCTATAAATAAGCTAATAAATATTAAGGAATTTGAAGTTCAAGCTGTCTTAAAATCTGACAAAGCTGAATCATGGGTAAACCCATTAAAGTGGTTTGATCTTGGCCTATCATTTTTTCAAATAGACTAATACCTAGACTTTCACACTTAAAACTTCCCGCACAATGGAAGGGTTTGTCTAACTCGATATATCTTTCGATTTCAAACTGGGTTAGATTGCGGAATTTAACTTGATAGTGATCAATGAGAGTGTGTTCAAAACCCTTTTCAATGCACTGGACACTTAAAGCTGTACTAAAAAAGACTGTTTTACCAGAGTTGGCCGTTAATTGAGCTTTGGCATTTTCAAAGTTTAATGGCTTACCAATAAAATCATGAGGTGCATGTTCTCGCCATGCAACCTGATCTGATCCAATTACAATTGCTTGAGGATTCTGTTGAGCTATAAGCTGTGCTTTAGCAAATGCTAATCTTTTTGCTAAATCGTCGGCATGACTCTCACCACAAGGACTTTCATCAATATCTGGACTAATACAGGTATATTCGAGTCTTAAACGATTCATCAAATCCTTACGCGTTTGACTACTCGATGCCAAGATAATTTTGGGTTGCTTCATCAAACTGCAAATTCCATTAACACATCTAAAGGAACATAGCTTAATACTGCTTGATGACAAGCGTGGAGTTTGATGGGAGGTGCTTGCCCAGCTTGATAAGCTTCAACCCAGCGAGTTACACAGATGCACCAGAAGTCGCCAGGCTGTAAACCCGGGAAGCCTGCCTCAGGTAGAGGGGTGATAAGATCATTTCCAATTTTTTGTGAAAAATTTAAAAACTCTGAAGTCATTTGGGCACATACAGTGTGTTGCCCAAGATCTGTTACCGCCGTATGGCAAAAACCATTTCGAAAATAACCAGTAATAGGATCAAAACAACAGCTTGCTAAAGGTTCACCTAAAACATTTAAACGATTGATTTGTGGATCTGGATGAATAGACATAATGGATGAAATATTAGATTACTACCTCTATCATAATCAAAACTTTGGCTTTCTACAGCTTTTATGCAAAAAAACTAACCTTTTTTGATGTAATCATTTAAAATTGGCGCGTTTTTAAAATCATAAAGAGAGCTTTACATGAATTTTCAGCGTATGACTGACCTTAACTTAGCAGGTAAACGTGTACTTATTCGTGAAGATTTAAACGTTCCTGTTAAAAATGGCGTGATTACCAGCGATGCTCGTTTACGTGCAGCACTTCCAACAATAAAAGCTGCTATAGAAAAAGGCGCTGCTGTAATGGTATTTTCGCATTTAGGTCGTCCTGTTGAAGGTGAGCCAAAGCCAGAACAATCACTTGCACCAGTTGCAGCATATTTAACTGAAGCATTAGGTCAAGAAGTTAAATTATTTACTGACTATCTTGATGGTGTAGAGGTTCAGGCTGGGCAAGTGGTTTTGCTCGAAAATGTTCGTTTTAATGTGGGTGAAAAGAAGAACAATCCTGAGCTTGCACAAAAGTATGCTGCTCTATGTGATGTATTTGTTATGGATGCATTTGGTACTGCTCACCGTGCGGAAGCTTCTACAGAAGGTGTTGCTCGTTTTGCTCCTGTTGCAGCTGCAGGCCCATTACTAGCTGCTGAATTAGATGCACTTGGTCGTGCAATGCAAACACCTGAAAAACCAATGGTTGCTATTGTTGCTGGTTCTAAAGTTTCAACAAAACTTGATGTTTTAAACTCATTATCTACTATTTGTGATCAACTTATTGTTGGTGGGGGTATCGCAAACACCTTCTTAGCGGCAGCTGGTTACAACGTTGGTAAATCTTTATACGAAGCTGATTTGGTTGAAACTGCAAAACAAATTGCTGCTAAAGTAAGTGTTCCGCTTCCTACAGATGTTGTTGTTGCTGATGCATCTCAAATTAATTTTGAAGATTTCTTGGGTTCTTTAGCGGCAGCGGAAGCTGTTGTTAAGAAAGTTGAAGATGTAACATCAAACGATATGATTTTAGATGTTGGTCCTGAAACAGCTAAAGCTTTTGCAAAAATTTTGACTACTTCTAAAACGATTCTTTGGAATGGCCCAGTTGGTGTATTTGAAGTTGATCAATTCGGCGAAGGTACTAAAGCACTTTCTCTTGCTGTTGCTGAATCAGATGCATTCTCGATTGCTGGCGGTGGTGATACACTTGCTGCGATCGATAAATATAATGTTGCTGACCAAATTGGCTATATTTCAACTGGTGGTGGCGCATTCCTTGAGTTTGTTGAAGGTAAAACTTTGCCAGCAGTTGCAGTTTTATTAGAACGTGCATAATAGATATATGCAAAAATAAGAAGGGGTTGGGTTCAATCCCTTTTTTCATGGATAAGTCATTAAATTGTCATATTTTTGAAATAAAATAATGAGCACTAAATCACCAATTGTGGAAAATAGTGATGAATTTAAAACTTACCTTAGCTGCTTTGTTAATTGTTCCAGTGATGTTGACTGCTTGTGGCAAAAAAGAAGAGTCTTCTAATGCAGGGCAAGATGCTGCTTCTACAGCAATTGCTGATAAAGTAACTCCTGAACAGCAAGCTACAATTGATTCGCTTGATAAGCCAGTTTTAGATGAAAAGAATACCGATGTGGTTGAAGGTAGCGCTTCTAGCGAGCCGGCTGCTTCAGAAACTCATTAATTTGTTGTGTTTTGTTAAAAAGTCCCTGCAAATGCAGGGATTTTTTTTGAAATACTGTGATTTGTTGCTGAATTGAAATAAATGACAAGGTAGAATAAGCCGCACTACCTGGGAGGATATTATGGCACTCATTTCAATGCGCCAGCTCTTGGATCACGCTGCAGAACATAACTACGGCGTACCAGCATTTAACGTAAATAACTTAGAACAAATGCGTGCAATTATGCTTGCCGCGGATGCAACCAATTCACCTGTGATTGTTCAGGCATCAGCTGGAGCTCGCAAATATGCAGGTGCTCCATTCTTGCGCCATCTTATTTTGGCTGCAATTGAAGAATGGCCGCACATTCCAGTGGTAATGCACCAAGACCATGGTACAAGTCCTGAGATCTGTCAGCGTTCAATTCAGCTTGGCTTTAGCTCTGTGATGATGGACGGTTCATTAGGTACAGATGGTAAAACACCTACATCTTACGAATACAACGTTGATGTAACTCGTAATGTTGTTGCTTTAGCACATGCATGTGGTGTTTCTGTTGAAGGTGAGATTGGCTGTTTAGGTAGCCTTGAAACTGGTATGGCTGGCGAAGAAGACGGTGTTGGTGCTGAAGGTGTACTCGATCACTCACAACTTCTTACTTCTGTTGAGGAAGCAACTCAGTTTGTTGCTGATACCAATGTAGATGCTTTGGCGATTGCTGTAGGTACTTCACATGGTGCTTACAAGTTTACTCGTCCACCTACAGGCGATATCTTGGCAATTGACCGTATTAAAGAAATTCATGCGGCATTACCAAATACTCACCTTGTTATGCACGGTTCAAGCTCTGTACCACAAGAATGGTTGAAAGTAATCAATGAATTCGGTGGTGATATTAAAGAGACTTATGGTGTGCCTGTTGAACAGCTTGTAGAAGCAATTAAACATGGTGTGCGTAAGATCAACATTGATACAGACTTGCGTTTAGCATCTACAGGTGCAATTCGTCAGTTTATGGCTGAAAACCCAGCTGAATTTGATCCACGTAAATACTTTGCTAAAACTGTAGATTCAATGAAGCAAATTTGTATTGATCGTTATGAAGCGTTTGGTACAGCTGGTAATGCTGATAAGATCCGCCCAATTTCTTTAGAGAAAATGGTTGATCGTTATAAATAATTCCCGTTAGGGTTTGATTTGTAGAAACCGGTTATGTAAATAACCGGTTTTTTTATTAGCTGGATTTTTATTCATAAAAAAACCTGTGATAAACACAGGTTTTAATAACGGCGAAAAGAACTTACTTTGGTAAGTTTTTCTTGTCGAGGCTAGGATCTTTAATTTCTACATAGGCATTAGCACGTACTTCACGTAACCAGCTATCAACTTCGGTGTTGAATTGACGCTCACCTAGAATTTGACGTGCCATACGCTCTTGATATTCATGAGTCATATCTTTTTCGCGTTTGTCTGTCACTTGTAGGATATGCCAACCAAATTGAGTTTGGAAAGGTTCACTAATTTGACCTACAGGAATTTCCTGCATTTTTTTATCAAACTCAGGAACCATCATGCCTGGTGTAACCCAGCCTAAACTACCGCCATCACGTGCTGAACCTGTATCGTTTGAATAGGTTGCTGCAAGTGTAGCAAAATCTTGTCCTGCTTTTAATCGCTTGTAAATGCTATCAATAATTTGTTTCGCATTTTCAGGACTAACGACTTCAGACGGTTGAATAAGAATATGGCGAGTTTGATACTGTGTTACTAAAGCTTTTTGTTCATTTTGCTTACGTTCTAAAAG
Source organism: Acinetobacter genomosp. 33YU (assembly GCF_001990725.1). Lineage (NCBI taxonomy): Bacteria > Pseudomonadati > Pseudomonadota > Gammaproteobacteria > Moraxellales > Moraxellaceae > Acinetobacter > Acinetobacter genomosp. 33YU. The sequence continues at coordinate 232,097 of NZ_LFZQ01000011.1, read as the reverse complement.
TTTTAGAACATGTACGCCATCACGTACAGAGATTAGATCAGTTGTTTGACCTTCTTGTAGCGGAGTAATGCGCGCAGCAAGTTCAGCTGGAATGTCAGAAAGAGGGCGGAACCCCATATCTGCACCTTCAACTTTCGCACTTGTAGTTGAAAGCTTTTTGAGTGCATTTAAGTCATTACTTTGAGCAAGCTTTGAACGAACTTCTTTGGCTACACTCTGAACTTCTTGAGGGTTGTCCCCAGAAATTCGCATGTGAATCACATGTACTTGATTGCCAAGAGCTGCTTGTCCCTGAGGTGACTTTAAGAAATTGTCTACATCTTGATCGCTAATTTTAATGCGAGACATTACTTGTTGTTGACGTAAGCGATTGATTGCTAAATCTTCACCAATACGGCTACGTAAATTTTCATAAGTACCTGGTGCAATAGCATCTAACTTTTGTTGAAAGGCTTCTAAGCTTTTGCTACCAGATTGACTTGCTACTTTAAGTACTGCTTCATTTAGACTTTTCTCATCAGGCTTAATGCCATAACGTTTTACTTGTTCAAGTTGAGCTTGACGTAAGATAAGTTGATCTAAAACCTGAAACTGTAGGTATTGTTGAGGTGGTACTTCTTTTTTTTGTGCTTGCAATTCGTGGGTGGCTTCAGCCATTCCTTGTTCAAGATCACTTTTTAAAATTACGCTATTGTCCACAATTGCCACAACTTCATCCGCGGGTTGGGCAAAACTATGCATTGATGAAGATATTAATACAGCAAGGGTTGTTGCTTTAAAAAACTGTTTAAGATGCTTTGTCTTCATTAACGTTGTGTCCAAGATTGATTAATTTTGTTAAAACCTAACACGCGATTTTCGAGTAAAGATGCAAGTTTATTGTTTAAACCGCCTAAACCTTTGAGGGTAATTTCAGCCATGATCGCACGTTTTTCACTAACATTTGAAGTTTTCGGATCATCTAGGTCGTTATAGTAAGATCGACCATAGACTGAGATACCCCAACAGCATGATTCGTAGTTAACACCGAGTAAAATTTCACGGGCAACATCATTATCGATGTCATATTGTACGTGGCCCATAATACGCCAATTGTCTTTAATTGGTTGTATAAACGATGCAACAACTTGATCGTAAGTATCTTGACGACCAGGGATGTCTTTACGATAGAAGTAACCTAAGTTGTAAAGGTTGCCTTTATCGCCTGTATAGTAAACTTGGAAGTCTCTCTGGGCGTTATCACCATTTGACATCCATGCAGAATTGGCTGCAATCGTAAAGTTTTGGTTAAGCTGGCTCGTTAAGCTTACGACAAGACCAGTATTACGTTCGGTATCAATCTCATCTTGTTCGTTTAAAGTAACGCGGCGATCTTCAAAGTAATAACTTTGTCCTACACTTGCACGCAAACGTTCTAAACCTACCGTGTCAAAAAGACTATAACTTACACCTAGTGATAAGAAGTTGTTGTCTTCAAGGCGGTCATGACCATAGAAGCGGTATGGGTTAAAGAGTTGATCGTAATTAACCGATGCTGAAGTTGAGTCGAAGTTTGGATAACCGTCTTGGTTCTTGTAAGGCGCATACGCATAAAATGCACGAGGGGTGATCGTTTGTAGGTATTTACCTTCGCGTTCAAAAGTTAAACCACTGTCCAAAGTAAACTGAGGTACAACAACTGATTTAGATTCCGAGCTTGCGTCTAGACCCTGTGAGGCAATACTGTCCTTATCATAGAATGTCTGGATGGACCGTACAGAAACTTCAGGAATAACAAAGGCTGATGGTGTTCGATAGTTATAACGTGTCGCGAACTGGTTATAAATACGCGTACCACTACTTTCCTGAGCAGAACCGTCATTAATTGATTTTTTAAAGTATCCCGTATCGTTATTAAATTCGTATTGTAATCCCTGTGGGTTACCAGTGACATAATTTAATAAAAACTGTGGTAAACGTGCATAAGGTTTATTTGCATCCGAAATTGTTGGATCTAGCGTTTGAAAGTCTTCAACTTTAAGCTGGGCTTTTAAGCCGGGAATACCGTGCTGATAGTTAAGTTCCCAAGCTCTACGTAAATTTACATCGGTTTTAGAGTTTGGGCTGTTATCTAAATCAGCAAAATAATCTTTATCCGATGCATAACGATATTCAAGATTGGTTGACCACTGATCGTTAATATCCCAGTTATGAAGGAAGTTAAAGTTTTTACGATCTTGATCATCGTATTTTTTATCAGATGGAAGTATACCGCCCCATATCTGACCAGAACCGAAGCCATCAGTTAAATATCTAAACGAACCTTGCAACATTGCACCACGGTCTGCTAAATAACGTGGAGTCACGGTTGCATCATAATTAGGCGCAAGGTTTAAATAAACAGGTACAGAAAGTTCAACGCCACCATCGTTTGAGAAGCCAAATTGAGGGTTGAGGATACCCGTGGTTCGGCGGTCATCGATTGGAAAGTTGAAATATGGAACGGCAATAACAGGAACATCTTTAACATAGATTTTTGTTCCACGCGTAACACCGCGACCTGTTTCTTGATTTAGCTCAATTTTATTGGCTTGGATCTTCCAAGCAGGTTTTTGACCTGGAGGGCAAGTGGTATATGTTGCATCGTTAAGAACCATCACATTTGGAGAGGTTTTTTCGATTTTTCCAGCATGACCATGGGCATGTTGTTGTTCGGCAATGTAAAAACTATTGTCTAAATTACCAGTCTGAGTCTTTAAATTGTAATCAATTTCGTCACTTTGAGAGAGTAAGCCACCTTGAGCCAACTGTACTCGGCCTTTTGCATGTGCAAATGTTTGAGTTTTATCAATGGTCACTTTGTCGGCACGAACCGTGCGACCCTCTTGATCAATTACCACATTTCCTTCTAACACCGAGTCGCCAGCAGGGTTGTAATGACCATAATCAGCCGTAACGACCGAAGTGGTTTTGTCTGCATCTAACGCTTTGGTTTCAGGATTAATAGGGGTAATCCAAGTTCCTTGACAAAATGCCGAACTCAAATATTTATTATTGCGCAACTGCGCCTCAGGTGCAGATTTATCAACATAATATTGTTGAAAGAATTCCTGTCCTGGATAGGCTTCCTTAATACTCGCCTTAAGTTGATTATTGTCTATGTTGGAGACAACATCAGCTGACTCAGCATAACTTGATTGTATGGAGCCACTACATAAGAGCGTAAAAATAGCGGTCGCTAAAGGATTAAATTTAAACTGATGCTTCATTGTCTCATTAACCAAGTATGCTAATTCACAATTAATTATTGTCGCATCATAGAGAAAAAGTTTATAAGTGGCTACACTTAACCCTTCAAAAATCTCAGCTTGTTTTAGATTTTATTGCAAATGAATACACAACGTGAACAATTGATACATACATGGCTTACATCTGTTCTTGAAAATGATCAATTTCAGATCGCTTTTTTAGCAGGTGATGCGAGCTTCCGCCGTTATGCTCGCATTCAGTTACAAAATAAAACATATATGCTTATGGATGCGCCTCCTGAAAAAGAAGACTGTGTTCCGTTTGTGACGATTGATGAATTTTTTGCGGGTAATGGAGTTCGAGTACCCCAAATTATTGCAAAGGACCTCACTCAAGGTTTTCTTTTGTTAGAAGACTTTGGGGATGTGCTGTTATCTACATTATTAAATGATGAAACAGTAGATCAGTATTATGAACAAAGCTTTAAGCAGCTCGTTCATTTGCAATCGATTGATGGTACTGACAATTTTCCAGCTTATTCTTATGAAAAGTTAATGTCAGAAATGCACCTGTTAACAGACTGGATGTTGCCATCACTTGGAATTCATCCAACGGCTGAGCAAAAGAAAATTATTGATAATGCTTTTGATTTTTTGGCTCAATCAGCACTAGCTCAACCTCAGGTTATTGTACATCGCGATTTTCATAGCCGTAATTTAATGAAGATTGCAAGCGAAGACGAATTGGGTGTAATCGATTTCCAAGATGCGGTTATTGGAGCTGATACATATGATTTAATCTCCATTACGCGCGATGCATATGTTCAGTGGAATGCCGAACGTGTTTATCATTGGTTTAAAGTTTTCTATGAGCTTTTACCAGTCTCTGCTAAACAAAACCGAAGTTTTGAGCAATTTAAACGTGATGCTGATTTAATGGCAATTCAACGCCATATCAAAATTTTGGGTATTTTTGTCCGCTTGTTTGAGCGAGATGGTAAGTCTGGATACCTAAAAGATTTACCGCGAGTGATGTGGTATTTACTTGAGGAAAGTCGTGGTTACGCTGAGCTTGAAGAATTCATGTCATTTGTAAATAACATAGTGATTCCTAAGTTTATCGAGAAATATGGTAGCTATGAGGTAGCAGCATAATGAAAGCAATGATTCTTGCTGCAGGTTTGGGTAATCGTATGCGTCCACTCACGCTATATACGCCAAAACCTCTGCTTGAGGTAGGCGGTAAGCCACTTATTGTGTGGCATATTGAGAAACTCAAAAAAACTGGTGTGACTGAAATAGTCATCAATTCTGCCTGGTTGGCTGATAAGCTGATTAGTAGTTTAGGCGATGGTTGTCAATTTGGTGTGGACATCCGTTGGACACGAGAAGAAGAAGGTCTTGAAACAGCTGGCGGCATTATTAATGCTTTGCCACTACTTGGAACGGATCCTTTTATTCTAGTGAATGGTGATGTTTGGACCACTATGGATTTTGAAGCTCTGTGCGATATTAAGCTAAATGATGATTTGGCACACCTTGTATTGGTTGATAATCCTAAACAACATCCTGAAGGCGACTTTACATTATTGGATGGGCGCGCTTTTGCATTTGATCAAGATGTGAAGGGTGAGAATCTAACTTTTAGTGGTGTGTCTGTTATCCATCCTAAGCTTTTTGATGGATTGGAACCTGGTAAACGTCCTTTAGCTCCACTATTGAAGCAATCAATGCAAAATCAAAAGGTATCCGCTGAAAAGCTTAAAGGTGCATGGGTAGATGTAGGGACGCCAGAGCGCTTAATGGAGCTAGATTTGCAAATTCGTGAAGGCTTCTACGATTAACTGCGTAATCCCTAATCGTTAAATAGTGTTCCACGATGCATAAATGGGTATACTTTGTTTTAAATTTTACTTAGATGTTATCTGTTTATGCATCCGTTTTTTCAAGAGTTACAACAGGGTAGTCAAAAATTAGGTTTATCGCTTAGCGATGAAGCTTTGGCGTTATTGTTAAAGTATCAAGATGCTTTGGTACTTTGGAACAAAGCTTATAATCTAACAGCGATTCGTGATCCGAAAGAAATGTTAGTGAAGCATTTGTTAGATAGCCTAAGTATTTTGAAAGACTTACCAGCAGGGCGCTTGCTAGATGTAGGTACAGGTGGTGGCATGCCAGGCATGATCATTGCTTTATGTCAGCCAGAGCGTTCTTGTGTATTGCTTGATTCAAATGGTAAGAAAATTCGCTTTTTGAAACAGTTTATTGCTGACCTTAAGCTTAAAAACGTGGTAGCTGTGCAAACACGTGTTGAAAATCAAGAAACAATTGATGAGCTTGGTCAGTTTGATGTGATTACAAGTCGTGCATTTGCATCACTGACTGATTTTGTTGATGCTGCGCGTCCATATTTACATGAGCAGAGCATAATTGCTGCAATGAAAGGACTCATTCCATTTGAAGAAATGGAAGAGCTTAAGCAGGAGTTTTCATGTAAAGTGATTGAACTGCATGTACCAAGACTTGATGAACAACGTCATTTACTTTTACTTCAACGAATTTAAATAAAAAGTATTAGGGTTACCATGGCTCAAATTATTGCGATTGCAAACCAAAAAGGTGGTGTTGGTAAAACAACGACTGCAGTAAATCTTGCAGCGTCACTAGCTGTATTGAAAAAACGTGTGTTACTTGTCGATATAGATTCGCAAGGTAATGCAACGATGGGGTCTGGAATTCAAAAGAATGATCTGCTTTATTCAATTACTGATGTTTTATTGGGTGAAGTTCCAATCGAAACAGCAATTCAAAAGGCAGAGGTTGGATATAAGGTTCTGGGTGCGAACCGTGAGCTTTCAGGCGTTGAGCTGGCAATTGCGGAACAAGAAGGACGTGAATTCATTTTAAAGAATGCACTAAATGAAATTAGAAATTCATTTGATTACATTATTGTTGACTGTGCACCCAGCTTAAGTTTAATTACAGTAAATGCTTTAGCGGCGGTAGATAGTGTAATCATTCCTATGCAATGTGAGTACTACGCATTAGAAGGTTTGGCAGATTTAACTCAAACTATCGATCGTATTCAAAAAGCTTTAAATCCTGATTTAGAAATCATTGGTGTGTTACGTACTATGTATGATGCGCGTAATGCTTTGACACGTGATGTGTCAGCTGAGTTGGAGCAGTTTTTTGGTAAAAAACTCTACGATACCGTGATTCCACGTAACGTTCGATTGGCAGAAGCGCCTGCACATGGTTTACCAGTTATCTATTTTGAGAAAAGTTCTAAAGGTGCAGTTGCATACTTAAATCTTGCAGCTGAGATGTTAAAGAAAAGTAAAGTGAAGAAAGGAAGTAAAGTATGAGCATCAAAAAACGCGGATTGGCGAAAGGACGTGGTTTAGATGCATTACTTGGTTCAATTCAAAAAGAAAAATTACAACTAGAAGCTCAAGCGCTTGATCATGGTCAATTAAAGCAAATTGATGTGAATTTGTTGAAACGTGGTGAATATCAGCCACGTCGTTTTATTCATGAACATGATTTGCAAGAGTTAGCATCATCTATTGAAAAGCATGGGGTAATGCAGCCAATCGTTATCCGCCCTGTAGATGATGAAGCTCATCCTTACGAAATCATTGCAGGTGAGCGTCGTTGGCGTGCTGCACAAATTGCCGGTTTAACTGAAATTCCTGCAATTGTTCGTGATTTAAATGACCAAGTTGCCATTGCATTAGCGCTGATTGAAAACATCCAGCGTCAAGATTTAAACCCTATTGATCAAGCCTTAGCATTGCAACGTTTTCATGATGAGTTTGGTTTAAGTCATCAGGAAATCGCTGATACTGTCGGTAAAGCAAGAACAACGGTGAGTAATTTACTGCGTTTATTAAGCTTGGCTGATGATATTAAAGAGTTTATGCAACAGGGCCAGCTTGATATGGGGCATGCTCGTGCCATTTTGACTTTAAAAGGCAAAGAGCAGCTTGAAGTTGCCAAAATTGTTATCGAAAAAGGATTATCTGTTCGTCAGACTGAACAGTTAGTGCGCGATTGGAATGAGCCTAAGCAGGAAAAAGAAAAAACTCCTGTTGCACCAGACATTGAGCAATTAACGCAAAAATTATCTGAGCGATTTGGTGCCAATGTTAAAATTGATCATAACCAGAAAGGTAAAGGTAAGCTTGTTATTCATTATCATTCACTCGATGAGTTAGATGGTATTTTGAATATTTGTTTGCCAGAGTAATTCTAAGTTAGGTCATATATTTCTAATTTATATTCTTGGGGAAGAAAATATGTGGGAACTTGTGAAAGCGGGCGGCTGGTTAATGCTGCCTTTAATTTTGTGTTCAATTTTAACGGTCGCTATTAGTATTGAGCGTTTTATACGTTTAAGACGTTCACAAGTTTTGCCCAAATTACTGATGAGTGATGGTAGTGCAGATGTTTCTCATATCATCACAAATTTGGAGCAGGATACTGCTGCCCAAAACACAGCATTAGGAAATATTCTAAAAGCTGGTTTTGAGCATCAAGAACATGGTGAGCAATTTGCTCGAGCACAAATGGAAGCAATGGCTTCTCAAGAAATTTCTTATTTAGAAAAAAATATTAACTTCTTGGGAACTTTAAGTGCAATTGCACCATTACTTGGCTTGCTTGGGACAGTTGTAGGGATTATTGAGTCTTTTTTAGTTATTGATTTTGGTTCGGCAGGTAGTCCAAGTCTAATGATTCCGGGTATTTCAAAAGCCCTAATTACGACCGCCGTTGGTATGCTCATTGCAATTCCTGCTCTTATTTCATATCGCTATTTTCAAAGAGTAGTGCAAAACTACATTGCGGAATTAGAGCAGCAGTCTACACTCTTTCACGCATCACTGTTTTACAAACGCTCTTCTGTTGCTCAAGAACACCGTCGTGTTGGTTGATGGATAGGGAACAATATGAAGTTTAAACGTTCTCAAGTTGAAGATATTCATATCAATCTGACACCGATGATTGACTGTTTGTTGTTTATTTTAGTGTTTCTATTGTTATCTACTACTTTTAACCAGCCCAGTCGTATCAATTTAACATTACCAGATGCGCAAGGTGTCCCACCAAAACAGTACGATCATAAAATTGAAGTCGTGGTAGACTCTAGCGGTCATTACGCTGTTAATGGTCAGGCATTGTCTACCAAAGATATAGCTGATTTGAGTACTGCAATTAAGCAAATTGCTCAAGAGCGCCGTGATTTTATGTTTATCATTGCTGCTGATGCAAAAGCGTCTCATCAGGATGTTATTCGTGTTATGGATGTAGCAGGACAACTCGGTTTTGTTAACATCAATATTAGTACCAAAGTTCCTTCTAGAGGTTTTTCTGAGTGAATCAAGATTTTAAGGTTTATTTGCGTCTCATATCTTATTTAAAACCTTATTGGGGCGTGGCCTTATTAGTTCTTATCGGATTCGGTATGAACTCAGCAACAGAGGTTTCAGTTGCTAAGCTCATTAAATTTATTATTGATGCAATTCAAAATTCGAGTAGAGCGGATCTGGATTGGTTCCCTTTACTAATTATTTTATTAGTATTTTTCCGCGGTCTTGGCCTATTTATGGGTGGCTACTATACTGCTGTTATATCTCGTAGTTTAGTTTTTAGCATTCGCCAAGAGGTTTATGCAAAACTTTTAAGATTGCCAGCCCAGTATTATCTCGATAACTCTTCGGGACACATTACAGCCAAAATTATGTATAACGTTGAACAGCTGACGGCTGCTTCATCTGAATCCTTAAAAACCATCGTTCGAGATGGCATGATTACTTTGGGATTGTTAGGTTATTTGTTTTATACAAATTGGCGTTTGACTATTTGTATCATGGTTTTCCTACCTATTATTGGTGTTTTGGTACGTAGAGCATCAAAAAGAATGCGCAAACTTTCACTGCAAGTGCAAGACACTATGGGTGATGTCAACCATGTAGTGCAAGAAAGTATTAGTGGTAGTGCAGTTGTTAAAAGTTTCGCAGGTGAAGAGTCAGAACAAGAGCGTTTTTATAAGTCATCTGAAGAGAACTTAAAACGCGGTTTAAAAATGGTGATTGTACAAAACCTAAATAGCCCCGTTGTTCAAGTAGTCATGGCTTGCGCAATGGCTCTTATTGTGTGGTTGGCTTTGAGACCGCAAATTTTAGGTAATACAAGTGCTGGTGAGTTTGTCGCGTATATTACAGCGGCTGGCTTACTTTCTAAACCTGTCAAAAACTTGACTGATGTCAATGAGAAGTTGCAGCGTGGTTTAGCAGCAGCACATTCCGTTTTTGAATTATTAGATTTGCCGGAAGAAGAAAACAGCGGTCAGCTTCAACCTAAGTTGCAAGGTGCAATTCGTTTTGATCATGTTGTACTTAACTATGCTGATGGCACTCAGGCGATTAAAGACTTTTCTTTAGATATCCGCCCAGGCGAAACTGTTGCATTGGTAGGGCGTTCTGGTGCTGGTAAAACCTCTTTAGTGAACATGCTGGTACGTTTCCAAGAAGTCTCAAGTGGTCAAATTTATTTAGATGATTTACCAATACGTGATATTGAACTTTCAAGTTTGCGCACGCAAATTGCAATGGTAAATCAGCAAGTTGTTTTGTTTAACCGAACAGTACGTGAAAATATCGCTTATGGTCAGTTACATGATGCAAGTGATGAACAAGTGATAGCCGCAGCGAAAGCCGCTTACGCCCATGACTTTATTATGAACTTACCAAATGGCTACGATACTGTCTTAGGTGCTCAAGGCTTAAACTTGTCTGGTGGTCAACGTCAACGTATAGCAATTGCTCGTGCAATTTTAAAAAATGCGCCAATTCTTATTTTAGATGAAGCGACAAGTGCGCTTGATAATGAATCTGAACATTTTATTCAACAAGCATTTGATGAAGCGATGCAAGATCGTACAACGATTGTGATTGCGCATCGTTTATCAACAATTGAAAATGCAGACCGTATTGTTGTGTTAGATCGTGGACAAATTGTTGAACAAGGTACTCATCAAGAATTACTTGCTAAACAGGGTGCTTATCATCAATTACATCAGCGTAATTTTGAGGACAACTAAGTATGTCTTTAGCCCAGCTGATACAAAATGCATGGAATAAACAATCAAATTGGTTGGTTGTTTTGCGTCCATTATCATGTTTGTATCGTGCTGGGTTTTTATTGAATCGTCATTTTTATAATTCAGGTTTAAAAAAAATCTATGACGCGCCTGTACCGGTCATGGTGATTGGAAATATTACAGTGGGGGGCAGTGGCAAAACGCCATTATTAATAGAACTGGTTAACTATCTAAAACAACATAACGTAAGAATAGGGGTAATTAGCCGAGGCTATGGGGGAGCTGGTCCTTTTCCTATGTTGGTGACATCAGCTAGTCATGCAGCTGAAGCAGGAGATGAACCTGCTTTAATTGTACAGTCAACAGGCGTTCCTATGGCTGTAGGGCCCAATAGACAATCAGCAATCGAGTTATTATTAGCATCAACAAAACTAGATTTAATTATTAGTGATGATGGTTTGCAACACTGGGCATTAGGTCGTCAAATAGAATGGATTGTGCTTGATCAAAATCGTGGCCTTGGAAATAGAAAGTTATTACCAGAAGGCTATTTGCGTGAACCTGCTGAACGTTTAAAAACTGGTACAGTAATCGAACATGCATTTGCTCCTTCAACAGCAATGCATATGCATTTGGATGCAGGCCAACCTTACTTGTTGAATCCTTCTTCATCAACTGAATTATCATTCAATACTCAAAATAATTACCATGCAGTAGTTGGTATTGGTTTTCCTCAGCGCTTTTATCAAACACTTACAGGTTTAGGTATAAACCAATTTCAAGAGCATGCTTTTCGTGATCATCATGATTACGTTATTGATGATCTTGTATTTAATGATGACCAACCTATCATTACGACTGAAAAAGATGCGGTTAAGTTGTTACCGTTACTCGAAAAGCATCCAGAATTTAAACGGCCTATTTGGGTCGTACCTGTTAAAGCTGTTTTGTCTGAAGAATGCTATCAGGTTTTAAATCAGCAATTGCAAAAGCTTGATATTCAAATATCTTAGGAAGAAAAAATGAAACACATCGTTATTCCAGCACGCTTCTCAAGCTCGCGTTTGCCAGGTAAGCCATTGTTACTTATTCATGATCGTCCTATGATTTTACGCGTAGTAGATCAGGCAAAGAAAGTTGAAGGTTTCGATGATCTGTGTGTAGCAACCGATGATGACCGTATTGCTGAAATATGCCGTGTAGAGGGCGTTGATGTTGTTCTAACAAGTGCTGAACATCCATCGGGAACAGACCGTTTAAGTGAAGTTGCTCGTATTAAAGGTTGGGATGCGGATGACATTATTGTAAATGTACAAGGTGATGAGCCTTTACTGCCAGCTCAACTTGTTCAGCAGGTTGCTAAGCTTCTAGTTGAAAAACCAAATTGTTCAATGTCCACATTATGTGAGCCTATTTATGCTTTAGATGAGTTTCAGCGTGACAGCATTGTGAAAGTGGTTATGTCTAATCAAAATGAAGCTTTGTACTTTAGTCGTGCAACTATTCCTTATGATCGAGATGGTGCTAAACAAGCTGAACCAACTTTACATAGCCAAGCATTTCGTCATTTAGGTCTATATGCTTATCGTGTGAACTTGTTACAAGAATATGTTACATGGGACATGGGTAAACTTGAAAAGCTAGAAAGTCTTGAGCAATTACGTGTTTTAGAAAACGGGCACCGTATTGCTATTGCTGTAGCAGAAGCAAATTTGCCGCCAGGTGTTGACACCCAAGCAGATCTTGACCGTCTAAATAATATGCCTGTTGAGTCTTTTGAGTAAGTGTTAATTTAATGAATCAGAATGTGACTTCTAAGGTTTATCCGTGGCAACAGACAATGTGGGAAACGTTAACAACACGTTTTCCTAATATTGGGCATGGCTTATTGTTTTATGGTAAACAAGGTTGTGGTAAGCATGCTTTTGCCAAGCATTTTTTAGCATGGGTACTTTGTTTAAATAAGCAGCCTCAGGGGGCTTGTGGCGAATGTAGTAGCTGTCAATGGTTAAAATCAGACACGCACCCGAATTATGTTCATATCACGACTGATGAAGAAAATAAAAAACAGAATGCAAAAATTAAAATAGAAAAAATTCGAGATCTATTGCCATTTGTCCAGCAAACTGGTGAAGGATGGCGTGTTATTGTTATTGAACCAGCCGAAGCTTTAAATCTTGCATCATCAAATGCACTGTTAAAAACTTTAGAAGAACCCGGTGAGCGTGTTGTTTTAATTTTGTTGGCTGATCACTATTTGAAATTACCAGCTACCATTCGAAGTCGTTTACAGCATTTTGCTTTAGACCGTATTTCATATGAGCAGGCAACAACTTATCTAAATGAGCATTTGGCTGAAATTGCGTCAGTGCCACCTGAATTATTGTTAGGTCTTTCTAATGATATGCCTTTGCAAGCAGTCGAAATTGCCACTAGCGATTGGTTTGCGAAAAGACAAACATTTTTAGAAGACTGGACTAAGGTAGTTCATCAAAAAAACATGCCTTTATTTTATTCGGCTAAGTGGCAGAAAGAACTCAACTTTAGTGATTTTATGATGCTTCTTGAATACTTGTTAGGGGATTTAATTTGTGTCAAGCTGAACCAACCACAGAAAAATATTGATTTACAATTTGATCAATTGGCACAAAACTATAATTTAGAAAGCTTATTCAGTCTTTATGAGGAATTACAGCAATCTAAAAGATTGGTTGAACAAAATGTACAAACACAACTCATCACAGATCAACTTTTTATAAAATTAATGAACGTTTAAGGGTAACTATAATGCAGCCACAAATGGGTGGAATTATTCAGGTCAATATTCCTGATAGAGCAACCTTGCAAGCAAGCTATATGGGTTATGTGCAAGGTGGGGGCTTATTTGTGCCATCAAAGCAAAAAGTGAAGATGGGCCAAGAAATTTTTATTTTAGCTACGTTGCCAGAACAATCACAAAAAATTCCTTTAACTGGTAAAGTAGTGTGGATTTCACATAAGCAAAGTGGCTTTAAGCCGCAAGGCTTCGCAATTCAATTGAGTGGTGATAAAGGTATTTACTATAAAGCTGAGGCTGAACGGATTTTAGCTGGTAGTATGTCTTTAGATCGTCCAAGTTATACCATGTAAGCAGATAGGAAAATACAGTGTTTGTTGATACTCATTGCCATTTAACAATGTTGGATTTAACACCTTATAACGGTGATTTAGATCTTGCACTTGCTGCTGCACGAGCAGAAGGTGTCTCTAAGTTTATGGCAATTTCAGTTGACCTTGATGATCACATTGCTTTAGCTGAAATCGCAAAGCGTCATGAAGACGTTGGGTATACTGTTGGTGTACATCCTTGTGAGGATGTAGATACCATGGCCCGAGCAACGACTGAGTATTTGACTGAGTTAGCCCAATCAGAAAAAGTGTGGGCTTTAGGTGAAACAGGTTTAGATTATTACCATAGCACTGACTTTATTAATGAGCAAAAGGCTTGTTTTGCTCGGCATATTCAAGCCTCTAAAAATGTCAAAAAGCCAGTAGTTGTTCATACACGTTCAGCCAAACATGACACGGTAGATATTATTCGAGCTGAACAATCTACACATGGTATTTTGCACTGTTTTACTGAAGACTGGGAAACAGCAAAAGCCGTATTAGACTGTGGTTACTATATTTCCTTTTCAGGGATTGTTTCATTTAAAAATGCGCAAGATCTACGAGATGTTGCCAAGCAAGTCCCTTTGGATCGACTTTTAATTGAAACAGATAGCCCTTATTTGGCTCCAGTGCCATATCGTGGTAAAACAAATGAACCAAAATACGTGCCCTATGTAGCGAAAGCACTTAGTGAGGTATATGATAAATCGGTTGAGGAAATTGCAAGAATCACCTCGCAAAATTTCGAAAATTTACTCAAAGCGATTTAACTTATAGAAACTATATAAAGAGAGTAATTGCGTGAAGATGGACCGTCAAGCTCAGTTCCGAGCAAGAGAAGCATTAATATTTCAAGTTGCGGAACAGTTGTTGTTAGAAAATGGCGAAGCCGGAATGACACTTGATGTGCTGGCTGCTGAGCTTGATTTGGCAAAAGGTACCTTGTATAAACATTTTCAAAGTAAAGATGAATTGTACATGCTGTTAATTATTCGTAATGAGCGCATGCTACTTGAAATGGTTCAAGACACTGAAAAAGCTTTTCCAGAGCATTTGGCTTTCTTTATGTTGCACCATTTGCACCATCCAGAACGAACTGTATTGTTTCATCAAATTGAAGAAAAGCTTTCGATTACTGCTCAAGGTGTACACCATCTTTTTAATGAGTTGTATCAGGTAAGAAAACAGCGCTTACGTATCATTATTCGTATGACTGATCATTATTTGGAGTCAATTCAAAGTCATATGAGTACGCGCGATTACTTGGCTTCAATTTGGTCGCTCACTCATGGAGCTGCGGCAATTCTGAACTCAAGTTTTTACCAACGTTATTTGGGTTCAAGAGATACTTTAAGGGTAGCTTATATTGATCAGGCATTGGCCTTACCGAAACAAGCAGTTGAGCAATACGCTTAATAGGTCAATATGAAATCGAAATCATTTCAATCACAAAAAGGCTTTACCCTTATAGAAGTGATGGTGGTCATCGTGATTATGACAATTATGACCTCACTTGTTGTATTGAATATCGGCGGTATAGACCAAAAGAAGGCAATGCAGGCACGAGAGTTATTTTTATTAGATTTGCAGAAAATTAATAAAGAATCACTTGATCAATCGCGTGTATTAGCTTTAGAAACTCATGGTGAGACAGATGTCTCACCATTTTCTTATGAATTATACGAATATCACGATCAAAGTACCTTGCAAGTACAAGATATAAAAAACCAATGGCAGAAATATGCTGAGTTTAAAACACGGCAACTTCCTACGCATGTATCTTTCTCTGTGCAACCGATAGATGGGCAGAATTATTCTAAAGCTAAAAATACTGATTTAGTGGGAGGGCAAACGCCTCAACTCATTTGGTTCGGCAATGGTGAAGCCAAGACTGTAAAAATACAATTTTATTTAGAACAAAAACCGATTGGTTCAGAAATACAAATAGATCATTTGGGTAAAATAAATGAAATCTAAAGGCTTTACCCTTTTAGAAGTTATGGTTGCTCTTGCAATCTTTGCTTTAGCAGCTGTCGCTTTAACTAAAGTGGCTATGCAGTACACTCAGTCTACCTCTAATGCGATTTTACGAACCAAAGCTCAATTTGTAGCAATGAATGAAATTGCTATGATGGAGATTAACCAAGAGTGGTTGCAAGGCACTCAAAGTAAGAAGGTAACTTCTCAAGGTGAGATATGGCAGGTTGATAAATCAGCTGAATCGACTGTTAGCCCTAATGTTCAAAAAATTGATGTACAAATCAGCTTATATGATCCGGATAAGGGAAAAGTACAAAACGGTATTACGCATATGGTCTTTTTTAATTATCCAGTGAAAGCAAAATAATGATAAAAAATAAGCACTTTTGCACCCGAAGCAAAGTTTCACATCTTGCAGCTGGATCAGACGTTGTAACGACTGACTGCTCAGAGCATAGCTCTTCGTCTTACGCTCAGACAAAGCGCTGTTTTAGAGATTCTCACACTCGAAACACTGTTTCTCATCTTGCGGCGCGATCGAGCAGTGCTCGATTAGCTCGCGCCTCGGGATTTACGTTGGTTGAGTTATTGGTTGCGATTGCTATTTTCGCGGTTTTATCTTTATTGGGGTGGAAAATATTCGATTATTTGCTCAAGGTTCGTGATCGTAACGCCGAACATGAAGTGCATTTATTTGAATTACAAGATGCTTATCAACAAATTCTTCGTGATACTCTACAAATTATTCCTTTATCTGCAAATCAAGGTGGGCAACTTCATTCAGCTTTAGAAATCGATAATCAAATTTTACGTTTTAGCAAAGCAGGCGTAACTGATCCTTTAAAACAGGGTTTATCACCATTTGAACGAATTGAATATCGTTATGATGCTGACCAAAAAAAACTATATCGTCTTAAATATACAAATTTAAATACTTCGAATAACGAGCAACCTTTATCAAGTACCTTGCTAAGTCAAGTTGACCAATATCAGATCATGGTTTTAACTCCGCAAGAAGTAACAAAATGGCCCGAAGTTAATATTGATCCAACAAAACCTAACGAGTTAAAAAAATTACCGAAAGGAATAAAAATCCAAGTTACAGTAGCGGGAGTAAGTTATGAATGGATTTATAGCTTAAATCAAAGCAACTTAGCACTTTCTCAGCAAGGTGGTTCATAATGGTTATTCGTTATAAGCACCAACAGGGCGTGGCTTTATTGACAATACTTATTATGGTCGCCTTGGCTACAATTTTAGCTGCTTCAATTGCCAAGCATCAAAATAATACTATGGAAAATACAGCTTACTTAATGCGGCAAAATCAATCTTTGCTCTATGCAAAAAGTGCAGAAGCTTTTTTTTCGGAATTATTAATTCAAGATGCAAATAATGCTGGTGGAGTGGATCATTTAAAGGAAACATGGGCGCAACCTATGCCACCGTTCCCAGTTGAAGATGGTTCTGTCTCAGGGCGTTTACTTGATGAGTCGGGGAAGTTTAATCTAAATAATTTGACCAACGAGGAAGGTGCTGTCAATGAAGATGCTAAAAATTGGTTCGAGCGTTTGCTTGTACGAGTAGGTTTACCGGCTGAGTTAAGTC
The DNA here is from genome assembly GCF_001990725.1 of Acinetobacter genomosp. 33YU. Classification (NCBI taxonomy): domain Bacteria; kingdom Pseudomonadati; phylum Pseudomonadota; class Gammaproteobacteria; order Moraxellales; family Moraxellaceae; genus Acinetobacter; species Acinetobacter genomosp. 33YU. The sequence continues at coordinate 215,030 of NZ_LFZQ01000011.1, read as the reverse complement.
AAGCTGTTATTGATTGGCAAGACCCAAATGATGAACCAGCTGGACCGATGGGAGCAGAAAGTAGTTATTATCAAGGTTTAGATCCAAGCTATATGACTGCAAATACTAAATTTCATCGTATTGAAGAGTTAAAGCTGGTCAGAGGCTTTGAAGGTAAAAAATATGACCTTATCTCTCCATATATTTCTGCCTTACCTGAAAATACGAAGTTAAATATTAATACTGCTTCACCATTGGTTTTAGCAAGTATTGATGAAAAACTAGATATGGAAACTATAGAAAAAGAATTACAAGCACGACAGCAAAACTTAAAGTTCTTTCAAAATGTTGATGAACTTTGGCAATTGAATGCTTTTTCAGCGGTTGATAGTGAGAAGAAAAAGCAGGTGAGTGGTCTTATTGATGTTAAATCCAACTTCTTTCAAGCTCAAATTGAAGTTGTTCTAAACAATAGAAAGCGTCAGTTTACCAGTGCTTTAATGCGAAAAGACAAGCAAGTATATGTATATTCCAGAAGCTTGGCTCCATTTAACTGAATAAATTTATTGATATTTTTTTTTAGTCTGTAATACTTGAAACTTATTAATAAAAGGGATGGGGTCATATTTCTGCATAGACAGTATTTAAAGTAAAAATCAATATCTTCAAAATTCCTTCACATCTCTTATCATACTTTTTGCTAATTGTTTCTATTTGAAAAGTGGTGCGAAGTTTTTGTCTTTTGCTTTATAATAATGTTCTTAGAAGGAATGATCGATTTGGCACATGTTAATTCGTAAGTTATTTAAGTTTGAAAATGCACATGTTGTACGTAACTGTACATCGGATCGTTGTAAGCGATCGATTCATGGGCATAGTTATAAAGTCGAGTTATTACTTAAAGCTTCGAAATTAGATCATGGACAAATGGTATATGATTTTGGACTGTTAAAAGGTGTAATTAAGGATCTTTTTGATAGTTTTGATCATGCGATTTGTTTCTGGGAAAAAGATGATCCTCAATATATCGATGCTTGTAAGACTTTTAGTGCACGTTGGATTTCTTTACCAGTGTCTCCATCTGCCGAACAATTTTCTCGTATCTTCTATTTCTTAGCTCAACAGGTATTACAATCGACCGTTACCCAAAATGGGGAAGGCGATGTTGAAGTTTATTCAGTGATTGTTCATGAAACCGATACGGGATATGCCCAAAGTTTCCTTGAAGATATTCAAAATGAGCAAATGGGTTTGTTAAACCTTGAAGGAATTGTTTTTTCAGAACAAGTTCAATCTGAGTGGACTGATCCACAAATGTATGAAAATTTAAAACAAGGGATTAAATTTCATAATCCGCATGTTAACTTACAAGTAGAAGTGTAAGTTAACTTCCCTTTGTTTTTAGAAATGAAAATTGATCTAGGATGACATTAATGCAATTAACTGAGCAACAGCAAGACAAACTCAGTAAAGTTCAATTAGAAGAAAGCTGGAAAAGCTCATTAACTCCATTTTTGCTGAGCCCTTATATGGATAGTTTGCGAGACTTTCTCTTCCAAGAGAAGCAAGCTCAGAAAACAATATATCCACCAAGCAAACAAATTTTTAGTGCTTTAAATATTACGCCTTTAGATCATGTAAAGGTCGTTATTTTAGGGCAAGATCCATATCATGGCCCTAATCAGGCGAATGGGTTAAGTTTCTCTGTACAAAAAGGGATTGCATTACCTCCTTCTTTACGTAATATTTTTCATGAATTAAACACTGATTTAGGTGTACCTGTTTCGCGTCATGGTGATTTAACTAAATGGGCCGAGCAAGGTGTACTTTTATTAAATAGTGTACTTACTGTAGAAGCAGGACAACCAACATCACATCAAAAACAAGGTTGGGAAGAATTTTCTGACGCAGTAATTGATGTTTTAAATGAACAACGTGAGCACATCGTGTTTATTTTATGGGGTGCTTATGCACAACGTAAAGGACAACGTATAAATAGAGAAAAACATTTGGTTTTAACAGCTGCACATCCATCACCACTTGCGGCTAATCGTGGTGGTTTCTTCGGATGTAAAGTGTTTTCAAAAACAAATCAATATTTGAAACAACATGGCATTGAGCCCATAGACTGGCAATTGGACGCATGATGAACTCTCCCAATGTAAATAGCTATCATCCGGATTTGGTAGTTGAAGAAGCGAAAAATGGTTGGCGTATTGTACGATTGAATCGGCCTAAATCATTACATGCTTTAGATGAATCAATCGTAACGGCTTTATTACGAGTATTTGAAGACTTCCGTGATGATGAGCGAGTAAAAGCAATTTGGTTGGATTCGACAACACCAAAAGCTTTTTGTGCAGGCGGAGATGTACGCAAATTACGTCAGCTGGTGATCAATCAAGAAGTAGAAACAGCAAATAAGTTTTTCCAGCAAGAATATGCTTTGGATTTACTGTTGCATAACTATGCCAAACCTATTGTGGTATGGGGCGAAGGTTATGTAATGGGTGGTGGACTAGGCTTGTTCATGGCGGCGCCTTTCCGCCTTGTTACGCCATATTCACGGTTAGCAATGCCTGAAATTAACATTGGCCTATATCCGGATGTTGGAGCAAGCCGTTTCCTTGCTGACCGTGGGCAAATTGGTTTATTTACTGGTTTGACTGGTTCAATTATGACTGCTGCTGGGGCATTTAGCATTGGTTGGGCAACACATATTTGTGAAGCACAACGTGATAATGTCCTGCAAAAAGTACTTAATATTAATTGGGCTCACTATCCAGCAGGTAATTTTCGCGCGATTGACGATACTTTAAATAGTTTGCATCGCCCGGTTGCAGCAGGGCCATTACAAAATTCGTTAGACGTTATCCATAGTGTTTGTCGTGGTTCAAGTTTTGAACAAGACTATCAATCAATTGTTAGCTTACGAGATGCAAGCAGTGATTGGTTGCGTCAAGCCAGCGAAAATTTGCAAAAGGGTTCACCGAGCACAGCAGCCATTACTTGGTTATTATGGCAATGGGGTAAGCAAGTACATTCTTGGGATGAAGTTTTTGATTTAGAAGCGCAAATCTCTGAATGGAAAATTCGTCATCCTGATTTTGTCGAAGGTGTTCGTGCCCGTTTGGTTGATAAAGATTTATCGCCAGAATGGAAAGCATGTGAAGACCTTAGCTTAAGAGGTATTTTGGCTGATGATCCACCAATAACGTCTATTGATAGCTGGAATGCCTTACTTAGACAATATGGCGTAGTTTCATAGTCAATAAATGTCCAAATTTAGTAACGAGTATTGGATGCAGCTTGCTTACGAGCAAGCTGAGTTAGCGGCTGAACAGGGTGAAATTCCTGTAGGTGCTGTAATCGTAAGTCAAAATAAATTAATTGGAGCAGGTTTTAATGCTCCAATTGGTTTATCTGATCCTACTGCCCATGCGGAAATTCAAGCTATTCGTGCGGCTTGTGACTCATTGAAAAATTATCGTTTACCAGAAGACGCAACTTTATATGTTACGCTCGAGCCATGCACCATGTGTGTAGGGGCCTTAGTACATGCAAGGATTAAACACGTTGTATTTGGCACAACAGAACCTAAAGCTGGTTCACTTGTCAGTGTGCGTCAATTATTAGAAAATGGTTATTACAATCATAAATTTACTTTTGAGCAAGGGTGTTTACATGAAAAATGTGCTCAACAGTTAAGTCTTTTTTTTAAGCAAAGACGTGAACAAAAGAAAAAAGAGAAACAACAAAAAACGTCCTTAAATGATTAAAAAATGTCATGGGGTTATGGCAAACTAGCGCCGTTTCATTGACATGATTTATTTTTAAATAAGGAACTTTCATGCGTAATGTAATTACTATACAAAAAGAATTTAATGCTCCGCTGTGTGATGTATTTAACCTGCTTTCTAAACATGCAACTTACAACAAGGCATTTGCTCCACTACAAGTTGTACGTGTGAAAGACTCAGCAGATCCTGAAAGACCAGATGGGGTTGGTTCTATTCGTCGTATGGGATTTGGTGCGATTAAACCGCTTAAAGAAGAAATTACACATCTCGAAGAAAACAAGCGTATTGAATATAAATTGATTGATAATCCTTTAATTAAACATCATTTAGGCCGTCTCGAGTTTTCTGAAATTACCCCTTATATTACTTTGGTCACTTATCGCATCGAATTAACAGCAAAAGCTCCTGTTGTAAGTAAATTAATTCTTGCACAGCTAAAACTAGCGATTACACTAGGCTTTTCGAGATTAGCTAAAGCATTTGCTTCTTAGTGAGAGTTCAATGACAGTTCAAATTATTACTATTGATGGTCCGAGCGGTTCGGGTAAAGGAACATTAGCGGCAAAACTTGCTGCGTATTATCAATTTCATTTACTTGACTCTGGTGCCTTGTATCGTTTGTTAGGGTTGTCATTACATAAACATGATTTGTTAGAAAAATTAGATAGCCATTTAGATGAGTGTGTGAATTACGCTCGTCAGCTTAATATCAAGTTTGAAACCTCACCTGAGGGAACATTAGTTTTCCTTGATGGAGAAGATGTATCGCAAACCATCCGCACAGAGCGAGTTGGTGAATATGCATCTAAAGTTGCAGCAATTCCTGAACTTAGACAAGCACTTTTTGATCGTCAAAGAGCATTTGCGCAAACTCCAGGTTTAGTTGCAGATGGCCGAGATATGGCAACATCAATTTTCCCAGAAGCTAATGCAAAAATTTATCTGACAGCTTCGGCTGAGTCGCGTGCTGAGCGAAGAGTAAAACAGTTGCAGGGCATGGGGCTAGATGCTAAAATAAACGACATTTTAGCTAATATACAAGCGCGTGACAAAAGAGATATGGAGCGAGAAGTTGCTCCTCTCAAGCCAGCCGCAGATGCTTATATTATTGATAGTTCGGAATTAACGATCGATCAAGTATTTAAGTTAATGGTTGATTATGTCAATAGCCGTACTGTTAGCAACTAAGATTATCAGTTGACGCATAGCTTGATCAGTCTATAAAGACTATGTTGATACTTAACTAAACCGGCCTTGTCTGATCCAAGACCGCTGAATTTATCAGGTATATCATGACCGAATCTTTTGCAGCCCTCTTTGAAGAAAGTGAATTAAACCTCAACGTTGAAAAGGGTGCAGTCATCCAAGGTGTTGTTGTAAACATCGATAGCGACTGGGTTACTGTTGACACTGGCCTTAAATCAGAAGGCATTGTTGATCGTGCTGAATTTTTAAATGAACAACGTGAACTTGAAGTTCAGGTTGGCGATACTGTTGACGTAGTTGTTGAAGCTCTTGACAACGGTATGGGTCAAACAGTTTTATCACGTGAAAAAGCTAAACGTGCTGAAACTTGGACTAAACTTGAAAAAATCTTTGAAGATGGCGAAATCGTTACTGGTGTTATCTCTGGTAAAGTTAAAGGCGGTTTCACTGTTGACATCGGTCCTGTTCGTGCATTCTTACCAGGTTCATTAGTTGACACTCGTCCTATCCGTGACACTACTCACCTTGAAGGTAAAGAGTTAGAGTTTAAAGTAATCAAACTTGATGCTAAACGTAACAACGTTGTTGTATCTCGTCGTGCTGTTATGGAAGCTGAATCTTCTGCTGACCGTGAAGCATTACTTGCTCAACTTGAAGAAGGTCAAACAGTTACAGGTACTATCAAGAACCTTACTGATTACGGTGCATTCGTTGATCTTGGCGGTATTGATGGTCTTCTTCATATCACAGATATGGCTTGGAAGCGTATCAAGCATCCTTCAGAAGTTGTTGAAGTTGGTCAAGAAGTTACTGTTAAAGTACTTAAATTTGACCGTGAACGTAACCGCGTATCTTTAGGCCTTAAGCAATTAGGCGAAGATCCATGGTTAGCGATCATGAGCCGTTACCCTAAAGGTTCTATCGTTAAAGCACGTGTTACTAACTTAACTGACTACGGTTGTTTCGCTGAAATCGCGGAAGGCGTTGAAGGTTTAGTACACGTTTCTGAAATGGACCACACTAACAAAAACATCCACCCATCTAAAGTTGTTCAGATCGGTGACGAAGTTGATGTTATGGTTCTTGAAGTTGACGAAGAACGTCGTCGTATCAGCCTTGGTATCAAACAAACTCGTGCTAACCCATGGGAAGAGTTTGCTAAGTCTCATGAGAAAGGCGAAAAAGTTTCAGGCACAATCAAGTCTATCACTGACTTTGGTATCTTCATTGGTTTAAATGGCGGTATCGACGGTCTAGTTCACTTGTCTGATATTTCTTGGAACGAACAAGGCGAAGAAGCTATCCGTCGTTACAAGAAAGGTGACACAGTTGAAGCTGTTATCTTGTCTGTAGACGCTGAAGGTAACCGTATCAGTCTTGGTATCAAGCAATTGAACAGCGATCCGTTCAATGATTTCTTAGCTGCTAACGAACGTGGTGCTTTAGTTAAAGGTACTGTGACTGCAGTTGATGCTCGTGGCGCAACTGTTAAGTTAGCTGACGAAGTTGAAGCAACTCTTAAAGCTTCTGAAATCAACCGTGACCGCGTTGAAGATGCGACTAAATTCTTAGAAGTTGGTCAAGAAGTTGAAGCGAAAATCATCAACGTTGATCGTAAATCTCGCTCTATCAACTTGTCTATCAAAGCGAAAGACGAAGCTGAAGAGAAAGAAGCAGTTGCTAACTTACGTACAGCATCAGCTTCTCAAGAAAATGGTCCTAAGACTATTGGTGACTTGATCAAAGCACAAATGAAGTAATAAGTTAACAAAGTACAGTTTCATGTAACGAAATTGTACTTTTTATACAAATTACTGTAAACGGTAGCGTAGTATTCAACATACTGCGCTACCGTTTTGTATTTAAACAGGTTATTATCAAACGACTTAGAGTAGTAATAAATAACGAGGTCGTAGATGACTACTGAAGCTCTTAATAAGTCTGATTTAATCGAACGCATTTCGCTAAAAAATCCACACTTGGCTGAACCTTTAGTGGAAGAAGCGGTTAAAATCATGATTGATCAAATGATTGAAGCTCTTTCGACGGACAACCGTATTGAAATCCGTGGTTTTGGTAGCTTTGCTTTACATCACCGTGAACCTAGAGTTGGTCGCAACCCTAAAACTGGTAAGTCAGTTGATGTTGCAGCAAAGGCGGTTCCGCACTTTAAACCAGGTAAAGCACTACGTGATGCAGTGAATGAATCTGGAAAATAAATAAAAACTCATAAGGGGTGCCTATGCGTTATATTCTAATTGCATTACTCATTATTTTATTTGGCTATTCTTTAGCACTTGTTTTGCAGAACCCAACAGAACTTCCTGTTGATTTATTATTTACTCAAGTTCCAGCAATGCGTTTAGGGCTATTATTGTTGCTTACCTTAGCACTTGGAATTGTGGTTGGACTTTTATTAGGTGTGCAAGTTTTCCGAGTCTTTCAAAAAGGCTGGGAAATCAAACGTCTTCGCAAAGATATTGATCATTTGAGAAAAGAACAAATTCAAACTGCTCAATTGGCAGCGGCAGAAGCAGCTGCAAATGTAAGACATGAAAAAACTGTTGTAGATATTTATCCGCAAGATAAAAACTCTACTCCGTTATAATTATTCTTGATACTACTCTTTATCCAGTTATAAAGAGTAGTATTTTTCATTTCTGTATTTCAATTACTAAATAAATTTAAAATCAATATTTTCTTATTCAAAAACTTGTCTCAATAGATTTCTTTATTAGTAGCTGACTTGTCTATTATAATAGCGCTGATTTTATGTGATGGAAGAAAGTCTCTTGAGTATCATTGTTGCGTTGGATGCTAAAAGCCAATATGACGCTTTAAAAATTGTTGAACAACTTGATCCTACGTTATGCCGTGTGAAAGTAGGTAAAGAGCTTTTTACTCATGAAGGCCCATCTGTTGTAAAAAAACTTCAAGATGAAAATTTCGAAGTTTTCCTCGATTTAAAATTCCATGATATTCCTAATACGACTGCTCAAGCTGTATGTGCTGCAGCAGATTTAGGTGTGTGGATGGTGAACGTACATGCCTCAGGTGGCCGTAAAATGATGGAAACTTGTGTTGAGCGTTTAAAGGCAGGTAATTATCAAACTCAGCTAATTGCAGTAACAGTTTTAACTTCAATGGGGCGTGAGGACTTAAAAGATATTGGTTTAGATATCGAACCTGTAGAACAAGTTAAAAGATTGGCTAAACTTACCAAAGACAGTGGTTTAGATGGTGTGGTCTGTTCTGCTCAAGAAGCTAAAATTCTCCGTGAGTTAATTGGACAAGATTTTTCTTTAGTTACTCCGGGAATACGTCCAGAAGGTAGCAATGCCGATGACCAAAAACGTATTGTGACTCCAAAACAAGCAATGCTTGATGGTTCTACTCATTTAGTTATTGGTCGCCCGATTACTAAAGCAGAAGATCCAACTGAGATGTTGAAATCAATTCTTGCTTCAATTGCTTAAAAGTTTAAAAACACAGTAATTAAAAGTGGAGCGAGCAGGCTTAAAAGTAAGCCACTCATCATGGCGTGTGGTACATAATGTGTGCCACATGACTGTTTTACCATAGCTAATGTTACATCCATTGACGTAGCGCCAGCGCTTGAGATTGCTGGACGCGGAAAACGCCATCCCATTGTATACATCAGTAAAATTGCCACTATTTCTCTAAATAGATCTGTAAGTAAAGCAATTCCGCCTAACTCGGCTGAATGTAACTGTGTAAATAAAATCCCCGACATTGAATACCAGCCATAGCCTTGAGCCAAGGCTAGCATTTCGTTGAGTGTAAAATGTTTACCTAGTAAGAAATAGTTGAGAAACCCAGCTATACATGAACCTATAAAAGCAGCCAATGGCACAATAAGGATTTTCCAGCTTAACCATGTTCGATTAAAATGAGTAAAAGCTAATTCGATACCAATCAGAAAAATAAAAACTAATAACAAGTACCAGCTATTAAATGGAATATGTACATTTAATCGAGTTAAAAAAATACCTAAAATGATACCTACAGCTAAAGCCAAAAATGCCTTCGCAATATTTTTTAAAGCATTTATAAAAAGTTGAAGTGAAATTTTTCCTTTTACACTTTCTTTATCAAAAACTGTATAAGCCAATAAACATGTAAAAAAGGAACCGAGTGATGTCGTGACTGCAATTAATAGGGCAGGTGGCAGTATGGTAGAAGGATTGTTAATTTGATCAAGCGCAAGCGTTAATTCTAAAGCAACACTTGTGAGTAAAATATAAGAAAAATAGGGCAAAACTTTGAAAATAAATTTTCGAATATTTAACGAAAGTTTAGGGCCTAAAAAGTAACCAAAAGCTATGACAATAAAAATTTGAATAATGAGGCTAACAGATTGCATATAATAGATAGATTGTTATCAACCTATCTATTATGTATTGAACATTCTATGCTGCATAGCTTTTAGAGCATTTATTTAGCAGCAAATAATCTTTGGTATTCACTTTACGGGTTTCTAGCCAATACTTCCAAGTGTAAGTTGGCCATAAGGAAAAGTTCTTTCCATCGGCAGCCTGATACCAGCTATTACAGCCCCCAGCTTGCCATACTGTCCCTTGAAGTTGTTTCTGTATTCTTTCATTGAAAGCATCTTGGACTTCCGGTTTAATTTCTATCGCGTGTTGACCAGATTTATCGACAAGTTCAATCAGCTGTAAAATATAATTAACTTGTGACTCAATCATAAAAATAACTGAGTTATGACCTAAAACAGTATTTGGCCCAACGAGTTGGAATAAATTAGGAAAATTCTTGGTCATAATGCCATAATAACTTTCTGCACCATCTTTCCAAGCTTGTTTTAATTCAATTTGATTTCGGCCAATACAAGTAAAATGTTTTAAGTAAATACGCGGGTCGGTAATAAAACCAGTCCCATAAATCAGGCAATCGATAGGTCTTTCTTTTCCATCTTTTGTGATAATGCTGTGCTCTTTAATTTCTTGAATACCATCTGTTACTAATTCAACATTTTTACGGTTAAATGTCGGAAAGTATTTATTTGAAATAAGAATGCGTTTACAACCCATCACGAAGTCTGGTGTAAGTTTTTTAGCTAATTCTTTATCTTTGACTTGGAAACGTATAAAAGCCTCAGCTAATTTTTGCCCATATTTCATGATTTGTGGCTGAACAATTGGCACAACGCGGGATTCGTTACTCCAATAAAGGCGACTGCGATGAATTTGTCTATAAAGATTAGACGTTTTAAATAGGGCTTTACTTAAGCTTGAGTATTTGCGCTCATCTCTTGGAATCACCCATGCGGCTGTTCTTTGAAACACATATAGTTGTTTAACATCTTTTGCAATTTCTGGAATATATTGAATTGCACTACCACCTGTACCAATAGAGGCAACTGATTTACCTATAAGGTTATAGTTATGTTCCCATTGCGATGAGTGAAAGACTTTACCTTTAAACTTTTCGATGCCACGAATATGAGGGATTTGTGGAATATGTAAGGGGCCAGAGGCAAATACTATAAATTGTGCTTCGAGAGAAGGTTGATTTGTAAAATCTAGTGTCCATATCTGATGTGTTTCATCATACTGAACATGAGTAACTTCATGATTAAACTTACAGTAGTTTTTAATTTGATATTTATGAGTTATATCTTGAATATAGTCAAAAATTTCTGGTGCTTCTGCATAGCGTTTTGACCAGTCAGTTTTAGGTGCAAAAGATAAAGAATACATGTGTGACTGGACGTCACATGCAGCTCCTGGATACCGGTTTTCGCGCCAAGTTCCACCCACATCATTAGATTTTTCTAAAATAAGAAAATCGGTTTGCTTGTTCTGTAATAGACGAATAGCCATTGCAAGGCCACCGAATCCAGCACCAATAATTGCGATTTTAGTTTTTTGAATAGCGTTTTGTTTTGCACTGTGCATTGTAAACCCTGCATATGCTGTAAAGAGGATTGCAGGCAAGACTAACGTTTTTTGATCAGTTTAAACATGATTGTACCGACGCGAAAATTGATATATTCGGCAATTAATTTTATTACTTCTTTATAGTAAAACATTTCAGTCTAGGGAAATTGATAGAAGAATGAAACGATCGGCACTTGGTTTAATCTATTTAATTCAAGGAATGCGCAATGCGGGCATTGATGTCGACTCACGTTTGGCTAATATAGGCATTAAAGTAGATTCTTTGGACCCAAGTTCAACAATTCACGATAGTTTAGAGTGGGATATTCAACAAATTATTAGTGAAAATGTTGATCCTGAAAAAGGTTTGTTCATCGGACAGCACTATGCATTAGCAGGTTATGGTCCTTTATTAATGTTACTTGTAACAAGCCAAGATATACAAACTGCATTGGAAAAAGGCATACAGTATCAAAAACTCACTCATTTATTTGGTACTTTAAGTTTACAAGAAACTGAAAATCACATCATTCTGAACTATTTACCTGTCGACTTAAAAACAGAAATTGGTTTACTTCGTGCCCAGTGTGAAATTTCAGGGACTTATAAATTTATTCAAGATATTTACACCATGATGGGCTTAACAATGCCTCTTATGCGTATAGATTTGCCATTTCCCAAACCAAATAATACAGATACCATTGCTCAATATTTCTCATATTATGGAGATGATCTGCATTTTAATTCTACACATGCAGCATTTAGCCTAAGCAAGAATGTGCTTGAAATAAAAGTTCCTTCAGCGGATATCATTACTCATCGTATCTATGAAGCGAAATGTATTAAAGAAATAAAACGATTAAATGAGCAAGATCATCAAATACCACCCATTATTCAATATGTACAAGATTATCTAGAGCTACAACAAGGAATTATCCCGAGCATGGCGGAAACCGCTTTCGCTTTAAAAATGCCTGAAAGGACATTAAGGCATCAATTGCAGCAGCTTAATACGAGTTATAAACAAATTCGTGAACAGATTATTAAGAATAAGGCGCTTAAACTTATGGAATATAAAGAATATTCAATAGAAGTTATTGCTGAGTCGCTTGGCTATTCTGAACCTGCAGCTTTTAATCATGCGTTTAAAAGATGGTTTGGGCAGAGCCCTCGGCAATATGGAAAAGAGTTTTACTGAGCATAACTCTTGATGCTAAAAGCTAATGTGGTCGGACAAAATGTTCGCTATACTCTCTTCAGTTAAAATTGAAATAAAATGATATGTTAAATTTAAAATCTTCTCATAGTACTGCTTTTACTCCTTCTTCCCCAGCAGAGCGCTATGCTGAGGCATTGGCTTCAGGCCAGTTTATGGCAGATGAAGCACAAGCACAGGCAGTGCAAGAATTAGATCGTGTTTGGAAGGAACTTTTAAACCGCTATAAAGCTTCTAAGAAAGCTTTCCGTCGCTTCCGCCGCCAAACCTCTCCAAAAGGCGTGTATATGTGGGGTGGTGTAGGTCGAGGAAAAACTTGGCTTATGGATCAATTTTATGAGTCTGTGCCATTTCGTCGTAAAACACGTATGCATTTCCATCACTTTATGCAGCATGTTCATAAAGAATTAAATAAACTTTCTGGTCAACGTAATCCACTCGATATTGTGGCTGATCAAATTTATAAAGATGCGGTTGTTATTTGTTTTGATGAGTTTTTCGTTTCAAACGTAACAGATGCAATGATCTTGAGTGATTTATTCCAGAAGTTATTTGTTCGTGGAGTAACACTGATTGCTACTTCGAACATTGCACCAGACGGTTTATATAAAAATGGCATTCATCGCGACCGTTTTATACCTACCATTGAAATGGTTAAAAAGAATTGTGCTATTTTAAATGTAGATGCGGGCGTAGATTACCGTTTACGTGTTTTGAAACAAGCTCAATTGTTCAAATCGCCTTTAGGTAATGAAGCGCAAAGTTGGATATCTGAACGTTATACTGCCTTAACGCATACGCAAGCAAATTCTCAAGAACCAATTGTGATCAATAACCGTGTTGTTGAAACGCTAGGTCACACCGAAGATGTTTTATGGTGTGAGTTTTCTGAACTTTGTTTAAAGCCGCGCAGCCCAGCAGATTTTATTGAAATTGCTAATATTTATAATACAGTTCTGGTCAGCAATGTTCCGCACTTAACTGACTTCTTGTCAGAAGGAACGCGTCGATTTATTTATCTAGTCGATGAGTTTTATGACCGTGGCGTGAAATTACTCTTAACTTCTCAAGATAGTATCATTGATATCTATCAAGGCGAGAAATTAGCTTTTGAAATTGAGCGTACGCGTTCTCGTTTGTTGGAAATGCAGTCAGATGATTATTTGCATTCAGAACACCGACAAATTGATGAAGCTAAAACTTCTTAAGACGATAGTTGTGAAAAGCGCTCTAGATAGAGCGCTTTTTTTATAACAAAAAATTGATAAATTTAATTAAATAGTGCTTTTTCACAGCTTAAAGTTTGATATAACTAAATACGCTTTAGAAAAATCAGATACTGAAATTTTTTTGTTTGTTAACAAAAAGTCTAGTTTCAGTATTTTTAAATATTGAATAAATTGTTGAGAAACCTAGTTAGAATTTTAATATTTTCCTATATAGAAAAATTTATCTTTGTCAATAGTTTCGCAAGGGAAAATGCTTACTATTTAGGAATGTGATATTAGTATTCAGCTTAATTTAAATCGGTATACTAGGTTTCTCTTGGTATAAAAAGTAGCAACTTCAGGAAAGACAATGACTGCACGTATTCAAAAAGGCAAGTTAGCGATTGCTAAAGAACTTTACGATTTTATCGAAAATGAAGCTTTACCAGGTTCTGGTTTAGATAGTGAAACTTACTGGAAGAACTTTGAGCAAGTTGTTGTCGATCTTAGCCCAAAAAATAAAGCGTTATTGGCTAAGCGTGATGAATTACAAGCAAAAATTGATGAATGGCACCGTAATAACAAATTTGAATTAGGTGCTTATAAAGCGTTTTTAACTGAAATTGGTTATTTATTACCAGAAGTTGAAGATTTCCAGATCACAACTGAAAATGTAGACGAAGAAATTGCATTATTAGCAGGGCCGCAGTTAGTAGTACCTGTACGTAATGCACGTTATTGTTTAAATGCAGCAAACGCACGTTGGGGTTCTTTATATGATGCACTTTACGGCTTTGACGTAATTTCAGAAGAAGGCGGTGCTGAAAAAGGGAAAGGATATAACCCTGTACGTGGTGCTAAAGTAATCGAGTTTGCTAAAAACTTCTTAAATGAAGTTTTCCCACTTGCACAAGGCTCACACGCAGATGCAACTAAATATGCAATTGAGCAAAATAAACTTGTTGTGACTTTAAAAGATGGTACTCAAACAGGTTTAGCTCATGAAGCTCAGTTCGTTGGTTTTAATGGTGAAGAAGCAAATCCTTCAGAAGTTGTACTTTTAAGTAATGGCTTGCATGTCATTATTGAAATTGATGCGAATAGCCCAATTGGTCAAACTGATTTAGCGGGTGTTAAAGATTTAACACTTGAAGCTGCGGTTACGACGATTCAAGATCTTGAAGACTCTGTTGCAGCTGTAGATGCTGAAGAAAAAGTTGAAGGTTACCGTAACTGGTTAGGTTTAATGAAGGGTACACTTCAAGAATCTATCGAAAAAAATGGTAAAACAATTGTCCGTGCGTTAAGCAAAGACCGCGAAATTAAAAACTTAATTGGTGGAACAACAAAACTTCATGGTCGTTCACTTATGTTACTTCGTAACGTAGGTCACTTAATGACGAATCCAGCTATTTTGGTAGATGGTGAAGAAATTTTCGAAGGTATTATGGATGCATTGGTAACTCCATTGTTATCAGTTGCTGATATCCGTAGTACAAATGAAAATAAAAACTCTCGTAAAGGATCTATGTATATTGTTAAGCCAAAAATGCATGGTCCAGAAGAAGTTGCTTTTGCTGTTGAATTATTTGAACGTGCTGAGCAAGCACTAGGTTTACCAGCGAAATCTCTAAAAATCGGTATTATGGATGAAGAACGCCGTACATCTGTAAACTTGAAAAACTGTATTGCTGCAGCAAAAGACCGTACTATCTTTATTAACACTGGTTTCATGGACCGTACAGGTGATGAAATCCATACTTCTATGGAAGCTGCACCAGTTGTTCGTAAAGAAGCGGTTAAAACACAAAAATGGATTGCCGCTTATGAAAACCGTAACGTTGCAATTGGCTTGAAATGTGGTTTACAAGGTAAAGCTCAAATTGGTAAAGGCATGTGGCCAAAACCAGATAGCATGAAAGATATGTTAGCAACTAAAGCTGCTCATCCAAATGCTGGTGCTTCATGTGCTTGGGTTCCATCACCAACTGGTGCTGTACTTCATGCGATGCATTACCATCAAGTAAATGTAAAAGCACGTCAAGATCAGTTAAAAGCTGAAGAAATGTTGTCATTAGATGACTTGTTAACTCCTCCATTTGCGCCAGAAACAAACTGGTCAGCAGAAGAGATCAACAATGAACTTGAAAATAACTGCCAAGGTATTTTAGGTTACGTTGTTCGTTGGGTTGACTTAGGAGTAGGTTGTTCAAAAGTTCCTGATATCAACAACGTAGGTTTAATGGAAGACCGTGCAACATTACGTATTTCTTCTCAACACGTTGCGAACTGGTTACGTCACGGTATTGTGACTCGTGAACAAGTTGAAGAAGTGCTCAAACGCATGGCAAAAATTGTTGATGAGCAAAATGCGAATGACCCATTGTATAAACCAATGGCAGCTAATTTTGAAACGAATATTGCTTTCCAAGCAGCTTCTGACCTTATCTTTAAAGGTTGTGAACAGCCTTCTGGTTATACAGAGCCTTTACTTCATGCTGCTCGTTTAAAGTTAAAAGGTTATACAGGTGACTAATTTTAACCTGTTTTGAAAAAAGCCTCTTCGGGGGCTTTTTTATTTTCGGTATATTTTGTGCTTATAGAAAGGGAATTTATAGCTAAAAGGTTTTGCATTTGATTAGTCTAAAAGATCTTGATCGTAAGAATTGGATTCTATGTGCAAGATTATCATTGGATGAATCTCAAAAGATTATGTTACACCAAATGTATACTCTATTGGTGAGGCTTGAATATTTCGCTTCAAAAAAACGCTAACTGAAGATTCAAGTTAGCGCAGGAGTTAATAGAGTTAAATAGATTGAAAAGTAATATTAGTTACTGCTCACAATTCCAATTTTAGTGACACCTAAACGCTGTGCTGTAGCCATCACCATCGCTACATTTTTATATTCAGCCATCTGGTCTGGCTTGAGTTTGATTTGGTCTTGATCTTTTTTGGCAACAACACCTTGAAATAAAGTCTCTAGTGCTTTGCGATCAGAAACTTGTTGGTTATTCCAAAATACTTTGCCTGTTGCATCAATTCTCACATCAATCACTTCGGGTGGCTTTTCATTTGTTGGTGGCGGTGTGCCATTTGGCAGATTAATATTAATCGCGTTGTTGGGTGCAGGTATGGTAATAATAAACATAATGATGAGTACCAACATGACATCAATAAGCGGTGTCATGTTAACTTCCAACATCACATCGTCATCATTATTTGAACCAACATTCATACCCATAAGATTCTCCTTAAAATAGTTATGGGGAGGCTGGAGGGGTAGTAACAAAGGCAATTTTGCCAATACCAGCTTGTTTGGTCGTACTAATGACCTGATCTATCGCTTCAAAATGGGTAAGCTGATCTCCTCGAATATGTACCTCTGGCTGTGGTCTTTTTTGCGCCACAGCCTGTAATTTCGCTAGTAAAATTTCTTTATTTGGTACATAACTTTCATTCCAGAAAATATCTCCTTTCTTATTGACTGAGAGTTGAATATTTTCAGGCGTAGTTGCGTACGGCGTATTCTTTTCTTCTGGTAGTTTCACAGGTACTGTATGTGTAACTACTGGAATGGTAATTAGGAAAATAATAAGTAAAACCAACATGACGTCCACCAGAGGAGTCGTGTTAATTGTTCCAATCATTTCGTCTTCATCTTCAGAACCAACACTCATACCCATAATGTTTGCTCCTGATTATTTAATGCTGCGGTTAACTGAATTATTAGTATTAATTTCTCCGCTTAATAAAACTGCATGTAAATCTGAACCAAATGAACGAACGTTTTCCATCACTGCTTTATTGCGACGAGTCAACCAGTTATAACCAAGCACCGCTGGTACTGCGACTGCTAGACCAATAGCTGTCATAATCAGTGCTTCACCAACTGGGCCTGCAACTTTATCAATAGATGCCTGTCCTGAAATCCCGATAGCTGTTAACGCGTGATAGATTCCCCATACTGTTCCGAATAGACCTACGAAAGGGGCTGTAGATCCAACCGTTGCTAAAAAGGCTAAACCTCCACTTAAGTGGTTTTGTACTTTTTCAATTGAACGTTGTATTGAAATGCTTACCCAAGTATTGAAGTCAATGCGTTCAAGTAACGAACCGCCGTGTGACTTAGTTGAGTTAATTCCTTTTTCTGCAATAAATCGATAAGCGCTACTTTGTTCTAAACCTTCAGCAGCATTATCAAGAGAAGTAGCTTCCCAGAAATGTCTTTCAGCTTCTTTCCCTTGTCGTTTGACTTTTCCTTGTTGTAATAGTTTAGAAACGATGATGTACCATGTACCGATAGACATAAGTACTAATATGAATAGGGTTGATTTTGCAACTAAATCACCTTCACGCCAAAGTGCTTCTAAACCATAAGGGTTTTTAATGGTTTCACTCGTTGCAGGCTTTGGCGGTGGAGTCGGTGTGCTTGAGTTTGAGGTTGCTTCAGTCGTTGCGGTTGCAACAGGAGTATTGCTCGTTTCTTCTGCAAAAGCTGTACTTAATGGGAGCAGTGAGCAAGCTGCGATTAGGCTTGCAGAAGCGAAACGTACTAGCGGTTGAGTTGATTTTTTCATCATATTTTCTCCAATATTTTTAATTTCTGATTAATTCAATTTGTTCATTCAATTACGAAAGGATATTCAATTTCATACCAGTCCTGCTGAGGCACACCATCTTTCATTGCTGGTTTGAATGTGCATAGGCTGTAAGCTTTAGTTGCTGCCTTATCTAGAATCCTACTGCCACTCGATTTCTTTATCTTTGCTTCTATAACTTTGCCATTCGTATCAACTAAAACTCGAATGCGGACAGTGCCTTGTTCACCACTCATTTCTGCTTCACGTGGATACTCTGGTTTTTCACAACCTGCGGAACCTTCTGAAACACCACGAGTTACACCAGCTGGTTTAGGTGCTGGAGCAGCTGCAGTTGGAGCAGGCGCCGCAACTGGACTTGGTGATGGTGCACTAGGTGCAGCCGGAGCAGGAGTTGCAACTTTAGTTGGTTGAGCTATTGGAGTGTTTTTTTGCACAGGAGTCACAACTTTCTCAACCTGTTTAGGAGGCTCTGGAACCTTGGCAACTTTTTCCACCATTTTTGGCGGTTCAGGTGGTTTTTCCTTAGGTTTCGGCTCCTCCAGTTTTGGTGGTGGAGGCGGTTTAATATGCTGAATAATTTGTAATTCCACAGGTTTTTCTGCTGGTTTTTGAATATTGTTTGCTAAACCTGACATCAGAATATAGGCAACAAGAAGATGCAGAAAAATTACTGCAGCAATACCAATAAGGCGTTTGGCAGATTTATTTTCTATGTCTGTAAAAGTCATGCCCATAGTTACTCCTGAAACTGTAGACAAACAATTTTTGAAATGACTGTTTGGCTAAGAATGAGTATTTGTTCTGCAAACTAACTTTTGAGTGTTATATTTGCAGAACAACCATTTAGAACTTATATGTACCTCGTACAAAGTAAGTGCGTCCTAAAGGATCTGCGTAACGTGGGTCATATCCCATTTGGAAGTTATCAATTACATTAGAAGCAGGTGGATCTTCATCAAAAATATTCTTAATACCTGCTGTTAACTCTAGGTTTTTAAAGCCTTTGTAAGTGCCAGAAATATTGTAAGTTGTGTAATCACTTACTCTATGGTTTTGATCATTTGAGTTTTGATCTTGATAACCGCGTGAGAAGTTTTGTTGTAGGTTTAAAGCCCAATTTTCGTAGTTCCAATTCACATTGGCGGTATGTTTCCAGCGAAGAATAATTGATTGATAATCTAAGCCAGTATATGAGCCTGCAACACCTATCCATTCACCATCTGGTTCTGCTTGATATTTGTAGTCTGTGATATATGTGCCATCAATATTGAAACCAAATCGACCTGTAGCTGTCATTGGGGAAACCCAACTTAAGCCCACATCAAAACCAGATGTTTTAATGCCACCTAAATTTTGTTGTGTAGTAATAATATAATTTAGTGAGCCATCAGCATTACGTACAAATTTGTCTGCATATTTCACAGGGTCATTAAAAATAGCAGCTTCAGATAGAGTAGCAATTTGCTTGTCCACTTCTATATTGAAGTAATCGAGAGTAAAGGCTAAATTTTTAACAGGTTCAAAGACTAAGCCTGCTGTAAAAGATTTAGACTCTTCAGGATCAAGACTCTTGTTTCCACCATTTTGGCGTTTAAACTGCATATTACAGTCGCGTTCTTTTTTACCTCCAGGTTGTATAACACCTCCAGGGCAAAGTGCTGGGTCATTATATGTTGCACCAGTATTCGTTACTGAGTTTGGCCCATTAACCTCCCAAAGTGTAGGTGCTCTGAAACCTGTACTATAAGTGGTACGGAACATCAGTTGTTTAATTGGTTCCCAACGAAGTGCGAATTTTGGATTAAAGGTATCACCAAAATCATTGTAGTCATCATAACGAGCAGCAATTTGAGCTTCTAAAGTTTTGTGCAGTGGAATATGAAATTCGGTAAATACCGATTTGATATTACGATCACCCTTATTTTCTGGTTCATCTGGATCATTACCAGTACTAGGAGCAAGTCGAGCAACATCAGCAATTACTTTTGAAGTCCAATCTTCATAACGATAGCTCGCTCCAACTGCGAACCCAACATCACCCGCTGGCAATTTGAAAATAGGGCGACTAGCAGTGAAATCAACCGTGGTTGTATCTAAGTTGGCTTTTAAATATTTTCCTTCAACACCTAGTTGGTCCCATACACCTGCATCTTCAGCATTCTGAGGGCCGAATGGATTTAAGGAGCCATTGTTTAAAGCTTCTTGAGTTTTGTCATAGTTTAAATAGCCACTCAAGATAGCATCAGAAGCACTACTATGCGCATAAGTCACACCTGAATTGATATCCCAACCATGTGTTTCACCTTCAATGCCAGCAAATATTCGATGCGATTGGTTAATACTATTACTGATACGATTACCAGCTTGTGAGCGTAAGTAAAGATCGATAGGGCCCGATGTGCCAGCAAGAGCAGGAGTTATGCCATTTCCAGGATAATATTTACTGCTAGGGTCTAGTGTTAAATCAAAAAATACATCTGGCGCGACCGAGGTGGTAACCTCATTTCTTGCATATAAATATTCTGCAATCGCATTAAAATCATCATTGAGTTTAAAAGTTGCTCGACCCATTACAGAGATATCTTCTGTTTTTGGAACAATTCCAATCACAGCTTGGCTGTTATATCTGCACGTTTCTCCATCAGTACTAGCGACTAAAGGATCATTACCACAACCAGTACTCGCATAGGGATTACCTAGACCAGGAACATTAGCAGGGAATGTACCACTACTGGTTCTATTGACACCTAATTCAGGTAATATGCCCCCGCGGCGACTGACCTTACGGTCTTGGGCCATAACATCATCACCTTTTCGATAATCGATAACCCCAAAAACGTTATAGCCATTTTCATCTAGGTCACCAAAACCACCGAAAATACTATAATCTTGTTGCTCACCACCTTTTTCTTCTGGTTTTTGATATCCAGCAGTTAAGTTGAGGCCAGTAAACTGTTTTTTAGTAATGAAGTTAATAACCCCGCCAATTGCATCTGTCCCATAAATGGATGAAGCACCATCACGTAAAACTTCGATACGGTCTAACATGGCGAGTGGAATAATATTTAAATTGGTTACTCCGCTATCGTAAGCATTTGCAGCTAATCTACGCCCATTTAGTAAAATAAGTGTCTTGTTTGCCCCCAAGGCTCTCAAGTTTGCTGCTGACCCCACAGTTTTACTAGCGCCCACATTGCTAGCAGTTACGAAGTTTGATTGGTTTGCACTAATCTTGGCTAAGGCTTCTTCAGTTGATGTTACCCCTTGTTTTAAAATTTCATCAACTTTTACAACAGTAATTGGTGAAGCACTTTGAGCAGCAACGCCTTTGATTGAAGAACCTGTAACGGCAACTTTCACAACTTTTGCTGGTTTATCATCATTACTTGTTTGTTCGGTTTCTGCTGCTTGTGCCATGGTAAGACACATCATGCTTAAACTAAGGGTACTTAATTTAAGTATTGTCTTGCCGATCTTGGGGGTTACCTGAGATCGAACATTGTATTTTTTTTTCATCGTGGACGTGATCCCTTTTTGTTGTAGTTAGCGATATTGCTGGAATGTTTTTAAGCAAAGCAAGTGCCAACTATATATTTTTCTTTTTTTAGTTTATGCAAAATATTGATAAATATTGATTTTATTATGTTTGAGGGCAGTGCCTCTGTTTCTTTTGAAGTTAAATAAATTTTCCGTTTGGCAAATTTTTTTGTATTGGCTAAAAGTTTCAAATTTATTTGTATAAAAAATATACATTAATGGACAGTTCACATACTTAATAAATAAAAATGTATCGTTTTAGAACTTTATTATATGTAATGTTATACTATTTATTGTAAGATTTTTTTATATAATTTTATTTAATTATCAGTATATTAAGTTAATATTTTCTCTTAAGTATAAATGGATTAATATGATGCATAATGAATCATCAATGGATTTTTTTTGTGCATTTAAGATGTTAAATGATTAAGTTATACAAATATAATATTTGGCAAAAAGTAACTTTTATTTATATAGTTCAAACGGATTTAAGTACCTAATAAAAATATGAATTTCTAATATTCTTAAATATTTTATTATGAATACTCATAGATGGCATGAAATTCGCTTTATATTCAGTAGTTACAAAACACTGGGTACTTGAATTTATTTTTCCATTTGATCAAATAAAAAGATGATAAAGGAAAGTGAATTCCAAATCCCCAATAGGCCTATCTGCTGAAAAAAGAACTTTTCTTATGCGGATTTAGATGTTACTCAAAAGGTTAATATCTTTTAAAAAAATTAGTTATGTGGATATGAACTTGAAATTAAAATTTTTTAAGCTCGCCATTTTAAGTTTGGCTATTACATCTATTCCATGTGCTTATGCAATTACGCCAGCACAACCAAACAAGATTTTGCATGTTGCCTATGAAGCACCTGATGACGGTTTTGACATGGTTAAAACCACCAATTTCTATAGTGCAAGTATTGCAGAAGCTATTTTTGAACCTCTACTTAAATACGATTATTTAGCACGTCCACTACAACTGGTTCCTTATACGGCTGAAAGCATGCCGAAGGTTGAGCAAGACGGTAAAGTTTATATATTTAAAATTAAGCCAGGTATTTATTTTACGGATGATCCTGCCTTTAAAGGCAAACGCCGTGAATTGGTGGCCGAAGATTATGTTTATTCCATTAAACGTATTTTAGACCCTAAAAACAGAGCACCTTCCGTTTCTTTTTTGGATGGAAAATTAGTGGGTGCTGATGCAGTTGTAGCTCAAGCAAAGAAAACTGGAAAGTTTGATTATGCCGCGCCAATTGCAGGGCTTAAAGCGACTGATCGATATACTCTACAATTTACCTTAACTCGCCAAGATTTTAATTTTCCTTATATTCTTGCCTATATTACGTTTGGTAGCGTTGCTAAAGAGGTTGTTGATTATTACGGTGATCGTATCGGTATGCATCCAGTAGGTACTGGACCGTACATGTTAAGTAAATATGTTCCAAGAAGTAAGGTCGAGTTGGTTGCCAATCCTGATTATCGTGGTTTTGTCTGGAATTTTAAGTCAACAGGAACGCCTTGGGATAACCAACTTGTTAAGGAAATGTCTGGAAAGAAAATGCCGCAAGTTGGCAAGGTGGTGGTCAGTATCATTGAAGAACAACAATCAAGATGGTTAGCTTTTCAATCGGGTCAATTAGATTTTGACAAACTTACAGCAGATGCCGTTCCTCAAGCGTTAGATGGAAATCAACTTAAAGCTTCTTTTCAAAAAAGAGGCATTAAACATTTTCCATATAAAGAACCTGAAATGACCTATACCATGATGAATATGCGTGATCCGGTTATTGGGGGGGTTAGTCCAGAAAAAATTGCGCTTCGTCGAGCAATTACTTTGGCCTATGACCAAAAAGAAAGCATAAAACAGGCATATAAAGGTCAGGCAGTGAGAGCAGAAATGTTTATACCTGAAGGTGTAAACGGATATAACCCGAAGTATAAAAGTAGCGTAGGATATAATCCGCAGCTAGCAAATAAACTGCTTGATTATTATGGTTATAAAAAAGGGGCTGATGGCTATCGAACCTTACCAAATGGCAAACCTTTAGTTTTAAAAATTAATAATGAAAATAGCTCAGCATCCGTTATTCATTCTGAACTCTGGAAAAAAAATCTAGACGCGATTGGCATTCGTGCTGACTTTAAAGTAAGTAATTTTGCAGATAACTTAAAAGCCGCAACTCAATGTAAATATATGATGTGGAGCGGGGCATGGATTGCTGACTATCCCGAAGGAGATAATTTTGCACAATTATTATATGGACCAAATGCTGGACAGGGAAACCATGCTTGTTATCAGTCTAAAACATATGATGCTCTTTATACTCAGGCCATTCATTTACCCCCGCAACAACGTCTACCATATTATGAAAAGCTTAATCGCCAGATTGAAGCTGACAATCCTTGGATTATTCATGTAACTCGAATTCGTAATTGGTTGATACGCCCACAAGTTCAGGGTTTTAAACCCCACCCGATGATGAATACAAACTGGCAATATCTTGATATTACCCCCGTTAAAAAATAATTTTAGATAAAGATCATCATGACTGAAAATTTAAGACTAAAGCTCAAGCACTGTAGCGTAGGCCTATTATTTGCCGGAATGGCATTAACGGGTGCCACGACTATTTATGCCAAAAGCCCAGCAGATCCGAATAAAGTTTTACATTATACGTTCCCAACAGCTGAAACAGGTTTCGACCCAGCTTATATCCATGACTTATATTCGGCACATGTAACCACTTCAATATTTGAAACTTTATATACCTACGATTATTTAGCAAGGCCAGCAAAGCTTATTCCCCAAATCGCAACCGCTATGCCAGAAGTGAGTGCAGATGGTCTGACTTATACCATTCACATTAAAAAAGGTATTTATTTTACACCGGACCCTGTTTTTAAAGGTAAACCTAGAGAGTTAACAGCTTACGATTATGCGTACTCTTTTAAACGGTTATTGGACCCAAATTTACGTTCGCCAAATAGCTGGTTGTTGGAGAACAAAATTGAAGGTATGGATGCTTTAGTACAATCAGCCAGTAAAACAGGAAAGTTTAACTATGATCAAAGTGTGAGTGGTTTACAAACACCTGATAAGTACACCTTGGTTATTCGGTTAGTGAACCCTGACTATAACTTTCCTTTATTACTGGCACATGACCCTACAGGGGCTGTAGCGCGTGAAGTTATCGAAAAATATAAAGATAAATCTGGCTTTGTTATGGGGCATCCGGTAGGGACAGGACCTTATATGCTCAGTAAGTGGGTGCCTGCTTCGCGTATTGTTTTAAAAGCGAATCCTGATTATCGTGGTTTTACTTGGAACTTTGTAGCCAGTAGCCCTGAGGACCAAGCAATTGTAAAACGCCTCAAAGGTAAACAAATGCCTCAAATCGGCACAATTGATATTCAGGTTATGGAAGAAAACCAGTCACGATGGTTAGCATTTCAGCGTGGTGAAGTTGATATTATTCAACTTGAAGGGCAATTAGTCTCGAAAGCCATTAAAGACGGCAAGTTAAGACCTGAACTTGCAAAAGATGGTGTGCATTTATCTCGTATTGTTGATCCGGAAATTAGTTACAACTATTGGAATCTTAAGAATCCTGTTGTTGGAGGAATGAGTAAAGAAAAAATTGCTTTACGCCGTGCAATTGCAATGTCTCGTTCAATAGATCAAGAAATTAAATTAGTACGTAATAGTGATGCTGAGCGTCTACATTTTCCAGTACCGCCAGGTGTGGTGGGTTCTGATCCGCAATATAGAAGCAGTACCCCATATTCGGTCAAAGCAGCAAATCTATTATTAGATAAATATAACTATAAAAAAGATGCATCAGGTTGGCGTACACAACCAAATGGTAAGCCCCTTGTCATTGAATATATGGCGCGTAATGACAGTATTGGTCAGC
This sequence comes from Acinetobacter genomosp. 33YU, assembly GCF_001990725.1. Taxonomy (NCBI): domain Bacteria; kingdom Pseudomonadati; phylum Pseudomonadota; class Gammaproteobacteria; order Moraxellales; family Moraxellaceae; genus Acinetobacter; species Acinetobacter genomosp. 33YU. Next base: position 189,625 of record NZ_LFZQ01000011.1, on the reverse strand, counting down.
AAAGCGCTGAGCTTTGGAAAAAGAACTTTGACAGTTTGAATATCCGTATGGTGTACAAGCCTATGCTCTTTTCAGACCTCATTCGGGCACAAAAACAGTGTGACGGAATGTTTGGCTCTTCTGCATGGATTGCCGATTATCCAGATGGCGATAATTTTATGCAGAATTTTTATGGCCCGAACACTCATATGACCAACTGGTCTTGCGGTTCAATACCAGAGTTTGATCAATTATACCGTCAGTCTCAACAGATTAAGCCAGGCCCAGAACGCGACGTGATTTATCGAAAAATGACACGTTTGTTAGAAGTGTATATGCCAGTGCAAGTGTTGTATGCACGTTATAGAAATATGTTGGCTCAACCAAGAATCATTGGATATAAGAAGCATCCGATTTTACATGCTGAATGGATGTACTTCGATATTGATACAAATACGAAATCTAATCATTAAATGAAAAAAATTGGAGATACGATGAAAAATAACACACTGAAAATGACTACATTATGTATGTTGACGATAGGTATAAGTCAATTTGCATCGGCAGAGACAACACGTGCAACCTTACCATTACTTAAAGCAGAGCAACTCCCAGCATGGTGTGATTCTAATTTAAAAAAAATCCAGCAAGAGATTTCAAACTTTGAAAAAACACCTGTTAAAACTGATGTTGCCGCTGCTCCAATATTAGCAAAGTGGGACAAAATTTTTGCTCATCTTGAAGATTTTTCAGGACCTGTCGGTTTATATAGTAATGTAGACCCAGACGCAAAATTACGTAAAGCAGCAGAAGACTGCGAAATCAAAATTAATCAGTTACATACCGATATATTTCAAAACTCAAAATTATATAACGTAATTAAAAATACAAAAGCGACTGATCCTATTGATAAAAAATACCGTCAGGATATTTTGGATCAGTTTGAAGACACGGGGGTTCAATTAGAACCAGCAAAACGTGCAAGAATGAAAGCCATTCTGGATGAATTGACTAAACTCGAACAAGAATATAGCCGTAATATTCGTGATAACCCTGAAAAACTTGAATTTACGCCTGAAGAGATGAAAGGTCTGCCAGAAAGTTATATTTCAGGGTTAAAGAAAAATGCCAATGGTAACTATCTATTAGGTTTTGAGTATCCTGAATATCGTCCATTTATGGAACTGGCAGATAATGATGATGCCCGAAAAAGATATCAAATCGCCTTTACACGACGTGGTACTGAACAAAACTTAAAATTACTCAAACAAGCAATAGATTTGCGTTATGAACTGGCGCAGTTATTTGGAAAAGCAAGTTATGCAGATTGGGCGTTAAAGGATCGTATGGCAAAAACGCCCGAAGCTGTAAATCAGTTTTTGGCAGAAGTACAAAAAACGGTGGCACCACTTGAGCGCAAAGAAGTAGAAGAGCTCCGTGCATTTAAAGCACAAACTTTAAAAACACCATTAGATAAAACCGAGATAACACGTTGGAGTGAAGCTTACTGGAGTGAGAAACTGCGTAAGAGCAAGTATCAAATTGATCAGGAAAAGCTTCGTGATTATTTCCCGGCTTTAGCGGCACAAAAATGGTTATTTGCTATTTCATCTGACCTTTATGGCATTGATTTTAAACCTGTCAAAGTAAAAGCATGGCAGAGCGAAGTTGAATATTACGATGTAGTCGATAAAAAGACAGGAAAGCTTCTCGGTGCTCTATATATGGATAAATTTCCTCGCGAAGGGAAATATGGTCATGCCGCCGTTTGGGGAGTATATGGTGGCAGCACTTTAACCAACCGATTGCCAGTTTCAGTACTAGTCACGAACTTTAACCGTAAAGGTTTAAATAGTGACGAGCTAGAAACTTTTGTTCATGAATTTGGTCATGCCTTACATGGCATTTTATCTAATACCCGTTATGCAAGTCAGTCTGGAACTTCTGTAGAGCGTGATTTCGTAGAAGCACCATCTCAAATGTATGAAGAGTGGGCACGCCGTAAGGAAACTTTGTCTAAAGTAGCTGATTATTGCGATCCAGCATGTCCACGAGTTGATGATGAATTAATTGCCCGTTTAAAAGCAGTACATAACTATGGGCGCGGTTTACGTTATGCACGTCAGACACTTTATGCACAGTACGATATGGCACTTCATACGGCTGATGCCTTAAAAGTAAAACCTTTAGAAACTTGGCAAAAAATGGAAGCAGCTACGGCCTTGGGATATGTACCAACAACAGAATTTCCTGGACAGTTTGGACACTTAATGGGTGGGTATCAAGCGGGTTATTACGGTTATATGTGGTCTGAGGTTTTAGCTCTCGATATGCTTTCTGCTTATGGTGACAACCTAAATAACCCACAAGTCGGGCAACGTTACCGTCAGACGATTTTATCCCAAGGTAGCCAAAAACCGGCAGCTGAGTTGGTTAAAGATTTCCTTGGTCGTGATCCTGACAATAAAGCATTCTTTAATGAAATTACTGGACAACGGGTTAAATAAGGAATTATCACTATGCTGGCATATGTTATTCGGCGGTTATGGCAGATGATTCCAACCATGTTGGGAGTAGTACTGTTTATCTTTATTCTTTTTAACTGGGTAGGTGGAGATCCAGCTTATATTTTGGCAGGTAAGATGTCTAATCCTGAGCAGATTGAAAACATTCGTAAACAGCTAGGGGTAGACCAGCCTTATTACGTTCAGCTCTGGATTTTTATTAAGCAGATTCTCACTTTTGATTATGGTGCAAGTTGGAGTACGGGAGAACCGGTTTCACAAATTATTTTAACCCGCTTGGGGCCTTCACTAACGCTTTTGATTCCACTCACTATTTTACAAACCGTTATCTCAATTGGCTTGGCATTGGCTGTGTCGGCTGTACGTGGTTCTTTAACAGATCGTATGGTCATGATGTTATGTACCATTGGCATGTCGATTAGTATCTTGGTTTATATTATTGTTTTTCAATATGTTCTGGCTTATCAGTTAAGTTGGTTCCCAGTGCAGGGCTGGAGCGATAATTTTACCGATAATTTATTTAAGTTCGCCTTACTTCCAATTTTAATTATGTTGGTGGTTAGTATTGCACCTACTTTAAGATTATACCGTAGTTTTGTGCTTGATGAGATTAACCAAGATTATGTTAGAACGGCACGTGCTAAAGGTGTAGGTGAAAGCCGAATTTTAGGTGTACATGTTTTACGTAATGCCTCAATTCCTATTATTACCGATGTGATGGCGACTTTGCCTGCGTTGCTCATAGGTGCATTTTTAATTGAACGTTTTTTTGGTATTCCCGGTATTGGTCGAGAAGTAATTATCGCAGTTGAGCGAAGTGATTTTCCTGTGATTAAAGCAATTACAGTCTACATTGCAGCTGCAACCATGATTTTTAACTTGATTGCCGATTTAGTCTACAAAGTGGTTGATCCACGTGTACAGTTGAAGTAGGTGGGCTATGCTAAGTGTTCTATCAAAAAGAAAATTACAAACCCAGACAGCGCCTGCTTCAGCGGGTTTATGGCGGCTTGCAATGCGTCGTCTTCGGGCTGACAAAATTGCAATCGCATCACTCATTGTTGTGCTGTTCTATTTGGTCGTATTGCTACTATCATTTACAGGAGTGATTGCATCGGACTGGAATAAAGAAGTTGCTGTCAGTTATGCACCTCCTACATTTATAGGTGCAGATAAAACAAATGAAGCTTTGCAAAAGACAGCTACTGTAGATGAAGAGTTACTGGAAAATCCAGTCGATCCCTTAAAAGATGTCATTCACCAACTCAAGGCTGAAATTAAACAAGAAAAGTCCTCTGGAAGTGCAATTGATTATTATGGTGTAGTTGACCCGCTAGCTGATGATATGAAAGCAATTGATCAGCAATTAGGTGGACACTTACTCGATCAGCAAAGTGAACTAAAAAGTACGCTTATATTTGGAGCTGACAAATGGGGGCAAGATGTTCTTAAAAAAACCATTAAAGGTGCTGAAACTTCAATTATTGTAGGGCTAGTTTCTGCATTACTCGCAGTGACCCTAGGCACACTGCTAGGGGCGATTTCAGGGTACTTTGGTGGTTGGGTAGATGACATCCTTAACTGGTTTTATAACATTTTTACTTCCATTCCATATTTATTATTAGTACTTGCGATAGCTGCCGTACTGCAACAAAAGGGCATTTTATCTATTGTTCTAATTTTAGGTTTAACGGGTTGGACTGGTGTTTACCGTTTAATTCGTGCGGAGTATATGAAACATACCTCACGTGAATATGTTTTAGCGGCCAAGGCAATTGGTGTTGGACATTTTCGCCGTATGTTTATTCATATTTTTCCTAATGTCAGCCATATTGCTTTGGTTCAAATGTCAATTTTGGTGGTTTCTTTTATTAAATCTGAAGTTATTTTGAGTTTCTTAGGCTTCGGTGTGCCAGTAGGCGTAGTGTCTTGGGGCAGTATGTTAAATGAAGCACAAAGTGAACTTCTTTTAGGAAAATGGTGGCAGCTTGTCGCAGCCTCTGTCGCAATGGCTGTTTTGGTTACGGCATTTTCAATGTTTACTGATGCACTGCGTGATGCATTAGATCCAAAATTAAAATAAGAGGAAAACCTAATGTCAGAACAACAAAAAAATGTCCCATTACTCCACATTGAAAACTTACGTGTAAGCTTTAAAGGTGAAGACAAGCAGTATATCGAAACTGTTAAAGGAATCTCCTTTGATATTCCAGCAAATACCACTGTCGCTTTAGTTGGTGAGTCGGGTAGTGGCAAGTCAGTTACTTCTTTGGCAACTATGGGCTTACTACCTGTAGGCCAAAGTAAAATTGATGAAAAAAGTAAGATTGCTTTTGAAGGTCAAGACTTACTCAGCTTATCCCGTAAAGATATGCGAAAAATCTGTGGTAAAGATATTGCCATGATTTTTCAGGAACCGATGTCATCATTAAATCCCGTTTTTACGGTAGGTAATCAAATCGCAGAAGTGTTGTGTTTACACATGGGTATGAGTCGTAAACAGGCCCGTCAACGTGTTTTAGAGTTACTCAAAGAAGTCGGGATACCTTCACCAGAAACTAAGATTGATGCTTATCCTAATCAACTGTCTGGTGGTCAACAGCAACGTGTCATGATTGCAATGGCGATTGCTTGTGAACCTAAGCTATTGATAGCCGATGAACCGACAACGGCACTTGATGTCACCATTCAAAAACAAATTATTGATTTACTCGAATCGTTGCGTCAGCGCCGTCAAATGTCGATGCTTTTTATTACGCATGATTTGGCTTTGGTAGGTGAAATTGCAGATCAAGTCATTGTGATGCGTCATGGTGAAATTAGAGAGCAAGGTCTTGCAGAACAAGTTCTAGAACAGCCCAAAGATGTATATACGAGAGCTTTACTTTACTGTCGTCCTCAAATGTCCCAGCGACCTTATCGTTTGCCTGTGACCAGCGACTTTATGCGTCAAGAAGACAATGTATTGGTAGAGCAAAGCTTTGATGTTTCAGAAATTCCACAGCGTAAACGCGGTTTAAATGGCGAAGAGCAAATTATTTTAGAAGTAAAAGATCTGAAAAAAAGCTTTTATAGTCGTAAAGGATTATTTGGAAAAGAAGAATTTCAAGCAGTAAAAGGTGTTTCTTTCAAACTGGCTAAAGGGAAAACGCTTGGTCTAGTGGGAGAGTCAGGCTCAGGTAAAACTACAGTGGGACTTTTGCTCATGCGTTTACATGAAGCAACAGGTGGTGAAGCTTTCATTGAGGGTAAAGATATTCTTTCATTAACTGAAAAAGAGTTTGCCAAATATCAACGGAAAATTCAGATCATTTTTCAGAACCCATATGCTTCGCTTAACCCACGCTTTACCATCGGGCAGATTTTATTAGAGCCTATGCAAATTCATAACATTGGTAAAGATGATGCGGAGCGTAAACAAATTGCACTTGGGTTACTTGAACGAGTTAATTTACCTGAACAAGCTTACTATCGTTATCCACATGAGTTCTCGGGTGGGCAACGCCAACGTATTGCTATTGCACGCTGTTTAACGCTAAAGCCTGAAATTTTAATTTGTGATGAGTCTGTTTCGGCACTCGATGTTTCAGTTCAGGCACAAGTACTTAACTTATTACAGGACTTACAAGATGAGTTTGGACTAAGTTATATCTTTATTTCACATGATTTATCGGTTGTGAAATATATCTCGGATCAAGTCATGGTCATGAATCATGGGGAGGTTGTTGAAATCGCTAACTCAGACGAGCTCTATGCACATCCTCAACATGACTACACTAAGCGATTATTGCAGGCGATTCCACAAGGCATTCAACACGTTTCATAAGCGTAAAGTTATGTCGTTAAGGGCACTTTCGAGTGCCTTTTCATTTGGTTTATGTGGTAAATGCTTATAAGATAAGAGAAGTAAAAGTACAGTGTTTTATTCTTGCTATGTGTGCCAACTTTAAACCTTTAACGCTTGCCCAATTACAGCAACTTCAGTTGCCTGTGGTCGGCTTTAGCTATGCCGATGAGGTTTATCCTGCTGGCACAACGCCGCTATTATTCAAATCACCACAAGGTCTTGAATGGCGTGAAGTCATGTTTGGATTAGTTCCCAAATGGGCGGAAGATACAAACATAGCAAAACATACTTATAATGCGCGTCAAGAAACAATTTTCCAAAAACCGAGTTTTCAAGAAGCTGCTCTTAAATGTAAGTTTGGTGTGATCCCTGTGACCGAGTTTTATGAAAGTAAATATATAAATGATAAACCGGAGCGATGGGCTGTACGCCGTAAAGATGGGCAGGCTTTTTTCATTGCAGCAATTTATGAAATTTGCAAAATAAATGAAACGATTGTCCGTTCTGCAAGTATGTTAACCATGGACGCCATAGACCATCCTATGATGAAAGACTTTCACGAACCGGGCGATGTCAAAAGATCAGTCATTGTGATTCCACATGACCGTTTAGATGAATGGTTAAGTTTAGAAACACCAGATATTTCGAGTTTTATTGAAGGTTTTCCTGTTGAGGAGTTTGAATGTTTACATGTTCCCAAAGAGAAAATTATGAAACCAACACCTCAATTAAGTATGTTTGAATAGCAATAGTGGGGCTAGGTTATTGGCTTAATTGTTAAGTCAATAACCCTTTATACTTAGTCAATATTCTTACTTAAAGTTTGTACCTGATCATCATGTGCTAGATAAGCCAATTCAATTGGTGAAATCACAAAAGTTGAGTTATCTGAGGTTTGTTTAAAAACAAAGCCATATTCAAATGATTGCGTATTTTTACTTGGTAACCAAAATAAATAAGGGCAACCTGTATAGCTACCGTCCCAACCCATTTCTTTAGCCAAAGCCAAAGCGGTATCTGACTTAGCAATAATTTCTTTAAGTGATTCTTTGTCTCTTTGAGACACATCGCCATCATCGTCTGCAAATGTTTGTAAAAACTCGTTTAATGGGGTTAAGTCTTCCCAGTTATTTTCAATTGTTGAGAAGTGATATCCATATAGCATCATATTTTAGTCTTCCGTTTTGTTATTGTACTATTGAACATAACAAGAAATGCTTGAAAATGAAATGTTTGAATTTATGTTAAGTTGCTTATTTTTCATAAGTTAGAATAGAATTTATATACAAAAATTAATGTTATTTTCTTTTGAATATAAGTACTTTACTGATTCAAAATTTAAAGCAAAGCTTATGAAAAAATTGTAATGATTCAATTAAAAAGAATGTATTTTTAAGGATACTAGACTCTTGTTGAATACTGAATTTGTCATAATTCACTTATAATGAAAAGGAAAGTAAATAGAGCTTATTTATGTTTATAACAACAACTCGTCCCAATGATGCCTTAATTGAACAGCTGCTACCAATCTTGGAAGAGGCTAGTCAGATTTTATTACAAGAATATCAAAACTATTCAGCAGGATATGAGTTTAATATTCAAGAAAAACATGATGATTCACCTGTAACTCAAGCAGATTTAAAGGTAAATCAATTTTTATTAAAACAACTTGCGGAAATTACACCAGAGTTACCTGTCTTATCAGAAGAAAGTGACTATAGTGCTCGTCATGATTGGTCTTCTTGCTGGATGTTAGATCCGCTTGATGGTACCAAAGAGTTCATACATGAGCGGGATGAGTTCACGATAAATTTGAGTTTGATTGAAGGGCGCGAAACTATCTTCTCTGTAATCGTTGTACCTTGTGAACAGGTTGTTTATTTGGGTTATTTAAAAGAGTTGCCTTTTAAATATAGCTTTAGTCAACAACAATGGTACCAATATCAAAAAGAGCCGTATTCAACACAAGCTCCTGTACAAATTGGTTTAAGCCACAGTAGTAAAAATCCGAAATATCATAAATTTATTGAACCGATTGAAAAAAAACGTACCGTAATTCGGCGTGAAGCGGGCAGTGCTTATAAGTTTTGCATGATGTTAGAAGGTGAGATTGATATTTACCCTAGATTTCATCCTACATCTGAATGGGATACCAGTTCAGGTCAGGGACTATTAGAAAGTATTGGTGGCGGTTTACTCACCTTAAAAGGTAAACCCTTTGAATATAATCAGCGTGACACTGTATTAAACGGGGGCTTTATCGCATTTCGTGATCAGGAAAGCAAAAAAATAGCATTTGAAGCTTTGGCTCAATCGGGTGTTTTGGATTGAGAGTTATGCCAGACATGTTATAGTGACAAAGTATTGAAAAAAGATGACACGATAAAATGGCACTCGATTTATTGCCTAAAAGCATGTTTGAAGCAATTGATTTATTGCCAGATGCTTCAACCCCTGTAACCCTTTTTACACGGCACTCGCTGAGAGAGTTGGTCGATGGGCAAGGCTTGGCAGGATACGATTTGCAACTTACTCCTCAAGGGCGTGAGCTAGCACAGGCATGGGGAAGCTATTTAATTAAAAATACGGACCGTGTGATTCAACACTGTATATCTAGTCCAATCCAACGTTGTGTAGATACTGCTGCACTTATGATTGAAGGTGCAGATGGTGTAAGCCCTGAACCTAATACGCATACAATTGAAATTGTTGAACAAGGCCTATTGGTAGAACCGGGAAGCTTTGTACTCGATATTCAACAGGCTGCTCCTTATTTTCGTAAACAAGGGGCTTTGGGTTTTATTAATAGCTTTGTGAATAACGCATTACCTGGTATGAAACATCCCATTACGGGTGTTTTAGACGTGTTGGAGCTAATTTATCAGACTCATCCTAAAACGAAAAGTGGGTTAAGTTTAGCTGTTAGTCATGACACAATCATTGCTGCGATTGTTGCTGTAATTTCGGGTAATAATCAGATACAAAAGGCAGATTGGCCTGCAATGATGGAAGGTTTGTTTGTATGGTTTGAAGGGGATGAATTTCCCAACTGTAAATTAAAGTGGATTTGGAGAGGCAAGGCTTACGAGTTGGACGTATCAAAATTTCATAATGAACAGTAAAAGCAAAAAATATAGATAATAAAAAAAGCCCTATTGGGCTTTTTTTATATGCTTCAACTTAGTTAGCTAACGCTTTAACTTGAGCATTTAAACGGCTCTTATGACGAGCAGCTTTATTTTTGTGGATGATGCCTTTATCAGCCATGCGGTCGATTACAGGAACAGCTTTTTTATAAGCTTCTGTAGCAACTGCATAATCACCACCAGCGATTGCACTTAAAGTACGCTTGATGTAAGTACGAACCATAGAACGCAAGCTTGCGTTGTGTTTACGCGCTGTAACGTTTTGGCGCGCACGTTTTTTAGCTTGAGCAGAGTTTGCCACTCTTGCACTCCTTGAAAATAAGTTGGTCTGGGCGGGCTGTGGTCAATCCAGTAAACTGGTGTAACCATCACCAGCCCGTAAACAAGTGCCATATTGTGATGAATCAACACCGTGAAGTCAAGCCTTGCGAGCATTTTAAGCGGTTTTAGGGGCTGCTAAAAGCGTAAGAAAAGGTTAAATTTGAAACAAACTTAAAGAAGGTTGGATAAAAAATGACTATAAGCAAGAAAAAAGCAATTGTAGTAGGTGCTACAGGACTTGTTGGTTTAGCTCTTGTAGAGCAGCTTGAGCAAACACCAGAATTTGAAGCAATTACGGTTGTTGTTAGAAAAGAATCGCAACTACTTAATACATATAAAAAAGTTACTCAACTAGTCATAGAGGATTTTTTATTACTCAATGACGAAGACGTAAATGATCATACTCATGCATTTAGCTGCTTAGGTACAACTCTAAAAATAGCAGGTTCAAAGAAAGCCTTTTATGCTGTTGACTATGAAATAAATGCTCATTTTGCCGACTTGATCCAAGATAAACATATTCATTTTTTAATTGTGAGTGCGCTTGGAGCAAATGCTAAGTCACCAGTTTTTTACAACAAAGTAAAAGGACAACTCGAAGACTATATTCAAAGTTTAGATATTGAAAAATTATCGATTTTCCAACCATCTTTATTAATTGGTAAACGTAGCGATGTGCGCTTTATTGAAGATTTAGGACAAAGCCTATTTAAATTCATTGAAAATAAATGGCATAAACCATTCAAATATAAACCCGTTACTGCTGAGCAATTGGCTCATACCATGGTCGTAGCGGCGCTAGCGCAAATTGAAGCATTTAAGCGATATGATAATCTGAGCATACAGCAAACTCGATAAGGGAGAATAAAAGTGTCTACAGTACCATTTGTGACATGTGATTTATTGGATGATAACCCAGAAAAAGATTTACAAGTGGTTATACCCTCAATGGATGGTAAGTTCTTTAAAAGTTATGGTGCGCGTCAAACCTTTGGCGGACAGGTTGTAACTGTAAAGTGCTTTGAAGATAACTCACGTGTAAAAGAGTTATTAGCAACAGATGGTACAGGGAAGGTGTTGGTTGTGGATGGTGGTGCTTCAATGCGCTGTGCACTTATGGGAGATATGATTGCTGAGTCGGCAGTTAAAAATAACTGGAATGGCGTGATTATTTACGGCTGTGTACGAGATGTTGATGCACTTGCAACTCTGGATTTAGGTGTACATGCATTGGCAGCAATTCCACAAAAAAGTAATCGTAAGGGCATTGGTGAAGTAGATATTCCTTTGTATTTTGGTGGAGTCACAATTCAATCTGGAGATTTCATTTATGCAGATAACAATGGAATTGTGATTGCTAAGGAAAAATTAGTTTAGCTCCACAATATAAAGGAACATGACATGGTGAATCATCAAATTAAAGTGCTGCAAGCAGTAGCATCTGCAATTGCTGAGGGTGGTAGAGGGGTTACAGGTACAGCATTTCCTAATCAACCTGTTAAAGCGTTAAAACTCTATGAATTTGAGGGTTCACCATTTTGTCGTCGTGTTCGTGAAGTGATTACACTTTTGAATTTGGATGTTGAAATTTATCCGTGCCCTAAAGGGGGAACAAAGTATCGTTCAGTTGTAAAACAAATAGGCGGTAAATTACAGTTTCCTTTTTTTATTGATGAAAATACAGGCGATAAGCTATACGAATCACAAGATATTATTCATCACTTATTTAAACATTATGGAAAGACAGGACAAACACCTCAGAAATTTTCAAATTATCCAAAAATGCCATATCTGGCATTTGCAGGAACGTTATTGAATGGTGCACGTGGGGTCTGGATTAATAAAAAAATAGTAAATAGAGCTGCACCTGAGCAAAAACTTGAATTATGGAGTTTTGAAGCAAGCCCATATTCGAGAGTAGTAAGAGGTTTGTTATGTGAACTTGAAATTCCTTATATTTTGCATAATGTTGCAAAAGAAAGATGGCAAGATATGGGGCCTGCCATTCTTCGCTTAAAACCGGGTAAATATGTACCTTTAAAAGATGGGAAAAGAGAAAAGTTATTGCCGATTATGCAAGGTAAAATGCAAGTACCTTATCTAGTTGACCCAAATACAGGGGTTAAAATGTTTGAATCTGCTCAAATTGTAAAATATTTAAAACAACAATATGGTAGTTAAGATAAATTAAAAAATTTAAAAGAGATTGGAGAAATTCAGTCTCTTTCAAGACATAAAAAGAATAAGAAATCGTACGATAAAAAAATGAGTATGCTAAATTACTACCGTAAATTGTGAAAAATAAGGCCTGTTTTTATGGAATGTATGAGAATTCAGCCAGTAACAAGTCATCCTGGAGAAAATGCATTATTTATTGTATTGGGGTTAGCTCAAGGTGATTCTGTTGTAGAAAAAGTAAAAGATTTTGCTGCTAATTTTTCAGCGTTAACTCGAAGTTTGTCTAATCGTTATCCAGAAAGTAAATTTAATGCCACATTCGGTTTTAGCTCAAATGCATGGGATGTTTTATTTCCAGAGCAAGCAAAGCCTCAAGAATTAGAAACATTCCAAGAAATAAAAGGCCCAAAGTACACAGCTGTTTCAACACCTGGTGATTTATTCTTTCATATTCGTGCTGATCGACAAGCTCTCTGCTATGAATTGGGAAGCATAATCAATGAACAGTTGGGTAAAGTGACTTACCCAATCGATGAAGTACATGGTTTCCGTTATTTCGATGGTCGAGCGATTATTGGCTTTGTAGATGGGACAGAAAACCCTGAACCTGTCATTGCTGCGCAGTGGGCGCTAGTGGGTAGTGAAGATCCTGAGTTTATCGGGGGAAGTTATGCATTTATTCAAAAATATACTCATGACATGGAAAAATGGCGTGCTTTAAGCGATGCAGAACAAGAAAAAGTGATTGGACGTAAGAAGTTTAATGATGTTGAACTTGGTGATGATGAAAAGCCTTTAACAGCTCATAATGTGGTAAGTAAAGCGCATGATGCAGAGGGCAATGAACTAAAAATTATGCGTGCCAATATGCCTTTCTCGAATCCTTCAAAAAATGAATACGGTACTTTTTTTATTGGTTATTCGCGTAAATTTAGTACAACACGCCAAATGCTTGAAAATATGTTCCTAGGTAATGCACAAGGTCATCTTGACCGTTTACTTGACTTTAGTACTGCGCAAACTGGTACTTTATTTTTTGTACCGACTGTAGATTTCCTAGATGATTTGGGTGACGAATAGTCGCTAGAAATTAATTAAGCATAAGTGATGGAGGTGAATAGGTGGCCTCCATTATTTACATTGAAACTAATATGATGTGATGAAATGTTTAAAAAGTTAAGCCAGCTTTTTCAAGGCTCGAAAGAGTCACCAGAGCAAAAATATTTACAAGAGAATCAACTTAGTTTTGATTCTGAGCGTGGACCCGTAATTAAAAATATTGTCATTAACGAGAAATGGTCAGAGCATCTTGAATATTTTTCAAATCGTAAATTACAGAACTTTGATGATTTACGTAAGTTATTTCAAATTACGCCACAAATTAATGAAAAAATTGACTTAGAGATTGCAAGCCAACGCTATGTTGAAAGATTGGGTAATACTCAAGAAAAGTTACTTGAACTTAAAGCAATCATACAAATATTGAACCAATATTATGTGATGTTTCTACGTGATAAATAAGTTCAAACATTTGTTTTAAGAACTATAAAAAAGTATCGTAAAGTAGTAGCTTGATTTCAGAAAAATAACTCAATTCAATAAAAACATCATGCTACTATTAACCTCATATCTTTTTAGCTCATAAAAGCCATATACATGTTTCAACAAGAAATCTCTCAATTGAATTTGCAACAGCTCAAGGCCGGTGAAAAGCGTTGGGTGGGGTCATTATTAGGTTCATCAGCCGCTTTATTGCTTAAAGAAATTGCGACTCAGCATTCTTCTTTATTAGTTTTAGTCGCTCGAAATAACCAAAATGTTGCACAATTAGAAAGTGAACTTGAGTTTTATGGAATAAAACCGACAATTTTCCCTGATTGGGAAATTTTGCCTTATGATCGTTTATCACCGCATCAGGATATTGTCTCGGAACGTCTTGCGATTTTATCGAATATGCCGCAGCAAGGCGTATTACTCATTTCAGCAAGTACTTTGGCTCAACGTGTTGCACCTTATTCATGGGTTTTAGGTAAGCACTTTGACATAAAAGTGGGACAAAAATTTGATTTAGAACAGCAAAAATTAAGATTGGTTCAGGCTGGCTACCACTTAGTAGACACAGTATATGATCATGGCGAATTTGCGGTACGCGGCAGTATTATGGATATTTTTGCATCTGGGCAAGAAGCTCCTATCCGCATAGACCTATTTGATGATGAAATTGATTCTTTAAAATTCTTTGACCCCGAAACCCAAAGAACAACTACAACGCTAAAAAGTTTTACAGTTTTACCTGCTAAGGAATTTCCATTAAAAGAAGCACGGTCAGTTTTTAGAGATCGTTATTCTGAGTTTTTTCCGACAGCAAACCCTAAGAAAAATCCAATTTATCAAGATGTCTTAGATGGCATCGCATCTCCAGGAATTGAGTTTTATTTACCTTTGTTTTTTGATAAAGAACAAATGCAATCGCAAAGTATGTTTACAACGTACTTGCCAAAGAATTGTATTGTAATTACAACCAATGATGTTGATACCGATTTAACTAACTTCTGGAAAGAAGTTATGCGTCGTTATGAAGATCGACGCCATAATATTGATCAACCTATTCTTGCTCCTGAAGAGTTATTTATTTCTGCAAATAATTTGCTAAGTGCTTTAAATCAGTTTCCACGAATGCTTGTGAGTGCGGAAACGATTGAAGAAAAAGCTGGTGCACTTAACCTTAAAACTGAGAAACCACCTAAATTACCGGTCGACCCAAAAAAAGAAAAACCATTTACAGCTGTAAAAAAATATATTGATGAAGCAAACCATCCTGTTCTATTAGTTGCGGAAAGTGCAGGACGTCGAGAAAGTTTAAAAGATGCATTGCGTTCAAGTTTGGGGGAAATTCCGAATGTAGAAAATTTTGACCAATTCAAAACCAGTCAATTTGCAATTGCGATTACCAATGCACCTTTAGACCGTGGCTTACTTATAACTGATCAATTAACAGTTATTTCAGAAAATCAGCTTTACGAACACCGAGTTGTACAGCGTCGTCGTAAGCGACAACAGGAAGTTTCGGAAGAGTTTCTGATTCGAAGCTTAACTGAGCTTAGTATTGGTGCTCCTGTTGTGCATATTGATCATGGCGTGGGGCGTTATGCTGGCTTAATTACACTTGCTATTGAAGGGCAAGACTATGAGTTCTTGCAACTCGATTATGCTGAAGATGCTAAAGTTTATGTCCCAGTAACAAACTTGCATCTGATTAGCCGTTATAGTGGTGGTGATCCAGATTTAGCACCATTACATAAAATTGGTACAGATGCTTGGAGTAAGGCAAAACGTAAGGCTTTAGAACAAATTCATGATGTTGCAGCCGAACTTTTACATATACAGGCACGTCGTCAATCAAAACCTGGCTTTGCTTTTGAATTAGATCAGTCGCTTTATATGCAATTTGCAAGCGGATTTGCGTATGAAGAAACGCTTGATCAAGCCAATGCAATTGAGGCGACTCTTTATGATATGCAACAAGCAAAACCAATGGACAGATTGGTTTGTGGCGATGTGGGTTTTGGCAAAACAGAAGTAGCCATGCGTGCAGCATTCGTCGCAGTGCAAAATGGCAAACAGGTTGCTGTTTTAGTTCCTACTACTTTGCTTGCTCAACAGCATTATGAGTCTTTTAAAGATCGTTTTGCTGATTGGCCCGTTCGTATTGAAGTGTTGTCACGATTTGGCTCAAACAAAACTCATGTGAAAAATATTGAAGACTTGGCTGATGGTAAAGTCGACATTGTGGTAGGTACACATAAGCTATTGCAAGAAAATGTTCAGTTTAAAGATTTAGGCCTAATGGTTGTAGACGAAGAACATCGCTTTGGTGTACGTGATAAAGAGCGAATTAAAGCTTTACGTGCCGATGTTGATATGTTGACTCTTACAGCAACACCAATTCCTCGTACGCTTAATATGGCTTTCTCTGGTATGCGTGATTTGTCAATTATTGCAACTCCGCCTGCACGTCGTTTAGCAGTGAAAACCTTCGTACAAGAGCATACAGATGCCTCGATTAAAGAAGCAGTTTTACGTGAGTTATTACGTGGTGGACAAGTTTACTTCTTGCATAATGAAGTAGATACCATTGAAAGAGCCGCTGAAAATATCCGTGTTCTTGTACCTGAAGCACGCGTAGCTGTGGCACATGGACAAATGCGTGAACGTGAGCTTGAGCAAGTCATGCAACAGTTCTATCACAAAGAATATAATGTACTGGTGTGTTCAACCATTATTGAAACGGGTATTGATGTTCCAAATGCCAATACAATCATAATTGAACGTGCAGATAAGCTTGGTTTAGCGCAATTACACCAACTACGTGGCCGCGTAGGTCGTTCACATCATCAGGCTTATGCTTATCTATTAGTACCTTCAATCAAACATTTGAAAGGTGATGCTGAAAAACGCCTTGATGCAATTCAACGCGCTTCTACATTGGGTGCAGGTTTCATGCTTGCTACTGAAGATTTAGAAATTCGTGGTGCTGGTGAGTTATTGGGTGAGCAACAAAGTGGTTCAATGCAAGCGATAGGATATAGCTTGTATATGGAAATGCTTGAGAAAGCGACCAAAGCAATTCAACAAGGTAAAACGCCGAATTTTGATGCACCATTGTCGTTAACTGCTGAAATTAATTTACATATTCCTGCGCTTATCCCTGATGATTACTTAGGCGATGTTCATCAAAGATTATTATTCTATAAGCGTATTAGTAGTACCGATACTCAGGAAAAATTAGATAATATTCGAATGGAACTGATAGACCGTTTTGGTGTTCCTCCACAGTCGGTTAAACACTTGTTTAGTGTGCATCAGATTCGCTTAAAAGCAGAACATTTAGGTATTACAAAAATTGATATTAATACTCAGGGCGGACATGTTGAATTTTCACCAGATACCCCAGTTCAGGCGATTAGTATTATTCAATTGATGCAAAAGAAT
Source organism: Acinetobacter genomosp. 33YU (assembly GCF_001990725.1). Classification (NCBI taxonomy): domain Bacteria; kingdom Pseudomonadati; phylum Pseudomonadota; class Gammaproteobacteria; order Moraxellales; family Moraxellaceae; genus Acinetobacter; species Acinetobacter genomosp. 33YU. The sequence continues at coordinate 172,637 of NZ_LFZQ01000011.1, read as the reverse complement.
CCGACCTATTATCGTATGGAAGGTGGTCAACGTTTAAAGGTAATGGTTCAGCTCGAAGAGTATGAAAAACGGATTCAATTTATCAATGATCTACTACAAAAATTGATGAGTGAACTACATGTCTGAGATATGTTTTTTTATAAACGATAACTGAGTAAGACATTTGTATTGCTACAATTGAAAGTTATGCACTATTTATACCTTGAGATATGAATAAGTGCATAAAATCATTATTATTTGTAAGCAAACAGGCTACTAATAATATTCACATCAAAACTGATGTGATAGTATTAGCCATTATTGTTTATTGTCATTTATAAAAGATATGTTTAGTTTGCATCCACAACTTGCTCAAGATACTTTTTTTGTAGGCGATTTTCCGCTTTCAACATGTCGTTTAATGAATGATATGCAATTTCCTTGGTTGATTTTAGTACCACGTGTACCAGGAATCACGGAATTATACGAATTGAGCCAAGCTGACCAAGAACAGTTTTTACGTGAATCAAGCTGGTTATCTAGCCAGTTAGCTCGTGTTTTTCGTGCTGACAAAATGAATGTTGCAGCTCTAGGTAATATGGTACCTCAATTACATTTCCACCATGTTGTCCGCTATCAAAATGACGTAGCTTGGCCTAAACCAGTGTGGGGTACACCAGCGGTGCCATACACAAGTGATGTTTTAGCTCACATGCGTCAGACCCTTATGCTTGCTTTACGTGGTCAAGGTGATATGCCTTTTGATTGGCGCATGGATTAAATCAATGTAATGCCACATCTCAGTGTGGCTACATTGAAATGTGGAGGATAGGGTGCAATTAGAGAGGTTTATAGATCGAGAACCTAAACAGTTTGCATATTTTCATCGTTTGATGGGGTATTCAATTCTGTCATTGATTTTAGTGATCTATGCTTTCACCTCACCAAATACTAATTATCAAATCTATATTCCTCCTTTTTTCCTTTTTTTACTTTTTATCAGTTCTAAATTAGAACATTGGTTACAGTATCAATTTGATAAGAAAACACAAAAAAGTGTTTTCTTTGCGATAGACACGATTGTGGTGGCAGTTACTCTTGCGGGAGTACACCTTAATCTCGTTCCAACATTTATTGCAGTTTTTGCTTTATTTTACTCAGCTATTAATAGTCGTATTTCGTTTGCAGTGATTTGCTTAACGAGCTTACTTGGTGCGATTATTTTTTATTTAAGTACTTTTTTCCTATTCGGTTTCCATCCATATTTTGAAGCTACTAGCCAAGAACTTACAGTAATTACTTTGCTTGGTCTGGTTATGTTTATAACCATTGGAAATTACTACCAACATCGCTGGGTCAAAAAAATTAGTCAGCAACGTCAGCATTATTATGATCAAATGACACGTTATATCGCTTTTGCTAATCAGTTAAGCCGCTATGCGCCATTACAGCTATGGCAATCTATTATGCGCGGTGAGGCTGAGGCAAAAATTGAATATAAACGTAAGAAAATGACAGTATTCTTTTCTGATATTCAGGGTTTTACTGAGTTATCCGAAACCTTAATTCCAGATGATTTGGCTTTCTTGCTTAATGACTATTTAAGTCATATGACTGAAATTGCGAAGCAATACGAGGCGACTGTTGATAAATTTATGGGAGATGCGATTCTCATATTTTTTGGAGATCCGAATTCACAAGGTGTTGAGCAAGATGCCAAATCATGTGTAGAAATGGCAATTGCTATGCGTCAGCAAATGAAGTTGTTGCGCGAACGTTGGAAGAAAATGGGATATTCGGCATTACATATCCGTATGGGTATTAGTACGGGTTATTGCCACGTTGGGAACTACGGGGCAACACACCGTATGGCTTATACGATTGTAGGTCGTGATGTAAATTTGGCGGCACGTTTACAATATGCTGCTGAAATCGATGAGATACTCATTTCTGATGATACTTATCAACTTATTAAAAGTGATTTTCTATGTGCACCTAAAACACCTATTTATTTAAAAGGTATTCAAGGTGCAGTAAAAACATGGCAAGTCATGGAAAAATATACAGGGAACAAGTCAGATCATCAGCAATGGTTTGATTATGAATATAAAGGTTTTCATTTAGTCCTGAACTTAGAAGAAGTACAGAACTACGAATATCCAGAATTGGTTGAAGTGCTTGAAAAAATGATTCAACGCATTAAAGTTCAACAAACTTTAATTAATACTCAAGGTGTTGCTCAGCTTAAACTTGAAGACGAAGTTAAGCAGATAAATATTGATCAAAAGCAAAACCAAATATAAATTCCAATAATAAAAAAAGCTGCCGAAGCAGCTTTTTTTATTATTATATTTTAATGATTTTCTGATGCATGGTTAATTGTGTATTTCGGAATCTCGATTTCAAGATCTTCATCTACGATTTTAACTTGGCATGAAAGACGAGAGTCTGGCTCTAAGCCCCAAGCACGGTCTAAAAGATCGGCTTCAACATCATTCATTTCTTCTAAGCTATCAAAACCTTTGCGAACAATGACATGGCAAGTTGTACATGCGCATGACATGTCACAAGCGTGTTCGATTTTGATACCTTTGTTGAGCAGACTCTGGCAAAGATTTGCATTTTGTTCAACCTCAAATTCTGCGCCCTCGGGACAAATCTGAGCATGAGGAAGTACTTTAATACGTGGCATATTGATCACCTATACCTTTTAGTTTGATTTTGACCAATCGTCGAGTTTTGTGCCTTTTAAGGCATGGTCAATATGTCGATTCATTCGTAGTGCTGCAAACGCATCACTATGTACTTTAAGCTGTTGAACTGCTTGCTCAATCGCTTGGATATCACTGCCTTCAAGCTGAGCTTTCAAGGATTCTTTTGCAGAGTTAAGAGCTTCACGCTGGTTTTCATCAAGTAAATCTGCATCTACTTTTAATGCTTGCTCTAGAGCCTCAAGTTCACGTTCTGCTTCAACTTTGGTTTCCTTTAAGTGACGAAGATTTTTGTCTTCTTCGGCATGTTGAAAACCTTCAATTAATAAGCGTTCCGTATCTGCTTCAGATAAACCATAAGATGGTTTGATATCAATATAGGCTTGTACACCAGAAGTTGTTTCACGAGCAGAAACAGTGAGTAAGCCATCTGCATCAACTTGGAAAGTGACTTCAATACGAGCTTGGCCTGCTGTCATTGGTGGAATACCATGAAGCACAAATCTGCCTAATGAGCGGCAATGTTCAACTAAATCACGCTCACCCTGAACTACATGAATTAACATGGCAGTTTGGCCGTCTTGATAAGTTGTAAACTCTTGACGACGGGCTACAGGAATAGCGGTATTGCGAGAAATTAGGCGTTCAACTAAACCACCCATTGTTTCTAGCCCAAGAGAAAGAGGAGTCACATCTAAAAGAAGTGAACCATCTTGACTATTGCCGATTAACTGATTTGCTGTAATTGAAGCACCAATAGCCACAACTTCATCCGGGTTGATTGTGCAAAGAGGCTCTTGATTAAAAACGTCACGGACTGCTTTTTGAACTGCATAAGAGCGGGTAGAACCACCCACTAAAACTACATTTTGAATGTCAGTTAACTCAAGCTTGGCATCACGTAGTACACGCTTACAAACACTAATGGTTTTATCTAGAGCCACTTGAATAATGCTTTCAAATGTAGGGCGATCTAGTGTAAGAGTTGTATCAATCAGCTTTAATTCAACTGAATCTTGAGTAGATAATTGTTCTTTAGCTTGACGCGCTGCAACTATAAATACGGCATAGTCTTCGTTACTTAATACATCAATATTAAGCTGTTTTTTTGCCCATTTCACAATTAGACGGTCTAAGTCATCACCACCCAGAGCTGTGTGACCACCAGTCGCTAGGACTTCAAATACGCCTTGTGAAAAACGCAAGATTGATACATCAAAAGTACCACCGCCCAAATCGTAAATTACATAGTTATGGTCGGTCTCTAAGTTACTTTCTTGATCCAATCCATAAGCAACTGCGGCAGCTGTAGGTTCATTTAATAAACGTAATACATTTAAACCAGCAAGTTGAGCAGCATCACGAGTTGCTTGGCGTTGAGCTTCATCAAAGTAAGCAGGAACTGTAATCACAGCACCATTAACAGGATTTTGTAGACTGTCTTCAGCACGATCTTTTAATTGTTTTAAAATTTCAGCTGAAATTTCTACAGGTGTTTTACGTCCAGCACGAGTTTCAAAAGCAGGCATCTCGTTTTCTGAGCCTACTAATTCATATGGATGCTGAAACTTAATATCTGCTTTTGAGCGACCCATAAATCGTTTAACAGATACAATCGTATTTTTTGGATCTGCAATGATAAATTGTTTAGCTTCTTCGCCATAATGAGTTGTATTGTCCCCATAATGAACGATAGAAGGAAGTAATCTTCTATTTTGAACATCATTGAGTACTTTAGGTTTGCCTGATAACACTGTCGCAACTAGTGAGTGTGTTGTTCCTAGGTCAATACCAATCGCAATGCGATGTTGGTGTGGGGCACTGGATTGACCCGGTTCAGCAATTTGCAAAAGTGCCATGAGTTAAATCCCTTGAAAATAAAGTAGAAAAAGCAAAATTAAAAATCATCGTCTAAATCAAAGCTGTCTTCTTCATCTAACAGTTGATCTTCTGCTTTATCAATATCGTTCAAAACACGTTGAAAGAAACGTAACTTACGTACGGTATCACGTGCTTCAGCCCAATCTTCTTCGCTGTAATCAATTTTGAATTCACGAACCAGGCCATCAATCCATTGTTGTACTTCTAGCTTTAAAGTACGTAAATGTTCAGTTGTTGTCGCTTCGTCAAGTTGTTCACGAAGTTCTAAAGCAGATTGTAGAAATTCAAAATCACTAATAGATTGATCAAGATGATGATCTTGCTTCTTAAGAGCTAAAAGATAAGCAGCACGACTATCTACTTGTGATAGTGTTTTAAAAGCTTGATTGATTTCACTTGATTTGATCAATGCTTGATCTTTATCTGAGGCTTTATCTGGATGATATTGTTGCTGCAAACTCAAGAAATTTGATTTTAAGCTTGCCAAATCGATATCGAGTGCCACAGGTAAATTGAACAACTCAAAATGATTCATTAGAAATGGGATCCGCGTTAATTAAATACATTAAAACAGTGCTTGATAGACACTGTTTTAATGAGAAAAGGAAAGGAGAGGGTTAAACAGTGAAAGATTCACCACAACCACATTCACCCTTTTTATTAGGATTGTTAAATTCGAACCCTTCATTAAGGCCATTTTTAACATAGTCCATTTCTAAGCCTTCTAAATAAACTAGGCTTTTCGGATCTACAAAAACCTTAACGCCGAACTGTTCGAAAGTTTGATCATGTTCATCGATTTCATCTACAAACTCGAGAACATAAGCCAACCCAGAACAACCAGAAGTTTTCACACCAACGCGAATGCCTTCACCCTTACCTCGGTTTTTAAGGTAATTGCTAATATGAGTCGCAGCATTTTCAGTTAAATGAATCATGAAAACTCCAACGTTTATAATGGTAACAAATTAAGCTTTTGACTTTTTACTACGATAATCTTCAATCGCAGCTTTAATCGCATCTTCAGCTAAAACAGAGCAGTGAACTTTTACTGGCGGAAGAGCTAACTCAGTCGCAATATCAATATTTTTGATTGCTTGAGCTTCATCAAGAGTTTTGCCTTTTAACCATTCAGTTACAAGAGAACTTGATGCGATTGCAGAACCACAACCGTAAGTTTTAAAGCGTGCTTCTTCGATTACGCCACTGTCATTTACTTGGATCTGTAAACGCATCACGTCGCCACATGCAGGTGCACCCACCATACCTGTACCAACATTTTCAGAGTTTTTGTCTAAAACACCAACATTACGTGGATTTTCGTAATGATCAATTACCTTTTCGCTATAAGCCATTTCGCTTCTCCAAACCTCGGGGTCAGCCTAATATTAATATGAGGGTTAAAACACTAATTTCAATAATTAGTGTTCTGCCCATTCAACTGTAGAAAGATCGATACCTTCTTTGTACATATCCCAAAGCGGAGAAAGTTCACGTAATTTCTCAACAGCGGCTTTGGTAATTGTAAGCACGTGGTCAATGTCTTCTTCAGTCGTGTATTTACCAAAACTAAAGCGAATCGAGCTGTGTGCAAGCTCATCAGATAAACCTAATGCGCGAAGAACATATGAAGGCTCTAAAGTTGCAGAAGTACAAGCTGAACCACTTGATACGGCAGCATCTTTAAGCGACATCATTAAAGATTCACCTTCAACAAAGTTAAAGCTGACATTTAAATAGTTTGCAACGTTTTGAGTTGGATGACCATTTAAGAACACTTGTTCAAGACCTTGTAAACCGTTCCAAAGTTTGTCACGAAGTTTACGAAGACGCTCTTGTTCTGCATGCATGGTTTTGCCTGCGATTTCAAAAGCCTCACCCATACCTACGATTTGGTGAGTAGCCAAAGTACCAGAACGCATACCGCGCTCATGACCACCACCATGAATTTGTGCTTTTAAGCGAACACGTGGGCTACGACGTACATATAATGCACCAATGCCTTTTGGACCATAAATTTTATGAGCAGAGAAACTCATAAGATCAATTTTCATAGTAGATAAGTCGATATCAACTTTACCAGCTGCTTGTGCTGCATCTACATGGAAAAATGTTTTATTGGCACGTGTTAATTCACCAATCGCCGCTACATCTGTAACTGTACCAATTTCATTGTTTACCATCATAAGAGAAACAAGAATGGTATCTGGGCGAAGGGCAGCCTTCACCATCTCAGGAGTAATTAAACCTGTTTGTGGCTGTGGCTCTAGGTAAGTAATTTCAAAACCTTGTTCTTCTAATTCACGACAAGGATCTAGAACAGCTTTGTGTTCAATCTTACTTGTAATGATATGTTTGCCTTTAGAAGCGTAGAATTGAGCTACACCTTTAAGAGCAAGGTTATCTGATTCGGTTGCACCAGAAGTCCAAACGATTTCACGTGGGTCAGCTTTAATTAAATTTGCGACTTGCTCACGTGCATATTCAACTTTTTCTTCTGCTTGCCAGCCATAAGCGTGGGAACGAGATGCAGCATTACCAAAGGTACCGTCGAAAGTTAAACACTCCATCATACGTTCTGCAACTTGCGGATCTACTGGAGTGGTTGCTGCGTAATCAAGATAAATTGGACGTTTCATATCAAATACCTGTACCCGATAAAAGAGCTGAATCTATGCCAGTCACATTTTGGCGTAGTGCAACAGTTTGAACGTTGTCTCGGCTAATGAGGTCGGCAAGAGTGATTTTGGCTAAATAGTCGGCAATATGATGAGAGAGTTCTTGCCATAAATCGTGAGTCAGACACATTGCACCATTTTGGCAGTTACCTTTATGGTCGCAACGCGTTGCATCAACAGTTTCATTTACGGCTTCAATGATTTCTAACACAGTAATTTCATCAGCGTTTCGAGCCAAATGGTAACCACCATTTGCACCGCGAACACTAGAAACTAACCCATGACGCTTAAGTTTAGCGAATAACTGCTCTAAGTAAGCAACTGAAATAGATTGACGTGCGGCAATTTCGGCGAGCGTGATCGTTTGTTCAGTTGGCTGCAAAGCTAAATCAAGTAGAGCAGTCACTGCGTAGCGACCGCGAGTTGTAAGGCGCATGATTCGATACACATGTTAAGACTAGATAATAGGATTTTATGAATCCCGACTAAAATAGTCAAGTTTTTTTATTTTTAATTCAAGTGTAGGATCAAGATAGAAAAAAATGAGTTATGCTGCCCATAAATTATATATCAAATAAGCAATAAATATTAGGCTAATTATACCAAAGCACAAGTTAATATTGCGTTGGCGCTGCTTTAAACGTGCAATTCGATTCTGATATTGTTTAATTTCTACATTTAATGAATTGATCTCTGAACGTTGTTGATCGATTTTTTCAAGTAATGGGGCAATTCTTTTACGTGAAGCAAGTGTCTCAGCTTCGTCATCTGGCGTGTTGAACCATTGTTTCCAGTCCGCTAGAAGTTTAGGTAATGTGAGATGTGAAATTAAATCGATGAGTTCTTTTTTAGTTTCTGAATCTCCATCAATTCGCATGTTGTTTAAACTACGTTGATTTGAGAAAGCGAAAATTTTGATAAGATCGATAAGTGTACTATTTATTTCTAAATCAATACGACGGTCATATGAGTGAATATCAAATAGCAAGCCTTTCTCAGTAAATTGCACATAGAAGTCGAAAAATGGCAAATAGCTATTAATGCGGATTGTGATTTTATTAGCGATAAATTTTTTCGCTTGCAAGCGAAGAACACCATCGTGGGTGAGAATAAATGAGAAAAAAGTTTCTAAAATAATTAGAACAATATTCAGCAACAGACGTGGATGTTTTTGTCTTTGTTGCGTTTCACTCATAAAAGTTTATCCTTAAATATTAGAGATTAATTGAGGGAATGAGACATCCTATCTCAAACTTAGCATAATGTCCTGTTAAATATATTTACATGACATGATTGTTTTGTAGAACAGTTTCATAAATGTATCAAGTCTTGACTTTGATATTATAAGAATATTTTGTGGTTAAATAAGACTTCGTCTGTCTCATCCGATCAGGAGCTTAGATCAATGGATAATGCAAATATAGAAACACAAGTAGAAGAGCAAGGAGAAAAAAATAAATTAAAATCAAAAAGTTCTAGGAAGTCTGCATTAGATTTTAGAAAGTATACTAAACAGATCTGGTTAGCAGGTCTAGGTGCTTTTTCTCGTGCTGAAGAAGAAGGTAATAAACTATTTGACTCGCTAGTCAAAGTAGGTGAAGAGCTTGAATCCAAAACAGGTGATTTAGCAGATACAACTGTTGGTAAAGTAACCGAAAAAGCCAAAGAGTCTGTTTCTGACACCAAAGACAAAGTTGAAAAAATCTTAGATACCAGTGTGAATCATTCTTTAAATAGAATTGGCTTAGTTACTCCTAAGGACTTACAGCACATAGAACAACTCTTGGTTCAATTGCATATAAAGGTTGATGCTTTAATTGAAGAAAATCAAAAATTGAAGGCAAAATTGAATGAAAAGTAAAAAAATGTAGGGATTTAGCAAATATATAACAGTTTTTTAGCATTTATTTTTGCTAAAAGCTCTGCTCTAGTATTGCGTTTTCCCCCAAAGCATTGCTATAAAGGCGTCATGGCCTTTTAAACTATAGCCTTGGACCTTAAACAAACGATATTAAGAGGATGTTTTATTCATGAATAAATCAGAATTAATCGATGCAATTGCTGAAAAAGGGGGAGTATCTAAGACTGATGCAGGCAAGGCACTCGATGCGACAATTGCGTCAATTACTGAAGCACTAAAAAAAGGTGACACAGTAACTTTAGTTGGTTTCGGTACTTTCAGTGTTAAAGAACGTGCTGCACGTACTGGCCGTAACCCTAAAACTGGTGAAGAGCTTCAAATTAAAGCAACAAAAGTACCTAGCTTTAAAGCTGGTAAAGGTCTTAAAGATTCAGTTGCTTAATCTTTTAAGATGATTAAACGCGCCAATATAGGCGCGTTTTTTATTAAAAATCTGAATTGACCAATATTGCTCATTCATTCATTGTGGTTTTTCAGTTAAAATTCTCCTCGAAATAAAATATTGGAATACTTATGGAATCTTTTCGTACAGTCATTAAGGGTTGGCTAGGCAAAGTCCTTTTAATTTTGTTTTTGACCCCTTTAGCGCTTGTAGGTATTAATGGATATTTTAATAGGGGAAACAAGGCAGATGTCGCAAAAACTGTCAATGGACAGGACATATCAAAAAAAGACCTTGAAACTTTAACGCAAAGGTATAAAGAACAATATTTAGCTGCTGTAAAGGGTGATGAAAGTTTACTTAATTTACCGGTAATTCAAGCGAAAGCACTTGATATATTGGTATCTCGTAATTTACTCATTCAGCAAGCTGAAAAACTCGGTATCTCTTTAAGTGATGCTCAAATCGAGCAAATGTTGGCTCAACAGCCAAGTTTGCAAGAAAATGGCCAGTTTTCACAAAAATTATATGAAAATTATTTGCGCTCGATTGGTATGACAAGCCAAGCTTTAATTGCGAGCTTGCGTCAAGATCACGCTTTAAAAATGTTGACTTCAACTTTCTCAGATTATTCTTTAGTAAGTAAAGTTGATTTAATGCAAATTGCGAATTTGCAAACAGAACAACGTACATTACATTTGGCTAGTATCAAGTTGGACAGTTATAAAACTGGCTTAACTGCATCGAATCAAGAAGCTACTGACTATTACAACAAACATCAAAATGAGTTTAAACAGCCTGCTTCAGTTGATGTGGATTATGTTGTTTTATCTCCATCTTTAATGGCTAAGCCTGCACCAGCAACGGATGCTGAGCTTAAGCAAGCCTATGCGAAGTTTGTAGAAACTCAGCAAAAAGATGCTAAACGTGTTGTTAAACATATTCTTATTACGACTGATGGTCGTGATGATGCAGCAGCCCAAAAGCTTGCTAAAGATGTATACGCAAAAATCCAAGGTGGTCTTTCATTTGCTCAAGCAGCAGCCCAGTTTTCAGAAGATCCAACTTCGAAAGCGAAAGGCGGCTTAGTTGAGGCATATGCACCTGGTATTTTCTCTGATGCATTTGATAAAACTGTTTTAAGTTTGAAAAATGGTCAAGTTTCACAGCCAGTAAAAACACAATATGGTTACCATATTATTGAAGCAGAAACCCCAGCGACTCAAATTCCTTCATTTGATGCTGAGAAGGCACGCTTAACTGCAGAAGTTGAAAAGAATAAAGTCGCTACTGTTTATTCAGATACCGTTAATAGTTTGAATGAAACGATTGTTGGTAATGATTCTTTAGATGCAGTTGTACAACAAGTCAAAGGTACAAAAATTGAATCTTTAAATGGTGTAACTTTAGCTACTCAAAATCCGCAATTAAGTGATCCAAACGTAAAAATTAAATTGTTTAACGATGATGTGAAAAATGGTGATCGTAATGCTTCATCAAATATTCAATTAGCGAATGGCGATACAGTCTGGATTAAAGTACGTGACTATCATGCAGCTGGTGTTAAACCAATTGCTCAAGCGATGAATGAAGCGAAAGCTAAAGTAATTGATGAAAAAGCACGTAAAGCGGCTCAAGCAAAAATTGCTACAATGTTGACTGAATTCAAAACTCAGCCAGCTGAACAGGTTGTTGCAAAAAATAATGTACCTTTTGAATCTGCTGGTGTCTTTACTCGTTCACAAGGTTTGAAACGTGCAATTGAGCGTGCAGCATTTAGTGTTCCTACGCCAAAACCAGGTATGTGGTCTGTTACAACAGCGAACTTACCAAATGAGTTAGTCGTTGTTGCAGTTTCTAATGTAAATTCAGCTGCGGTAAATGCTATGCCAGCTGACCAGTTAAAGCAATTACAGCAGCTTTATCGCCAGTCTCGTGGGCAGCAAATACTTGAAGATTACAGCGAATACTTAAAGTCACACGCTAAAATCAAATAAAACTTATGTAATAAAAAAAAGCGCTTCGGCGCTTTTTTTATTACTGATCTAGACTACTCCAATATAGTTTTGTCTATATTGTTTAGGCGATAAATCAAATACTCTTTTAAATGCCTGACTAAACGCTGTTTCTGAAGAATAACCGACTTTATTTGAAATTTGTTGAATTGATAAATTACTTGTACGCAGATATTGGCTCGCTAAACGAAAGCGATAATGCTGTAAATATGTAAGAGGAGGTTCACCAATAATACTATTAAAAAGATTGGCAAACTTAGATCGTGACATGCAACATTGTTCAGCTAATGATTCGACAGTCCAGCTTGCTTCAGGTTGACTATGAATTGCTGATAGAGCATTACTCAACTCAGGGTGAGTTAAGGCACCTAACCAGTTTTGCTGATCTGACATTTGTTGAATATGATCACGAATACATTCAATTAAAAGAATACTCACTAAATGATCGATAATCTTGTCATGCCCAGGTTGAATTTTTTGTGTTTCGACTGCTAAAAAATAAAGTCCTATTTGCAACCATTCAGGAGGAGTGGTTTGGTTCTCTCGTTGAATATGCATGATAGGTGGTAATGCATTAATAAGTGGTCCTGCCATATGCGTATCAACTTGACAGCGTAAACACAGCAGTAATGTATTTTTAGATGCTGCTGAACCGAGCTCAATCGGGTCTTGTCGATGTCCGTTAAATAACGAAGTAATATCGACAGGATCTACAAGTTTACTTACAGTCGCTTTTGAGTCTGTAGCATGGTGAGCTTTTCCAGAGGGAATTAAAATAATATCTCCAGCACTTGCTGTTATTTTTTCTGAAGCATTTATTTGAATATATACAGAACCGGTTAAAACAATATAAGCAAGTAAAGCAGATTGATCTTGTGTTTTAAAAGCCCATTCATTTTGTGCTTTGATATAGATATATTCTGACTTATTTAAGTGGATATCATCAAAAAATTTACTTAGTGCATCCATGTTTACGTGATCAATCATTATTTTAATAAAATTATAGTGAGCTGTAAGAATAGATCAACATGTGTTTTTAGGACAAAAAAGTGGAAGAAAATGCCAAAGACTTTGAAATAGGTTTTTTGGACGGTTACAACTGTTAAGCAAATGGTATTTCTTTAACTATATAGATATATAGAAAAAGGAAATATGACTATGAATGCACCAGTAAATGTTCAGCAAGAACTTATGCCAGTGCCAGCGTCTATGCGTGAAATAGATCGTAAGCGCTATTTATGGATGATTAGTCCGGCTCTACCTGTAATTGGTTTAGGTATTTTAGCTGGTTACCATTTTGGTCCACGCCCATTAAAGAAAGTATTTGCTTTGGGTGGCCCACTTTTATTACACGTTGTGATTCCTGCAATTGATACGATTATTGGTAAAGATGCACGTAATCCAACTGACGAAGAAATTAAGCTTCTTGAAAAAGATCCGTATTATTCACGTTTGGTGAAGAGCTTTATCCCATTACAATATGCAGCAAACGTTTATGCATGTTATTTAACAAGCCGTAAAACTACTTCTTTTATAGATAAAATTTTACTTGGTATTTCTATGGGTGCAATTAATGGTATTGCGATTAATACTGCTCATGAACTAAGCCATAAGCATGATCGTATTGACCATATTTTATCTCATCTTGCTTTGGTGCCTACAGGTTACAACCATTTCCGTATTGAGCATCCATATGGCCATCATAAGCGTGCGGCAACGCCTGAAGACCCTGCTTCTTCACGTATGGGGGAAACATTCTATGAATTCTGGCCGCGTACAGTTATTGGTTCTTTCAAGTCAGCAATTGAAATTGAGAAAAACCGATTAAAACGTAAAGGTAAAGAGTTTTGGTCACTCGATAATGAATTACTGCAAGGCTGGGGTATGACTGCTGCTTTTCATAGTTCGATGATTGGACTTTTTGGTAAAGGTACGATTCCGTATTTAGCGACGCAAGCATTTTACGGTATTAGTCTTTTTGAAATTATTAACTATATTGAGCATTATGGTTTGCTACGCCAGAAAAAAGAAAACGGCCAATATGAGCGTACAATGCCAGAGCATAGCTGGAATAATAACAACGTAGTGACAAACTTGTTCTTATATCAGTTACAGCGTCACTCAGACCATCATGCTTATCCAACTCGTCCATTCCAAGCACTGCGTCATTTTGATGAAGCACCTGAGTTACCAAGTGGTTATGCAAGTATGTTGCTACCAGCATTAATTCCTTCACTGTGGTTTAAAATGATGGACAAGCGTGTATTTGATCACTACAAAGGTGATTTAAATAAAGCAAATATTTCACCAAAACGTCGTGCAAAAATCTTTAAAAAATTCGGTGTAGTTGATAAGTCATTAGAAGTTACGCCAGTTAAATAAATAAAAAATATATACCTGAAATACCTAACCCTCTAATCATATGATTAGAGGGTTTTTATTTTGTAGATAGAGTAGTACTAAGCAGTAAGGAAGTTTTAACTTCCTTGCAATGCTCTTATCTTAATTCGCTTGACGATTTACCAAGCTCACGTCGAGCAATAATAAGCTGCTGAATTTGTTGAGTTCCTTCAAAAATATCAAGAATTTTTGAATCACGTGCCCATTTCTCAAGTAATTCATCTTCGTTATAGCCAACACTTGCTGCTAACTCGACACACTTCAAAGTAATTTCATTACCTACACGGCCTGCTTTTGCCTTGGCGATGGAAGCTTCTTTTGAGTTTGGTTTCTTGTTGTCAGCCATCCATGTTGCTTTCAACATGAGTAACCGTGCTGCTTCCCATTCGGCCTCCATACGGTAAATTTGTGCCGCAAGATTGGATGTTTGCAAATATGGCGTTGAGTAATTTGAGTCCAACTGATCTTTAAAAATTTCTTTAATACGTTCTAATGAAGCTTTAGCACAGCCAATGGCCATAGCAGCGACTAACGGGCGTGTATTATCAAAAGTTTCCATTACACCTGCGAAACCTTTAGCGACGTCCACCTCGGCATTACCTAAAAGATTTTCAGCTGGCACACGGCAGTCAGTAAAACTAATAACTGCCGTATCAGAAGCTTTAATTCCCAATTTATGTTCAAGGCGCTCCACCTTCATTCCAGGTGTGCCTTTAGGTACGACAAATGACTTGATTGCTGCACGACCAAGTTTTCGGTCGAGGGTAGCCCAGACGACCACAGAGTCTGCACGTTCACCAGAGGTTACGAAAATCTTTTCGCCATTTAAAATATAGTCATTGCCATCTTTAGTTGCTGTAGTGCGGATAGCAGCAGAGTCTGAACCACAGCCGGGTTCAGTAATGGCCATAGCAGCCCAAGTACCTTTAAAACGTTCTAGTTGCTCATCATTTGCAACTGCAGCAATTGCAGAATTCCCTAAACCTTGACGTGGCATGCTGAGCAATAAACCCGTATCGCCATAACACATTTCAATAATGCCTAGCGCTGTTGACATGTTGGTGCCATTACGGACACCTTCATTATCAGTTTCACCACGTTTACCTGCACCAGCTGCACCTGCATTAATTCCTTCACCACCTTCATTCATGCCATCAATGAGTGAAGCGAGCATATCGAGCTCTTTTGGATAAGCATGTTCTGCTTTATCGTATTTTCGGGAAATAGGGCGTAATACATTGATCGCAACATCATGTGCCTGATCAATCATCATTTTGAATTTTTTTGGATTTTGTAAATTCATGAAAATATCCTTTGATCGATCTTAAGCATGTAAGCCAGAATGTAAAATTGCGGTTGCACGTAAATCACGATACCAACGTTCAACTGGGTGCTCTTTTGTGAAACCATGACCCCCCAGAATTTGTACGCCATCTGTTCCTATTTTCATGGATTTTTCTGCGCAAAGAAGTCGAGCTAAATATGCTTCACGATGGAAAGGTTGACCTGCTTCGGCAAGACTTGCGGCATTTAGAATCAGCATACGCATAGCATCAATTTCAATTGCCATATCTGCAATCATGAATGCGACACTTTGACGATGTGAAATTGGTTCTCCGAAAGCAGTTCGCTCATTGGCATATTTAATACAGTAGGCTTTTACAGCTTCACAGGTTCCTACAGCCATTGCACACCACATTAAGTTGCCTAAATCTAAAAAGGCGGTGTAATCAAAATCTGTTGCACCTAGTCGTAGAGCGGGTGTATGGCTGAATTTTAAAGTAGCTGTCTCTGTTGCTTTGAGGCCCATTGCTGGAGTGTTCTTAATGGAAATAGTGTCACCCACTTGCACTACAAATACATCTGGCTTGCCATTAAAGTCAGCACTCACCAAGAACACATCAGCCAGATCACCTAAAATGACTAAGGTTTTTTCACCATCTATAAAATATTGATCATTTTCAAGAGAAGCTTTTGTTTTTAAAAAATAAGGGTTAAATGCTGGAGTTGCCTCTTGTACTGCAAAGGTTGCTGTAATGTTTGAGTCTTCAGCAAAGCAAGGCAGATACATTGACTGAACCTCGGTCGAACCCCAACGTGTGATTGCATTAATAACGCTAAATGTACTGAGTAATCCCGCTGTAAGACTAAAATCACCTTCAGCTAGTTTTTCAGCAATCAATAAGTTACTTACAATATTTTGTTCAGCAGCAACACCACCTAGTGCTTCCGGTAGGGCGTAATAATTTAGCCCTAAATCTTCAACATATTGCCAAAGACTTTCTGGAAATTGAGCTGCCTGATCAGCATCATGAGCTAATCCTAGTAAAACTTCTTGAGCAAATTGAGACATTGCTTCAGAAGTCATTTGTTGTTCTTCAGTCAGGCTTAAATCAAATAGGTTTTTCTTCTGTTGAGGTAGGCGTTGTTGTGAAATTTGTTTTGGTTTAAATGCTTTCTGAGTTTGGCTTAATGCTCTAAAGCCAGCTTTTGAACCTTGATAAAGAGACTTTTCAAGAAATTTACGTAGTTTGAGTTGATCAAGTACATCGCTTCCAGCTAGTTTTGTGATCAGCGATAAACCCAACCCTTGGGCTTTATTGATCATATTTGTCATGATTATGGTGTCCTAACACATTGTTATTGTTTTATGCTGACACGCTATATAAGAAAAAACTATGTCGTTACTGACAGTCAAAAAATGAGTAGATAAATGGTAAGAGTAAAATAGACTTGATTTTATGTATTTGATTTTATAAATAAAAATTAATTGTTAAAAATAATCATTTTATGTGGATTGACTAGAATGACATGGAGCCATTCTAGTCTTGATAAATTAAGCAAAGTTACGAATCATACGACGTACATTTGTTTTGGCATCAATAACAGTCATGAATGTATATGCACCAATAAACTTACGGCTAATAAACATAAATTCTTTTGGAGGAACTGAGAAATAGCGCGACGCCATTGATTTACTTGCTTGTTGCATAACGCGGCTATGTAACTGGCTTTTTTTCCAGTCATAACGTTCATGTTCATCCATCAGGCCCGCTGGCATATCTGGATTATTTGCAGGGGTACTGAATGCTTCGGTCGCAAGTAAAAAGACATCGGCCATGCCGGGTTTAATACTTTCAGGCATCGCATCGAAAAACTCATATCCAGTCATTGCTTGGACCATCGCATGTTTATCATGCTGATAACCCGCTTGTATGAGATTGCGTGCAACTGAGAGTAAGTGTTCATCGAACTGACGGATCGCGCCGAAGTCTAATAGTACGATTTTATCTTGAACATCTTGGCCATTACCTAAACGAACTAGGTAGTTACCAAAGTTAGGGTCAGTTTGCATTTCACCCCACTCAAAAATCTCACGAACAGCAATCTCTAATGACGCTTCACCAAGTTGATTACGGCGTTCTTGTGGAAGAGAAAGCATAACAGGACTATTAATAGGTACGCCGCGTTCAAACGTCATACATAAGACTTGATCTGTGCAGTAATCATCTACAATTGTAGGGACAATATAGCGCTCATCATCTTTTAAGCGCTCACCAAAGCGGCGAGTGGTTGCTGCTTCTACATCATAATTGACTTCACGATGCATCATTTCACGTACTTCATCAAACCACTGATCAAACTCACGTGTCTGAGGAACCATACGTGTAAGCTTAAGCATGTTTTTAAATAGACTCATGTCTGAGTCAATTGCACTCGCTACACCAGGGTATTGAATTTTTAAAACTAACTCTAATCCATCTGATTTGCGGATTGCGCGATGAACTTGTGCAAGAGACGCTGTACCAATAGGTTCATGATCAATGGTTAAATCGTTTAACTTAGAACCAAGTTGTTCTTGTAAATGTGGCTTAATCGCAGGCCAGTCTAAAGCAACCGTTTGGTTGTTTAAGGTATTTAACGCCTGAGTAATTTCTTCTGGTAAAAAATGTTCACCATAAAGAGCCATCATTTGGCCAATCTTAACAATAGAACCTTTAAGTTTGCCAATTTCAGAAACAAGATAATTAGCTTGTTCGCTCATTGCCTTTTTACGCTTCTTCTCTTTTTCTTCTTCACTAGAAAAAAGGGTAGAGGCACTTGCAGTAGCCCAACGTGTTCCTGCCAGTAAAGAAGCTTTCGCGATTGATAAGCGTCGATCCATGGAAGAAGTTTTTAAACTCTTAAGCTTATCGTTCTGATTTGACATGAAAATAGAATCCTATGCGCATCATGCAGCCAAACGCTGGTGATCTAAAATTGTAACGAATATTACATGTTTTGAACGTATTAAAATAGTTCCCTCAGACTGAATGGTGAGTTGAAAGTATCATTTTATATCTTAATTTTCTAAAATAGCCTAAGCAACATAATAAAAATTAAAATACAATTTCTACAGAAAGAGGAACTAGATTAAAAAGCCATTAAATATTAATCATTAACTTACATTTTAAACTGAATTTTTAATTCAGCTTTTTGCATTAAGTGGATACGATTAGCTTGAATATGTTGAATAACCATTTGCTTGACAGAATCATGCATAAAACCAAGTGCATGGGCCTTTACAATAATGATGCTCGGTAGTGTATAGAAAAAATACTTAACATCCTCAAAAGTGGCATTATTAAAAATGCCTTGTTCGATTAAGGTCTGCTGTAAAAATTGCTTTTCATTTAATACATGATCTGAAGATTCATCCCAAAAACGGTGACGCATTGCCATCAGATTATTGTGTTTGTAACTCATAAATTTGCCAGTTCAGACTTTAAATCTCAATTAAATATATTGGAGTCATCCACTCAATATCAAGTTCAGATTGTTTTTTGTTCAGTGTCTGTTTGATTTTTCATGTAAATGATGTAAATAGCCTAAGCAAATTTTAAACTTTTCACTAAAATAAATATAATCAATATCATTTCATTAAATTCTAAAATCCTATGACACCTGCATGTAGACTGTTAAAAAGTAATAAAATCGAGTTTTCTATTCATGAATATGAACATGATGCAAACGCCAAAAGTTTTGGTTTAGAAGCCGCAGAAAAATTAAACCTTGATGTAAATGAGGTGTTTAAAACGTTACTTGTAACTGATGAAAAAAATTATTTTGTCGCAATTATACCTGTTAATCATCAGCTCAATTTAAAAAAGGTGGCTACGGCGGTTGGCTGTAAAAAACTACAAATGGCTAATCCTAAAGATGCCGAACGTTTAACAGGATATTTAGTAGGAGGGATTAGTCCTTTAGGCCAAAAGAAACGATTAAAAACGGTCATTGATGCATCCGCTCAAAACTTTAATAAAATTTATGTAAGTGGGGGAAAAAGAGGGCTAGATATTGGTCTAAATCCGAATGATCTGGCGCAAATATTGACGGCGCAATTTGTAGATATCCTTGATTGATTAAAATAAGGGCAATATAAATTGACTTATTAAATGAAAATGATTATCATTATTGTGTTGGGTTTGGTTCTACCAGAAGATAACAAGAGTTAGATAAATTTCTGGTATTGGTAGACCTGCAAGACATAATAAAAACAATGCAGGTTTGTTTAGCAGTAAATGGACCTAAGAAAAATAAACATGATCAGCGCAATAAAAAGAACAAGTAAAGATAGCAAGCAAGGATAGCTTGCTATCTTTGCATTAGAACTCGGTTTCAGAATTATTTTCATTATTCAACCTTTTAGAGTTTTTAAGTTCTCTCAGTAACAGATTACTTATATTTTTGATTAAAAAATAACCAGTAATGTTTCATTTATTATCATCCTGCCTTTTAATCAATTTTTTGTATACCCTGAATAAAACATGATCAAAAAAAGAGGTAAAAACGTGCTTATTTTTCATGGAAAATCTGTTCATGGAGCTATCTTTGATATGGATGGGACAATGTTTGATACTGAGCGCTTACGGTTTCAGACATTGCAACAAGCATCTCAAGAGCTGATTGGGCAGGAGTTTTCACACGAATATTTAATGCAATGTTTGGGTTTAAGTGCGACAACAGCAGAAAAACTAGCACAACGTTTATATGGGGTAGATGTTCCGTATAAAGAAATAAGAAAAAGAGCTGATGAGATGGAGCTTGAGCATATTCGTAAACACGGCGTGCCTATTAAAAAGGGGTTAGTTCAAGTTCTTGAACGTTTAAGAAAATCTGGTTTAAGAATGGCCGTAGCCACTTCAAGTCGTAGAGCAATTGCCGAAGAATATTTAATAAATGCCAACGTTTATAAGTTCTTTGATGTGATTACTTGTGGTGATGAAGTGGAACAGGGAAAACCTCATCCCGAAATATTTTTAAAAGCAGCAAGCCAACTTAATTTAAACACTAAGCAATGTTTAATGTTTGAAGATTCTGAAAATGGTCTAACCTCAGCTTACACATCTGAAGGTCTAACGATTTTATTAAAAGATATTAAAGAACCAAATGATGAAATGCTCGAAAAAGCAGATTTTTATTATGATCAGATGTATGACTTTTTAAGCGATCTTGACCAGTTCATTCCTATTATGGATATGCCGGAAATACAAGAACCTTTTCCACAGAGTCTGAATCAACTTACGGTTGGAATACATGGCTTCGGTGCTATTGGTGGGGGATATATAGCTCAAATATTGTCACATTGGGATGGATATACAAAACCTAGAAAAATAATTGCTTCAACTCGTAATAGTCTTTTTCGCGAGGCCGTAAATGCGTTTGGAACCTATAGTATTCGCTATGGACAATTTTCTTATGATGAACGTATTGAGAATATGACGATTGTTGACTCTGACAATGAGCAACAAATGTTAGAGATGTATATTCATTCAAGTTTGATTGCACTTTGTTTGCCAGAGCAAGCGATTGAAGCTGAATCAAAAATGATAGCCAAAGGACTATACGCCCGTTTTAACTCGCCACTTGAAACATGTATAGAACCGCTAACTTTTTTAATTATTTTAAATAAAGTGGGTGCTAAATATTTAGTGATGAAGCATCTTCGCGAAGCTCTTTTAGAGTTAACGAATGATGAGGACGTGACTGAGCATATTTTAAAAGAGCATTACTTTTGCGACACTGTAGTAAACCGAATGGTTTCAAAACTTTCTAATCAGAATTTATATCGTCAACTTCGTATTAAGCATAATTTCCTTGAACAGCATTTAGAAGATTTTGAACAAGAAGATCAAATTGAAATTGAAGACTGCAATAAACTGACTCCAGATCAGCAAAACAACGCCTCGGTTTATGTTGAAAATATGCGTCGTAATTTCCAACCTGGTCATATCTTACAAAGTATGGATTTAATCTTATTCCATAGTGAAACGGATATGCCAATTTATGTTGAAAAAGGCAGTCCTTTACTTGAAAAGCTACGTCAGGTTGTATTGGTTGAACAAATTACAGATATTCAACTTATTAAAAACCGCCTATGGAACGGCGTGCATGCGATGCTTGCTTGGTATGCATCACTAATGGGTTATGAATCTATTGGGATTGCTATGGGTGATCATTCAGTAAAAGCATTTGCAGAAAACTTAATTACAGAAGTAAAACAGGGGCTTGCAATTGTATTGCCTAACTATGCAAAAGATCTGAACCGAATGGCTCAAAGTTTTCTAGACTCATGTGAATATGCATTTAAAGATCCGTGCCAACGAGTAGCTCGAGATCCATTACGCAAACTCAACCATAATGAACGTGTCATGGCATCAATTGAAATGAATATAGGTCATGATTTACCTTATAAAAATTTATTAAAAGGTACTGCTCTAGGTTATGCCTATGCGATTCAATTTTTAGAAATTGATGATAATGCTGCTATTCAGCATTTACAGCAACAAATTCTAAAATTAGATCTGAATATGACTCAGAAAAGGCAGCTTGAAGTTGATTTGGTCCAACACATTCAATATTTGTTTTCTGAACAAGACCAACAGCTTGTGGATATGAAAACTAACAAAGCCAGAATGACAGCTACACAATATGTCTGAAGGCATTTAATGATTTAACACTCTACAATTGAAAGGCAAACATGTTTTAATACAAAACTTAAGTGACTTTGAATTAAAACTGTGCTGCTAAAACCTACGACGTTCATGGTGCCAACGACTATACGGGATTATCCGGAATGGCACCTAGGACGTCAAAATTATGCTTTGTGGTATCTAGAGATTATTGATCAGAAATTAGCTGATTATCTAGATGTCTTACGTACACATTTTTCAGAATTTTTATTAGAACCGAATAACCGTCAATATCATGTCACATTATTTATATGTGGATTTTTAACCCATGAACCTAGTGTTTATAGTGATGACTTTAGTTTCCATGATTTCTCAGAACAAAGAGAAATTTTAAAAAAAGAAAATATTTCACCATTTCGATTAAAAATTGGTTCAGTTGATAGTTTTAGTAGTGCTTTATTTGTAGAAATCCAAGATACCGATAATGTTTTATCTCACATACGTCAAAAATTAGGCATAGTTTCTAATGAAATTGCTGCTTTAGATTACTATCCCCATATCACCTTAGGCTTATATAAAAACATCTGTAGTAGTGATTTGATTTTGCAAAAAATTTCTCAATTACCTGTAGAATACAAAAACGCTGAATTTGAACTGAAAGTTGAGCATTTAACGTTTGGTTTTTATGAAGCTCAAACTTTACAAGGTAAGCTGTTTTCGTATCAGCATTTGTTTTTAGGTGATTCATGTTGCAACTGATTTTGGGCGGTGCCCGCTCTGGCAAAAGTCGACTCGCTGAACAAACGGCAATATCTACACAATTACCTGTGATTTATGTGGCGACAGCGCAAGCGCTTGATCCAGAAATGCAAAGTCGAATTGCACATCATCAAAATCAGCGTCCTGCACATTGGTCCTTAATTGAAGAACCATTATTTTTAGCAAATGCTCTGAAAAAAATTGATCAACCTAATCAAATTATTTTGGTAGATTGTTTAACTCTTTGGTTAACCAATTTGTTACTTTTAGAAGATCAAAGTGTTCAACAATTTGAGTGTGAGCAACTATTAAAAGTTTTACCTACACTTGAGTCAGAAATTATTTTAGTAAGTAATGAAACAGGGCTTGGTGTTGTGCCACTCGGCGAAATTAGTCGCCGTTTTGTCGATGAAGCAGGAAGACTACATCAAGCGTTAGGACAAATTGCAGATAAAGTTGTGTTTTGTGTGGCTGGTTTTCCAATGATTTTAAAAGGTGAGAAGTAAAATGAACTGGTGGTTAGAATCTGTAAAGCAACCTAATCTGGACGCAAAGCAACAAGCTGAACAACATCAACTCCAGCTCACTAAACCTACAGGTGCTTTAGGTGATTTAGAGCAGATTGCAATTACACTTGCTAGTTTACAATCAAATGCAAATCCTCATGTTAACTATCCATGGATTACAATTTTTGCCGGTGATCATGGCGTAGTTGAAGAAAATATCTCTGCATATCCTCAAGCTGTTACCCGTCAAATGTTGCAAAACTTCACGACGGGTGGCGCAGCAATTAGTGTACTTGCTAAATATCATGAAGCTCATTTACAAGTGATTGACTGTGGCACAGTGGGCGAAGCATATGAATACGCAGGTGTTGAACGTCACTGTATTCGTGCTGGGACTGCAAATTTTGCTAAACAATCCGCAATGAATGCTGATGAATGCCGTGCTGCCTTAGAGTTGGGAAAAAATAGTGTAGATACTGCTAAAGCCGACGGCGCAGATATTTATATTGCAGGTGAAATGGGAATCGGGAATACCTGTTCTGCTTCTGCCTTAGCTTGTCTTTTACTAAATGATACTGCCGAGCAATTGACTGGAGTAGGGACAGGAATAGGTGCCGATCAGTTAAGACATAAAATTGAAGTCATTGAGAAAGCAATAGAACTTCATCATAAACATGTCGTTGGTGATGTCTTCAAAACATTATGCGCCGTCGGTGGTTTGGAAATTGCCGCAATTACCGGTGCTTATATTCGATGTGCACAAGTCGGTTTACCTATTATTGTGGATGGTTTTATTAGTTCTGTAGCCGCTTTATGCGCTGTGCGGATGAACCCTAAAGTACGTGACTGGATGTTATTCGGTCATCAATCGGCTGAATATGGCCACCAACGTATTTTACAGGAACTCAATGCTGACCCTATTTTAAAGATGAACTTGCGTTTAGGTGAAGGTAGTGGTGCTGGTGCTGCATTGGCATTAGTTAAAATGGCATGTGTATTACATAATCAAATGGCTACCTTTGCCCAAGCTGCTGTAAGCGGGGATAAAATTGGGTAAATTTAGAATCGATTTACTCAGACATGGCGAAAGTCAGTATAGCCATACTCTACGTGGGCATTTGGATGATGAGTTAACAGCAAATGGTTGGCAGCAAATGCAGTCAACCATTGAGCAAGTTACAGACCAGACATGGGATGTCATTGTAAGTTCTTCATTAAAACGATGTGCTTGTTTTGCTGAACAACTTGCAAAGACAACTCAGCTGCCTTTACTTCTAAATCATGACTTAAAGGAAATGTATTTTGGTGAGTGGGAGGGTGTATCAACTCAGCAAATTTACGAAACTTCACCCGAACTACTTGCAAATTTCTGGCAGAAACCGAGTCAATATTGTCCACCACAGGCAGAAACCTTAATGCAATTTCAAACGAGGATTTTGAAAGGCTTTCAAGATTTACTCTTAGAGATGCGAAAACAAAACTGGCAACATGCATTAGTCGTTACACATGGAGGCGTGATTAAGCTATTGTCTTGCTTAGCACAGCAACAACCTTTAGATGACTTGCTAAAAATGCAGGCAGAACTTGGAAAATTATACTCATTCGAATTTTTTGAAGAAGAAGAACAATTAACTTTTATCTTGAAATAGTGGTTTTATATTTTTATACAATTGTAAGTTATTATTTTTATGAAGATATTTAAGTCCGTTTAATAGAACTGTAATTGCTAAAAACTAAGCTAGGGGTATTTCTTATTAATAGCCTATCTAACTTATGAATATTTTATTTAAAACGACGTTGATTGCCACATCCATATTACTCGCGGCTTGCAATAACAATGATGATCAAGAAGTTCAAACTACACCATCTACAAACTCATCCAAATATTATCAAACCAAAACACCTTATCAACCGCAACAAGATCTAAAAAGCTATGAACAAGCACCCAATGGGTTCCAACCAGTTTTTACAGAGCTAGTTGCACGTCACGGTTCACGAGGACTCTCAAGTCTTAAGTATGATTTAGCACTTTATAATTTATGGAAACAGGCAAAAGCAGAAAATGCTTTAACGCCGTTAGGTGAGCAGTTAGGTGCTGACTTAGAAGCAATGATGAAAGCCAATATCCTGTTAGGTTATGGTGTTGAATGTATTCGCCAGTATGGTTACGGAAATGAAACCATGACTGGTATTTTAGAACACCGTGGCATTGCCGATCGCCTATTACAACGTTTACCAACACTTGTAAACTCTCAAGCATCTATATTGGTACAAAGTTCTGGGGTAGATCGTGCGGTGGATAGTGCTAAATTCTTCACTGCTGAACTTATTAAACAACAGCCTCAGCTGAGAGATAAGATAATGCCAACGTCTTATACCAGTTTATCGAGTTCAAGCGTTCCTAGTCTTGTAGATAATGGTGTTGATCGTTTTAAACTTTACTTTCATAGCTTAAATGCGGCTGAAGACTTAACTCAACCACTAACTGCTACCCAACAGAAAATTTATGATGCAAGCCAGGCCTATCAAGATTTTGAAGCAAACAATAAAGATTTAGCTCAAAAGTTAAGTGAGTTATCGAAGAATACTCAGGCAGAAAAAACTGCTCAGACCGTACTCATTCCAATTTTTAAAGCAGACTTTATTAAAAAGCTTGGTACAACAGGTTATAGTTTTAGCAATAATGGGTCTTTTACAGTAACTTCACCTAAAGGCGAACAAATTACAGAAAAGGGTAAAGGTAAAAATACCATTGCTAGTGCAGTAGATGCTGCGGCTTATATTTATGAGCTTTATTCTATTTCTGGTGGTATGAAAGATGAGTTAAAAGGTGTTGATTTTGATAAATATATGCCTTTAGACGCCGCAAAATTTTATGCTGAATTTAATGATGCCAATGATTTTTATGAAAAAGGCCCAAGTTTCACAGAGTCAAATCAAGTTACAAGTGAAATTGCACAAGGCCTCAAACAAGATTTATTTCAACAAGTTGATGCAGTTGTAAATAAAGCCCAACCATATAAAGCAGTTTTACGTTTTGCTCATGCTGAAATTATTATTCCTCTAGCGACCAGTTTAGATCTGCATAATATGATGCAGCCTTTACCCCTACGCCAGACTTATAACTATTCAACAAGCACATGGCGTGGTGAAGTAGTTTCACCTATGGCAGCCAATGTACAGTGGGATATTTACCAAAATAACCAAGGTAATACTTTAGTGAAGATGCTGTATAACGAAAAAGAGACGTTATTTAAGTCTGCATGTAATTATGCACGTTACACACCAACAAGTTTTTACTATGACTACACTAAATTGAAACAGTGCTATCAAATGCAATAGATTTTCAGTTTTTAAAGTCTTTCATGGGAATAGGGATTGCTATTCCCATTTTTATTTCTTCATAATTCAGTTTATTTTTAAATATAGTTCAGTTAGAGAGTGGGATATGACACCTTTTTGGATTGCATTGCAATTTTTAACTGTTCTGCCTATTGAGTTAAAAACAATACCAACGGCGCAACAAAATGGTCGAGCTATTTTGTTTTATCCACTGGTTGGGCTGATTATCGGTGGCATACTTTTTATTTTCACCTGTCTTTTGGCTAAACTCCCTATTGTTCTACTTGCCTCAATCATACTCACTTTATGGATTTGGTTGACTGGTGGATTGCATCTAGATGGGTTAGCTGATACTGCCGATGCGTGGGTAGGTGGTTTTGGTGATAAACAACGTACTTTACAAATCATGAAGGACCCAAGTTGTGGTCCAATTGGAGTACTGAGCTTAGTTATCATTTGTTTACTCAAATTTGTACTGATCTATGTGTTGATTGAACAACATCAAACACTATTTTTAATACTTGTACCTATAGTTGGACGCGTTGTACCGTCTATTTTGTTTTTAACTACATCATATGTTCGTGAAAAAGGTTTAGGGCGTTCTTTGACAGATCATTTACCTAAAATGGCTTCATGGATAATAACTGGGTTCGTTCTGCTATTGCCATTGTATTGGGAATTGCAAGGGCTTATTACGATTATTGGCTTTTTAAGCAGTCTTGTTTATTTAAGACACTTATTTATAAAACGAATAGGTGGTATTACAGGCGATACTGTCGGCGCAGCAATTGAGATTAGTGAAACTGTACTGCTTTTTACTTTTATGTTGAGTTATTTTTACTTATTTTGATATTGAACTCCGCCCAAACAAAATAAAAAAAGCCCTCATTTTTGAGGGCTTAATTTTCAATCTTAAAAAGATGAATTAACGGTTTGGTAAAACATCTTTTAAAGCTTCATGCATTTCAAGCAATGTCTTTTCAGTAGTTTCCCAATCGATACAACCATCAGTTACTGATTTACCATATTCAAGGTCACAAAGGTTTTCAGGAATATCTTGGCGACCACCTTTTAAATGGCTTTCAACCATAATACCTACGATTGACTTATTACCATCTAAAATTTGTTCAGTAATATTTTTAAGAACAAGTGGTTGTAAGTACGGGTCTTTATTTGAGTTAGCATGACTTGCATCGATCATGATCTTATTGCTAACTTTTGCTTTCGCTAAAGCAGTTTCTGCTTCTGCAACAGAGCCAGCATCGTAGTTTGGCTTACCATTACCGCCACGTAATACAACGTGCGCATAAGGGTTACCATTTGTATTAATGATTGAAACCTGACCGTCTTCGTTCAAGCCTAAGAAGCTATGACCATATTTAACAGACTGCATGGCATTGGTTGCAACAGTTAAACCGCCATCTGTACCATTTTTAAAACCTACTGGAGATGATAGGCCAGAAGACATTTCACGGTGAGTTTGGCTCTCGGTTGTACGCGCACCAATAGCAGACCATGAAATTAAGTCTTGGTAGTATTGTGGCGAGTTAGGATCAAGTGCTTCAGTTGCACAAGGTAAACCTTTTTCATTTAACTCAAGCAAAAGCTTACGACCAATACGTAAACCTTTTTCGATATTAAATGAGTCATTCATGTCTGGGTCATTGATTAGACCTTTCCAACCAATTGTCGTACGTGGTTTTTCAAAATAAACACGCATAACCAAATAGAGAGTATCTTTAACCTTTTCGCTTAGTGCTTTTAAGCGATCAGCATATTCGTGAGCAGCTTTAGGATCATGAATAGAGCAAGGACCAATAACGACAAACAAACGCTTATCAGAACCGTCCAAAATATCGCGAATAGTTTCACGGCCTTTTAGAACAGTTTGTGAAGCAACATCAGATAAAGGAAGTTCTGACTTAAGTTCAGCTGGTGTTACAAGAGTTTGGATGCTTTTAATATTAACGTCGTCGATATCTGGCTTTGAAACGGAATTTAAATGTGTAGTCATTGCTGTCACTGGTTCGATCATACTAAAGGTTGTTTTGTGTACTGAATATACCATGAAATAATTATGAAAATACTACATCGCATGGTATTTCAGTTTGGAAAAATCCTATTGATTTTACTATCTTTCAGTCGAGTTGCCTGTTTTTTCAGCAACTTGAGCTTGTTGTTGTACCACAGGTGCTTTCGGTTTTGCTTTGACTGGGTGAACCATAAAGTTAACACCAAGGGCAAATAGAGTAATACCTAAAATTTTACGGATTAAACGTTCAGGCATGCGAGAGCTAATTAATGTTCCTACAATAATTGCAGGAATTGAACCTACCAATAACCATGTAAGCAACATAAAGTCGACATTACCTGCACTCATATGCCCAAGACCAGCAACTAGAGTAAGTAATACGGCATGTACAACATCTGATCCAATAATTCGAATCATTGGCAAGTTCGGGAACATAATCACGAGTGCCATAATTCCAAAGGCACCAGCACCAACAGATGATAGTGTTACGAATACACCTAAAATGATACCCATAATCACAATGTAGGTACGCTTATTTTGAATAGCTAATTGTTCATTTTCACTATGAGCAGTTTCTTTGTTGCGGAATTTACTAAAAAACTTCTCAATACGAGAGCGGAAAATAATAGAAACACCCGTCAAAGTCAGCATAAAGCCTAACACCATGGTTAATACGGCTTTATAGTGCGTAGATTGACTTAAATAATGCTCGAGTACCCAAGTGGTAACGAAAGAAGCAGGAATACTACCGACTGCGAGCCATAAAACGATAGGCCACACGATATTCAATTTCTTTGCGTGAACCATTGATCCACAGAACTTTGAAATTGCGGCATAAAGTAAATCAGTACCAATTGCGATATGAGGTTCAATTCTAAAAAGGCCAATTAAAATTGGTGTCATTAATGACCCACCACCAACTCCTGTAATCCCTACACAGAAACCAACTAACATACCCGCTAAGATAAATTCAAAAGCACCAGACATCTTTATCGCCACTTATCACGAAACGCAGATATCTTATTCCTTTTAGAGATAAACTTTTGTCATGAATAATGATTTACTTATGCAAAAAAAAGCTAAGCAATGCAAATATTACTTAGTTTGTTTTATTTTTAATCATTATTTTTAATAAAGAGATTACTTTGATGGCTTGAGTGGATTAATTAAAAGTATCAGAGCAAAAGTTAAAGGTGATGCAAATATCCACCAGCTCACAAAACCAATAGATAAGCCATTTTTTTTGATAAGAATAAATCCGCTCAAAACAAACAACAGATAAGCGGATATTCTTAACAATGAATAATATTTTTGAGCTAAGGATTTGAAATAACCAGTTGATTTCGGTGAGCGATATTTCTCGCTCGATATGAATAGTAAATACATACCTAGCACAGTCAGGGTAAACACAATAATCATCATGAATTCACCTCAATATTTAACTTACTCAGTTTCTTTTGAATTTTTTGTGTAGCTTTATGCTGAATAGGTCTAATTTTGCAGAATATGAAAAGTGCTAAAGCTGCAAATATCCATAAAAATACGTCTATACGGGCAAACATCCAATAATCACCTAGGCTTTGAATATAATCATATTTGATTAAATAACTTAGATTTAAGATTGGAAGTACAATACAAAGCAAAATAAAAATACTCAATTGAGTTCGCCACAAATACTGCTTTTTAGTAGTTAATGCAATAATTAGGCTCATGAGCCAGACTAAAAAGAAGCTATAAATTTCATAATTGATTGTAGTTATGGTGACGGTAAACAATCGATTCGCATATAAATAAGCAAGGGTTGCACAAGGCAAGCCTACAAATGTGGCAACATTTAAACGGTCAACTAAATAGTGCCCGAAATGAAACTTAGTATTTTTATTTTGAAGTTGGCGTTTAAGGCTCCAAAGTAACAAGCCAGACGCAATCATCACACAACCTAAAATGCCTGAGAAAAATAATCCTAAGCGAAGTAAAGGTTGAGCAAAAGTTGCCATGTGCAAACCATATACTCCCGCATAAAGTGTGGCAACGGCACTTTGATTACGTGTATCACTTAAGACTTTGCCAGTTGTAGCATCTAAGATGATTTGCGCTTGATTATGAGTAATGGAGCGGTCTTCTTGCTGAATAAACGTAATTTGAGCCTGATTCGTATTTGGGTTTTTAACACTCATAGTTGCTAAAGTTTGATTTCCCCAATGTTGCTGAACTTGACTCAATAACTTCTCAATAGCTAAGTTTTGAGCAGGTTGAATCGATTGGTTTTCAGACGCAGCCTTTGTGCGAATTTCGGTAAAATATTGATATGGATTCTCTGGATAGAGTTTTTGCATTCCCCAAGGAAGATATAAATAAAAGAAAATAGCTAAGCCTGTAAAAGTAATAGTCAAAAAGAAGGGCAGTGCAAGAACAGATGATACATTGTGAAAATCTAGCCATGAACGCTGAGACTTAAAGGTGCGTAATGTAAAAAAATCGGTAAAGATTTTTTTATGGGTAATAATGCCTGAGACTAAGGCGATCAACATAATAAAAGCTGCTAAAGATACAATTAGCCGTCCAATGAATATCGGAACACCAAAAAGTTGATAGTGGAAACGATAAAAGAAGTCACCACCTTCGGTTGCCGAAAGTTTTAGTTCTTGACCTGTGTTTGCATCGAGTGTGGCATTGCCATAACCACCGTCAGGTTTTTCCCAATACATGGTGTTAACGGGGCTTTCTGCGGTAGCAACAGTTAAATACCAAGACTTGGCATCTGGAGCGTGTTTTTGTAAATATTGATATGCTGTTTTAACTGCTACATCTTGTTTTATTTCGTACTGTGCAAGTGCTGGTTGCATCCATAAATTAATTTCATGGCGGTAATACGACAAACTTCCCATTAAAAAAATAGCAAATACGAGCCATCCAAAAATTAATCCAGTCCATGAATGTAGCCATGCCATAGATTGGCGTATACCTTTATGCATAACTCACCATCCGTGTCACAAAAAAGAAAAGAAGACATAACGCAATTGATAGTCCAGTGAGTTTCAAAAGTGATTGAATGCAGAAACCTATAATCACGAAAAGTACATAAAATAAAATAGAGATAAATGCTGCCAAATAAATGGCTTCAGGTTTGTCTAGGGTCAAATGAAAAATGCCAGTAAGACCAAGACTTAAATAAGCCATACAGACATAACCCATACCGAAAACGACTAAGAATCGATAGAAAACTTTTATGCGATATGACATAGGGAGATTTAAAGTTTTGGACATCTTTACTGGCACATAAACAAAAATAAGATGAATGCCAACTCCTAAATAGGAGTTGGCTATGCGATTAATATTTAAATTTTACAGCAACCGTATAGTTAGCTGAGGGTCCATAAAAACCTTGACCATTAGGGAAACTATACAAATATTTCTTATCGAAAATATTATTTCCATTGGCTTGAAGCGTAATGTGGTTATTCACCTCATAGCTCGCCATTAAATTCACTAAGGCATAGGAATCTTGTTTAATGGTGCTGTTTGCTGTCGAGTCATATAGTTTCACGGCGTCTTGCCATTGTAGCCCTGCACCAACTTTCAGCTTAGGTAAAACAGATGGTGTATAGGTCGTCAGCAAGTTAAGGGTTTGGTTCGGATTATACGTTCTCGCTTCACCACCATTTTTAATATCTTTAATACTAAATTGAGCATAGCCAAAAGCAAGATTGACGTTATCAGTGATTTGACCTGATAAGCCAACTTCAACACCTTGTGATTCTAAATCACTGGTTGGTACTTTTCGGTTAAATGGATTTCCGTCTGAGTTGCGTAGCGGATAATTATTTTGCTCAGTTTTAAATACTGAAAAAGTACCTGTTAAACGGTCGTCTAGCCATGAGCTTTTTACCCCCATTTCATAACTTTTACCCTCAACAGGTTTCAAAGCTTGATTGGTATTTTGGTCGATACCAGTTTGAGGACGGAAAATAGAGGTATAGCTCATATAACCTGTATATTCAGGCGTAAAGTTATAGGTTAAGCCTGCATAAGGTGAAACTTTACTTTCACTATATTCCATGGGTGAACCATAGCTTTCGCCTTTACTCTCAGCTCGCACATAGTTTGCGCCAAGCAAAAGTTTTAAATCTTCGTTGAGATGTAAACGTGTAGCTGCATAAATTGAATCTATATTTTGCGTATAGTTCGCTGCTTCCGTGAAATCTGACCATGTTATAGATTGAGGTGTCCAGCTTGCCCAATTTGTAGTGGTAGAATTGATAACATTGGTGTCGTTAATTGTTCCCGTAGATTGATTATCATGCTGACGACTGCGTACATAGTTATAGCCTAAAGTTGCTTCATGTTCTCGATTAAAAAGTTTATAAGTTCCTTCAAGATTAAAATCTACAGCATGTTGTTCTTGATGCTCTTGACCACCCCATGGTGTCAAAGACACTCCTGAACCATCAGCTTTTGGATAACCATAATAATAAAGAAGGCGACTATTGTGTTTACTATCAAGATAGTTATAAGTCAGCTTAGCTGCCCATTGATCATTAATTTTCTGTTTTAATTCAACAAAAGCATTTTGCGTTTCATTATCCCAATGTGCCCAGTCAGGGTTTGGGTTATAGGAGCGATTATAAGAAATTTGTTTACCATTGGCATCGAGTAAGGGTAGAGCGCCCCAATTGTTTGCATTCGGTTTATTTTTTTCTTGGCTATAACCTACGGTAAGTAACGTGGTATCTGTTAAATCAGCTTCAACAATACCAGCGAAACCATTTTTTTCTGAAGAATATCGGTCAAGGTAAGAATCGCCAGTTTGTTCATAGCCCATAATGCGACCACGGACTTTTCCACTCGGTAGAATTGAGCCAGAGACGTCAGCCTCATAACGCTGAGTGTCCCAAGACCCGTAACTTACACCGCCACTTGCTTGAAATTCTTGAGTTGGGCGTTTTCGAATATTGTTGATGGTTGCACTTGGGTCACCAAATGCATTCGTTAAAGAGTCAGCACCTTTAACGACTTCTACACGATCATAAAAATAAGTATCAGGATTGGTGTTGTTGTAGTTATAACCTGAGAGGGGAAAACCTACGGCGTCAGTCAATATATTTGAAATCTCGAAACCACGAGCCATATAAGTAGTTCGCTCGGTTTCCTGATTAGTAACTGTGATTCCGGGTGTGTTGTTTAGAACATCTCGGGTGCTGGTAAGGCCAAAGTCCTCAATTTGTTGACGAGTAACGACATTAATAGTTTGAGGCGTTTCTTTAGCTTCTATATTAAGCTTGGTTGCACTACTAGAGTTTTTAACATTATATGCTTTTGTTTGTTCAGAAGACTGCTCAGCATTGGATGCTTTAACTTGTATCGTCTGCAAAGATTGCACATCTGTGTCTTGAGCATAAGTGAGATTTACATAACAAATCGCGCAAGCGATTACAGAAAGTTTAAATGGTCGAGGTGGGAAGGTCATAATAGTAAAGATAATGTAAATAATTCTCATTTATTTTATTGTTTGTGAATGTAAGCTACAATTCAAATTGCATTGTTAATTTTGATTAAAATATAGTGAATGAGTGTAATTCTAGATTATGGCGTGCGGAGACAGACTTTCGCCAGCATGTATCTAGCAAGTTCAAGATTAATAAACCTCTATGCTAGAATGCATTATTTCAAATTCTTGGGTAAACCGACTTGGCAAATCGAAAACTTAAAATAGGCATTGTAGTTGGGGAAGTTTCTGGAGATACGCTAGGTGTCAAACTTATGCGTAATTTCCGCGAGCAAGGAATTGATGCTGAGTTTGAGGGAATCGGTGGACCCCAAATGATTGCTGAAGGTTTTAATAGTTATTACCCGATGGAAACTCTATCTGTGATGGGGATTGTTGAGGTATTAAAAGACTTAAAAAAATTGTTCGCCGTACGAGATGGTTTAATTAATCAATGGACTCAGCATCCGGTTGATATTTTTATTGGTATTGATGCACCTGATTTTAACCTCAGACTTTCAAAAAGTATTAAAGAGAAGAATCTTCCAATAAAAACAGTTCACTATGTCAGTCCATCTGTTTGGGCGTGGCGCCAAGGACGTGTTCACGGCATTAAACAAAGTATCGATTTAGTACTTTGCTTATTTCCGTTTGAAAAAGTTTTTTATGAACAATATGAAGTTCCAGCGGCATTTGTGGGTCATCCATTAGCTAGACAATTACCACTTGAAAATCCAATTCAAATTGCCAAACAGCAATTAGGCCTTAATGAAAATCAAAAGCATATTGCTTTGTTACCAGGTAGCCGTAAAGGTGAAGTTGAGCGACTTCTTCCTATGTTGCTGGGTGCTGCTAATATTTTGCATACCAAATATCCAGACATCCAGTTTTTAATTCCGGCAATTAATGATGCCCGTAAGCAACAGATTGAGCAGGGTGTTCAACAACTAGCACCTCATTTAAAGGCTTCTATTCATATTTTAGAAAATACTGATAGTGAATCTAAAATTGGTCGTATGGTCATGAATGCAAGTGATATTATTGCGTTAGCTTCTGGAACGGCGACTTTAGAAGCCATGCTCATGCATAGACCGATGGTCACTTTCTATAAGTTGCATTGGTTGACCTATATAATTGCTAAGCTTTTGGTCAAAATTCCTTATTATTCTTTGCCTAATATTATTGCGGGTAAGAAAGTCATTGAAGAGCTGATTCAAGCTGATGCCACACCAGAAAATTTAGCCGCTGAAATAGAGAAACTAATGAATGTTGAGACAGCTCAAATTCAAGTGATGCAACAGTTAACCATGCATAAACAGCTTATTTCTGGAAATACAGAAGATCCAGTTCAAGAAATCCTAAAAGTACTTGAAAAGTAAAAAAGCCCCATTTTAGGGGCTTTAAAACTTATCTAGGCACGTATAATAAGCTCGTAACCTGTATATTTACGAATGTTGATCACACCAATATCAAAGATTAAATATTGGCCTTTAATACCCTGTAACACACCGCGAATTTTTGGTGTTTTATCTAGGTTTAGAGATTTAATTTTCTCAGGATATTGTTCTACTGGGTAGACAAATTCGCGCGGTAACTCTTCTTCTAATAATTCAACAGTTTCGTTAAATTCAAGATTTTGGCTAAACTCCTCACGAATCGTTTGAATTTTTGGTGCAAACTCCTCGATTAATTGATCACGCTGTTCTGTCAGTTTAAGAGGTTCAGCTTCACCCTTAAGGAGTTTACGCCAATCAGTTTTGTCAGCAATTAAAGAACCAAACATCGTTTCAAGCTGACCAGATAAACGGCGTGATCCAACTTTCATAATTGGTAAAGCCTGAGTTGCTCCTTGATCTAACCAACGACCTGGCATATGACTAACACGAGTAATACCTACTTTTAAAGCACTCGAATTTGCCAAGTACACAATATGGGGTTGGAAACAAACATTATGGGCAAAGTCATCTTCACGACATGTACCTAAATGGTAGTGGCATGTTTCTGGTTTCATAATGCATAGGTCACATTCAGCTTTTGTTTTAAAACATTTAAAGCAGTGACCTTGAGAATAAGACTTCGGTGTTTTAGTGCCACATGAAGTGCAATAGATATTACCTGTCCATTCGATTTCTAGTTCTTGTCCTAAATTAAAAGGAAGATCAATTTCTGAACGGTCTAATACAAATTTGTATTCAACATTTGCCTTGGTTGTCTGTTGATCAGTTACACTAGCATCTTTTAGGCCTGCATGCATTTTATGGCAAATGCCTTGTAGTTCCATAAAGTTTAAACTCACATCTTTCAATTAAGGGTTGCAGTTATGGCTGAACAAAATGTCATCACTTCTATGCTAGACGATTTATCAAACGAACAGCCCATTCATACTGCACTTTGTATTGGCCAGAAAATTGACCAGAATAACGCAATTCAATTGCACTATTTTACCGTAACTGAGCTTTTAAGTCTGCCTTTTACTCAGCGTTATGACTTGGGTTTTGTATTGTTTGATACAGATGAAATGCAAAACATTGGCGATGTTCAAAAGTCACAATTATTAGTGAAGCTAAGAGATTTGTTGGCAAAACGGATTGTTGTGGTAAGCAAACGCAGTGATGAACAGCTATTACGTTCTTTAGGCTTCACGCAACTTATTGATAAAACATCACATGATAGTGATTTTGCTTTATGGCAATTTAACATTTTGACCTATAAACATGTGCCAGACTGGTTTAATTCAAAATTTTGGGCGAACCCAGAGAACTGGAATAAATTTCGCTGGTAAAAGGTAAGCAAATCTCTTTCAAAATTTAACAATTTGGCTTTTGCTGTGTTCATAAGAATCCGCGTATGCTCATGTATAAATCATGCATAAGAGATACACATGACAAATTTAAGCAGTATTGTAGAAGTTTTGGCTCAGCAAGCTTTAGGTGGGAACCAGCAAGCATCAGGTCAAGGTGGTTTGGGTGGAATTTTAGGTTCTGTATTGGGACAAATGGGCGGTAATACTTCTTCTGGTGCTCAAGGCGGTCTAGGTGGTGTATTAGGTTCGGTATTGGGACAAGTGACAGGCAACAACAATGCACCTCAAACAGGTGGTGGCGTACAAAGTTTATTAATTGCGGTTGTACCTTTAATTTTAGGTTGGGTTCAACAACAAGGTGGATTACAAGCTGCTTTAGAAAAGTTAAAAGGCGCTGGCTTAGGTAGCCAAGTTCAAAGTTGGGTTGACCCAAATCAAAGTAATAGTGAAGTTCCTACCCAGCAATTACAAAGCCTATTTAACCCAGCAGATATTGAGCAAGTTGCCCAGCAGGCTCAAGCGCCAAAAGAACAAGTTTATGGTGCGATCGCATCTGTGTTACCTCAGGTTATTGACTCTTTAACACCTCAGGGTGACAGTACAGATCATCAAGAAGCAAATCAAGACATTCAAAATGTGATGAATCTGGTCAGTGGTTTCTTAAAATAAGAGATATACTTTAAAAAAAGCCGATCATTTTTATATCGGCTTTTTTAGTATGTACTAAAAAATAAAAGGGCTTGCGCCCTTTTACTTTATGAAGGATGGTTAATAACTTAGAAGTTATATTCCATACCAGCACCTACAACAGTACGTTTGTCGTCTTGAGCAAGCCAGTCACGTTTTTGTTGAGCAACAATACCGTAGAAACGTGCTTGTTTATTGATTTTGTAGTCTAAGCCTACGCCGTATTGATCAATTTTACGATCTTGTTGACCATCTACAGAAGCTTTAGATGATTGGTATTGTCCTTTTACAACAAAAGGTGTTTCACCAATTTTGTAAGTTATAGCACCAACCCATGCATCTTCTTGTAAGCCTTTATATTTAGTCAACTCATCAGTTGGTTCAGCATGTTGCCATAAACCACCCAACACAAGACCAGTTGCACCAAGCTTGCTAAAATCGTAAGAACCAGTTACACGGTAAGCATCAGAGAAGATATTGCTAAGGCCATAAGCATTGTATTTACCTTGTACGCTGTAGTTAGCAGCAGCAGCCAATGCTAAACCAATGTCTTTATTTTCGTAGCCGAGAGAGCCTGAAACTGAGTCACCAAAACCATTACGTTTGTCATCGTTACCAGATGCGCCTGGAGTTGGATCAGCAGGCGTTTCACCTTGTTGGAACATCACGTTGAATGTTACGCCAGCAAGAAGTTTAGGATCAGATTCAAAACCAATAACGTTATTTAGACGTTCTTCACCATACATTGTGTTGGTAATATCTAAAATAGTGTGGTCGTTATAGATGTCTTGGTAGTTACCAGCGGCATTTTTGAAGTAAGAGTCAAATTTACCAACTTTCAATGTACCAACATTATTTGATTTGATACCGATATAACGGTTACGTTGACCAAGATCTGTACCATCACCATCAGCATTAATTTGCCATTCAGCTAAATAAACTGCTGATAAGTTATCAGTCAATTTCTCTTCGCCTTTTACCCCAATACGAGACGCGTTAGAGTTAACTTCGGTAACGTCACTTTTACCATCGAAATTTTTGTTGTCAACTTGGTCAATGGTAACATTGAGTTTACCGTACAAAGTTGGCGCTGCTTGCACCGCGTTTACGCTTAGAGTTGCAACTGCGGCAGCGAGAAGCAATTTCTTCATTGAGATTTCTCCAAAAGGTATTTTTAAATGGCGTATGCCTAGCTAACTTTTATTTTGTAGTTGGCTTATGTACAAAAAGTTACAGAAGCTCACCAACTTGCTAAGAAGTATCTGTAAACTTTGTGACAGTGGAGTGAAGAAGAAATGACAGTTTTATGACAAATAAGAATTAGAAATACTTTATTTTATTTTGATTTTATTACACTTTTTAAATAAAAAAAGCGGAGCCTAAGCTCCGCTTTTAACTCTTTAAATCAAAGAGCTGCTTTAATTTTTTCGGCTAAAGCCTTGATTTTATCTTGATCTCCTAATTGCGCAGCATGTTTACCAAGCTGGTGAACATTTGTTGGAATTAGGTGAAAGTGAACGTGAGGGACAGTTTGTCCAGCAGCGGCGCCAGATAATTGCATGAGAACAATACCATCTAGGTTTAGTGCTGTTTCCATTGCTTTCGCAATCTTTTGCACAATCTGGATGGTGTAAGCTGCTGCCTCAGGGGGTAAATCAAGTAAAGTTACTGCAGGAGTTTTTGGAATAACTAATGCATGACCATCGGCTTGGGGCATAATATCCATAAAAGCTAGAACTTGATCATCTTCATAGAGTTTTATCGCTGGAAGTTCACCACGTAAAATTTTTGCGAAGATATTTTGATCATCATATGCCATGAATTATTCCTTTAAGTACTATTTACACTTCAATTCTTTTTGACGTTCTTTAATTGCGTCTAGACGTTGCTGCTCTTTATCAGAGAATTTTGGCTTAGTCGTATGACAGTTTTCATTACCATATTTTTCTTTAGCATCTTGGTCTTTAAAGCAAAAGCCTTTTGATGCATAAATCAAATTGTAATCATCTTGCAATTTTTGACATTCTTGCTCAGGTGTTGCAGCTTGAGCACTGAAGCCGGCAAGAGATACCATTCCAGTGAATACTGCAACCAATAATTTATTCATGAGCTTTTCCTCAGTTAAGGTATGAACCTGTACTCAATATAAGGTTTATTCCCAATATTTCAATGACTATTAATTACTCAAGTGTTATTAAAAATCATGTTTTATCTTATAATACAAAAAAGCTTTACATATCAATATCTTTTTTAAAATTTAAATTAAATCAATTGGTTATATTTTATTTTAAATAATAAAAATATATACATAATAAATATTTAAAACGATTATTAAAATTTCATAGTGATGAATTAAATACGCTATATGAGTAACATCGGTTCTTGTTTATGTAATCAAGAAAATTTCTATATTTCTTTAAATGAAAACTATTTATTACTGTCATTGCAGTTTATGGCGAAAACAAACGGGTACGGGAGTGAATGCGGGACTTTGGTCGAAGAAAGCTTTTTGTATAAAGTCAAAACATGAATGGGGAGGTTAGCGAACGCTCATGAAAGTTTTGAATGTTTGCGTGTTATTGAGGAATTCTTAAAGTACTTCGAATAACATCTTTTTAGTTTTATATCTTTTAATATTTCTTAAGTGTTCGTTACATAAATGATGTGTGTTCACTGTTGAATATATCCGGTATTTAATTGAGCATGAGATGACATAACTTAAAAAGGATGAATCACATGATAGATGAAGAAAAGCCTTTAAACTTTGAAGATGATGAAGAGCCTCTTGATTTTGAAGATGAAGAATTTATAGACGATAAAAAAGAGGATGAAATGTATAACTCGATCACTAAGGATGGATCTAGTGTTGATCCTGCCGATGAAGGAACAAGACATATTCGTCCTGAAGACGGTGATCCGATAGAACTTGATGAGTAAAAACATCAATTTAAATAATATTATTCTTTTTAATATTTAAGTATAAGTGTAATATCCGATCGCTGTCACAAACAGCAAAAGTCCTGAATGATCAGCGCAAAAAATCAAAAGGGTAGAGCCTGCTTACAAAGCGGGCTTTTTATTCTTTGTATAAATTTAAACTGAAAAGTTGGCTTACTGAGAAGAAAATATTCTTGTTTTTAAACTAATAAAATATGCATCAAAATAATAGCTTACAGCTAAATACTCCACTTATTTATAGTGAGCATTTAAAAGAAGCACGAATGTAAATAATAAAAATAAAAAAAGTAGAAAAGCCATAAGTTAAAGCATATCGTTAAATTATTTAGGTATTTTACACAATTTAACATTTTATGCAAATTGGTTTGCATTTTATTAAGATTTGTTAAAATTCGATCAAAGTATGATCGTTTTAAATATGTGACAATTTTTGTTTAATTTGATAGATTGTTTTGTTTTTTACAACAATGGGTAGGCTGTATGGAAAAATTGTTATTCGCTTTTGCCGTGGTACTGACGCTGAATGGTTGTGCATCACTCACCCATAAAGCTGATGAAAATTATGTTAGCAAGTCACCAATTACTCCGGTGAATACCGCATTTAATGGAACGAAAGTACCTGAGCATGGAATTTTTACTGAGCAAGATATTGCTAACATGCCTGAACATTCAAATATCAATTCACGTTATGAGGTAGCATTTTAATAAGTGAACAAAATTTGAAATTGAATAGTTAAACTAAATAAACTGGTCAATTAGCTGAAATATTAAATTTACTAGCATTACTATTTAGTAAAAGCTGCTAAGTATAAAACCACCAGTTTGGTGGTTTTTAAAAAGATAAAATGTTAAATTTTAATCATTGAAAAAATTGGTTTTATAAATGAAAAGTATCATTATTTTTACTTCTATATTTTTATTATGCGGGTGCGCAATTAATACTAAGTCATTATCATCACCAAAAAGTAATGATGATAAAACGATATTAGAAGCTGAAAAATATAAGCAACAATATCAGAAAAAAATCTTTCGAACTTGGGATGTCCCATCATCTTCATCTGGTATGAGTGCTAGTGTTAAAGTTTTTTTAACTGACACAGGTCAAATTGAGCAAATTATTTTTCTTGATAAAGAAGACCCAAAGTTTAAATCAAGTATTGAAAAAGCTATATGGCGTTCAAGTCCATTTAATTTACCTTCTAATCCTGAGGTTCGAAAACAAGCTAGAAAATTCAATATAAAATTTATATCTAAGTAAATTTTTCAATATGAACTTGTTCTTTACTTCAAGAAACCACCGGCAGGTGGTTTCTTTGTCTTTATAGTGAATTTTACGACCTATTAATAACTTTAAGTTATTAATTATTTAAAAACTAATCATTATTTTTTATCAGCTTTTTCTTCTATGTTTAGTTTATCGAAAAAGAGGAATAAGCCATGTTGAATCAACATGAGATTAATTTAAAGCAGTACCACAATAAATCTTTAAGTTATTTGAATAGCACCGCTCATTCTGAAGGGGTCGAATTTGATAAATTTATCAAAGAAATTGAGAAATACCCAAATGCGGTTGTTTTAGATTTAGGTTGTGGTGGTGGTCATGTGGCTTATAACGTTGCTCATCATGCTGATCTGGTTTTTGCTTATGATTTATCTCATGAAATGCTCGATACTGTTTCAAAAGCTGCCAATGACCGAAAAATAAAGAATATCTTTGTACAACAAGGTATAGCTGAAGATATGCCTTTTACAGATGAGCAGTTTGATGTAGTCATTAGTCGATATTCTGCTCATCACTGGCAACATGTACCAACGGCCATGAAAGAAATAAACCGGGTTATAAAACCTAATGGTACCGTTATTTTTGTTGATATTATTAGCTCAAGTTTTCCCATATTAGATACCTTTTTGCAAACTATAGAAGTGATTCGAGACCCGAGTCATGTAAGAAACTACAGTATTAAAGAATGGGTTTACTTCATTGAGGACGCTGGCTTTGAGTTAACTGCTTTAGACAAACAATCACTCATGCTAGATTTCGATAGTTGGGTACAGCGTATGAAAACACCTGAAGATCAGATAAAAACGCTTAAATATCTACAAGAAAATGCATCAGATATCGTCAGAAAATATTTCAACCTTCAAAAAGACGGGAGTTTCGAAAGTAAGGTAGGGTATTTTGTATTTAAAAAGATATCTTTTTAGCTCGGTTGTATGTTCAAGTTTCTAATATTAGAAATCTTAGAAACTGATCAAATATACAGTTATGGTTTATAAAAAGTGAAAAAGCCCTTTATATCAGGGCTTTTTCGTAGTTGTTTTTTAAATTATAGTCGAACGTTCCGTCAACCAATCTGCCAGTTTAGGCCAAAATTCTTGTGCACTTGCTTGGCTAGACATCAGTCCTAAATGACCTCCGGGAATAAGAGTAAAGGTCACATCTTGGCTACTGGTTAATTGGCTTAATGGCTGAGCAGCATCTGCTGTGACCAATTGATCGCTACGACCTGCACCGACTAAAAGAGAACAATCAATATTTTTTAATTCAATTTTTTTATCTTTTAATTGAATAGAGCCTTGATTCAATGGATTTTGTAGCCATACGTTGAACAACATGTCCTGATTAATACCACCAGGATAATCAATCATATTGTTTAAAAAACTACTTAATGTAGCGTGCTCTTGTACAAATTGAAGGTCATGAAGATTTTTGAGTAATTGAATATAACCGTCGAACCAGCCTTTAGGGTCAAGAATTTTAAATCCCAAAGAATTTAAAATACCTGGAGTATGAATCAACCGCTTTGGTAAACCAGAATAAATACGTTGCTGAAGTTTTTTATTATGACCAATAGCATTATTTATGGTTCTGTAGAGTTTTCCAATATAACCAGATGCATAACTATTGATAGGGCTGCCTAACACTATAAGGTTTTTGACATAATTAGGTTGGTTATGCGCCGTATATAAAGTAACGAATATGCCTGCCATACTCCATCCATGTAGTGAAATTTGATTGCTACCTGAATGCGTTCGTATTACCTCGATGGCTTTAGGAATAAAATCTTCAATAAATGATAAAAAGTTTAGATGTCTATCTTTAAATCCTAAACGTCCCCAATCGACAAGGTATACGTCGAAACCTGCATTTTGGAAATGTTTAATAAGAGAACGATAAGGATATAAATCATAGATCGCCATATTAATCGCTAAAGGTGCAACAAAAACTAAAGGTTCTTTAAAGCGCTTTTGAGCAGCCGCATAGTAACGAATGCGAGTTTCATTAAATTGACCAATAACTTCGTAATGCGTGCTTTGAGACAACACCAGTGTTTTGGGGTGGAATAGTCGGGTAGAGAGGTGCTTGATTTGACTTTGTTCAGAGACAAGGGACTTTAAGCGTTTCATCTTGCTTTACCAACTATACTAAAGATTGATTGAAGTCTAAGCGATAATTTTCAGGTTTACCTTGACCTTAAATACCCTAGGCACTCAAAATGATGATAGTTTTTAGTACATGACCAGTAAAGGCGAACATTTAATGAACCAGTCTGATGATTTAGAATACCAACTTGATACTTTAGCCATTCGTACCGGACATACTCGTAGTTTTGAAGGTGAGCATGGTGAACCGATTTTTTTGACTTCATCTTTTG
This sequence comes from Acinetobacter genomosp. 33YU, assembly GCF_001990725.1. NCBI lineage: Bacteria > Pseudomonadati > Pseudomonadota > Gammaproteobacteria > Moraxellales > Moraxellaceae > Acinetobacter > Acinetobacter genomosp. 33YU. The sequence goes on along the minus strand of NZ_LFZQ01000011.1, from coordinate 128,490 downwards.
TATATGAAAATGCTGCTGAAGCGGCTGCAAAATTTTCTGGTCAAGTTCAAGGAAATATCTATTCTCGTTTTACCAATCCGACTGTATCGATGTTCGAAAAACGCTTAGCAGCTTTAGACGGTGCTGAACGTGCTGTTGCGACAAGTTCTGGAATGGGCGCGATTTTGTCAGTTGCTATGGCATATTTAAAAGCGGGTGATCATGTTATTTGCTCAAGAGCAGTTTTTGGTTCAGTTGTCGCTTTGTTTGAAAAATATATTGCTAAGTTTGGTGTAGATATTACATTTGTCGATTTATGTGATTTGGACGATTGGAAAAACGCGGTACGTCCAGAAACTAAACTTTTATTTGTTGAGTCACCATCGAATCCTTTAGCTGAGATTGCAGATATTCAAGCACTTGCAGATATTGCGCATGCGAATGGTGCATTACTTGCGGTTGATAACAGTTTCTGTACACCTGTTTTACAGCAACCATTAAAATTTGGGGCAGACCTTGTCATTTACTCGGCAACTAAATATTTAGATGGACAAGGGCGTGCATTAGGCGGTGCTGTTGTTGGTAATCATCAGTTGTTAGAAGAAGTCTTTGGTGTTGTCCGTACTTTGGGTCCATCTATGAGTCCATTTAATGCATGGGTATTCCTAAAAGGTCTAGAAACCTTACGTTTACGTATGAAAGCCCATTGTGAAAGTGCTCAAAAGCTTGCCGAATGGTTGTCTACTCATGAAAAAGTAGAGAAAGTCTATTACGCAGGTCTTCCAACTCACGAAGGACATGAACTTGCAGCAAAACAGCAAAATGGTTTTGGTGGTATTGTTTCTTTCGTTGTTAAAGGTGAACGTGAAGGCGCTTGGAAAGTGATTGATAACACCAAATTTATTTCAATTACTGGTAATTTAGGTGATGTGAAGTCAACAATTACCCATCCTGCGACAACAACACACGGCAAACTTTCTGCTGAAGCCAAACAAGCAGCAGGAATTCAAGAAGGTTTAATCCGTGTTTCAGTTGGTTTAGAAGATATTAACGATATTATTGGTGATATCTCACGCGGATTAGATTTAATCTAAATAATTTATATATTTAAGACTGAGCCATACTTATTTTAGTATGGCTTTTCTTTAAATTCACTTTACTTTTAACCAACGATTGAAATAAAAAAACTACATTTTGTTATAAATGACTTTAAAATCGAAACGTAAAAAAGTTCTAAAGTTAATAAAAATAACAAAGCGAGTTTTAACCATGCTTAAGCCTATAATTTTTTTAGTCGCTATAGGGGCAATTGGTTTAATTGGATATAGAGTATTTGCCCAAAAAGATGAACCAACTCAAATCAGCGAAACTGTGTTGTTGATTAATGATGCGAACAAATCAGTTGAAGATGCCGATCATTCAATTGAAAAAGCAAATGCCTCTTTTCAAAAAATGCCTTTAAATGAATACAAACCCGATAATAAAAATCTTCAAGCTTCACAGTAGTGTCAGTTAAATTAGAGAACCGGTTCCTAAGTCTCAAAACTTTTGTATAGAAAACTTTAAATGGATGAGTTAACGAAAATAGTTTCATAGATACCAATAGAAAACATTAATTTATTGTGTCAGAATTGCGGATTAATTTTGATTTAAACGTAATGACCTCAATGATCTTGATGATCGGTCGGGGTAATAAAAGAGTTTAAGTTCCGAAGTGTTATGTGACTATCAATCATATTTGATAGAGATACGGAGTTAGGTTTATGAATATCAATATGCTCATGCAGCAAGCGCAGCGCATGCAAAAAGATATGGAATCAAATATAAAAAAGGCCAAAGAAGAGCTTGCTCAAACTGAAGTACATGCTGAAGCTGGCGGTGGTTTAGTTAAAGTAACAATGACTGGTCGTTATATCGTAAAACGTATCGAAATTAATCCAGAATTACTTCAAGATGAACCAGACATGATTGAAGATTTGATTGCTGCTGCGGTTAATGACGCTGTGCGTCAAGCAGAAGTAATTTCTGAAGAGAAAATGCAAAAAGCTAACTCAGGTATGGGTTTACCTCCTGGTTTAGCAGGCATGTTCTAAGGAAATTCAGTGTTTAGTGATAGATTTGAACAACTCGTTCAAGCTTTACGTATTTTGCCTAGCGTTGGACCGAAGTCGGCCCAACGTATGGCTTTACATCTGTTGATGAAAAATCGTGAAGGTGCCTTTGTTTTAGCGCATGCTCTACATGAAGCATCAAGTTATATTCATGAATGTAGTGTTTGCCATTCTTTAACAGAGCACGAAATTTGTGACATTTGCGCCTCAACAGAAAGAGAAGATCAACTGCTTTGTGTAGTTGAGTCTCCGGCAGATGTGATGGCAATTGAGCAAAGTGGTAGTTTCCGTGGCAAATACCATGTATTAGGTGGTCATCTTTCTCCTTTAGATGGGATCGGGCCAGAGGAAATAGGTATTCCTTACCTAATTCAACGCTTAAGCCAAGGTACTATTGAAGAAGTTATTTTGGCAACTAATGCTACAGTAGAAGGTCAGGCGACAGCACACTATTTGGTCGAAGCCACGAAACATTTACCTATTCATATGACACGTATTGCTCAGGGTGTACCACAAGGTGGTGAACTTGAATATGTTGATAGTCATACATTAAGTCAGGCTGTTCATAACCGAATGCGTATGAAATAAGTACTTCGGTGCTTATTTCAAAGTTTTTAAAATCAATCCTATTATTAAAAATAGTTTTAAAAGACAGAAGTATATTTTTAAAAATTATTTAGTGAATATATAAATTAAAAAGCGATTCTGGAAAAATAAATTTTATTAGGGTGTTAAATTGAAAAACTTTAAAATAATGATCAAAAAATTATCTCTTTTTAGGGAAATTGTTCAAAAATAGATTATTCATCCGAGATTCAGTAGCATTTTTCTATTGCTATGTTATATATACCAGAGTTTAAAGCACTCTTTGCATTTACTTGAGAAAGCATGTTTCAGTTTATCCAACAGCAAACCGAATTGGTTGATGTTCTTCAACAAATGGATCAATGTTCAACATATGGACTTGATACAGAATTTATTAAGGTTGACACCCTTTGGCCTAAACTTGGAGTATGTCAGGTCAATGTCAACGAAAACGTATATTTGTTGGATGGTGTATCGTTAGATTTAACTGAGTTTTGGAAAAAAATCTTTGTTGCTCAACAAAATATTTTTCACGCATGTAGTGAAGATATCGATTTAATTTACCACTATGCCGATGAACAAAACCTGTTAAATGTTTTTGATACTCAAGTTGGACTTTCTTTTCTCGGACATGGTTTACAAGTCAGCTATCAAGGTGCTTTAAAGCTTTGTTTAGACATTGACATTGAAAAAGATCAAACACGTTCAGACTGGTTGGCGAGACCTTTATCTCCTCAACAGCTATGTTACGCTGCAAATGATGTTTTATATCTTATGCAATTGGCTACCCATATTCAGGAGCAGCTTAAGCAAAAAGGGCTTTACGACTATGTTGTTGAAGATTGCAGTAGTCTCACCAAAGAAATTATTAGTGAAACACCAACTTCATTGCTTTATACAGATGTAGGGAATTATCGACATTCGCGTCGTCAATTAATGCAGTTGCAGAATTTGAGTGAATGGCGAGAACATATAGTTAAAGCAACTAACCAGCCACGTAGTTTTGTTCTTAGAAACTCGACAATGATTGATTTAGTCGAAAAGAATCCGCGTAATAATTTCCAATTATCTCAAGTCAGAGATATTCGTCCAAATGTTGTCCGTGAATATGGCAAGATTATTCTGGATCTTTTAAAAGTCTTACCAGTAGAAGGGCAATGGCCAGCTAAAATTGCTAAACCTTTTAAAATTACTTCGAAAGAAACTTTAGATAAAATGGATGCGTTAATTGCTAATGCTATAGAGCAGACCTCCATTCCAAAAGAAGTTTTGCTTCGTAAGAAATGGTTAAATGCGATTCATCAGCATGTGCTTTCTAAAGGTGACGAACAAGATTTACCTGATTACATGTTGGGATGGCGTTACGAATTACTTACCAAACCGCTTATTGAACTATTTACAGAAGAGAAGGCAAGTCTCTTATTTTAAATTTATAAAGGTGTTTTTAGTTCAAATAAACTCCGTGTATTTAAGAAATAGTTTGATTGATTAATATTTATTCAAATAATGCTTGTTAATATTACTTAAAAATAAGACTCTTTTATAAGCAAAGCTTTATGAGCTTAATTTTTTATTTAGCTTTGCTTTATATTAGTGAACTTTTTTAAAGTTTAATTACTATAAATATGAGTTAATCTTAATTATATATACCTATGCTGAATTAAATTAACTTTATTCATGAGAAAAATTCAATTGCGTATATATACAGGTCTGTATATTCTTGGCAGCAAGAAAAACAATTTCAAAATAAATAATATATAACTATAAGTTTGTTTCGGTGCAGAAATATAGAGGCCTTCTCGGGGAGAGGAGGCCTCTAATTTTATTTGTGCAATCTTAAAAAGTTTTTAAAATCAATAATAAGTTAATATTGAAATTAATTTTTTATGCTATAAATAAAGCTTACTAATAACTAGAGAGATAAACATGACTAATAATTTTAATGCTGAACAGGCAAGAAAAAATGCTAAAGATGTAAAAATTGATCAAACAATATTGTTAGAAAAAATCTTATCTGGAACTGAGGAAATTTCCAAAGAAGGTAAACGCCGAGCAGTGTTTCAATTTCCAATAGATGCCTTACATCCTGAACATATTACCCAAGTAGAAGAAGAGCTAAAAGCTCGAGGTTTTAATGTTTCAACTAATATTGAACAGTCTGGTACAACGGTCAATATTGAAGTTAGTTTCTAAATTTTTTATCAGACGCCCATACTTTAGGGCGTTTCTTATAATTTTTTACAATCTAAATTTATAAAAATCAATATATTGTTTGACAGGCTTGTACTTCTTCTGTAGTTTTACTTTTTGAGTGGAATATGGATATGAACTTCCAAACAATACTTTCATCTTTCAAAAATCAATCTACTGGTACGGATGCATTTAAAAACTTAAAAAATGCGTGTGAGCAGTATCTAAAACAATCTCCAGATCTAAACCAAAAATCAGCGACTTATCTTATTTATGGATTTGCTCGTAGTTATGTAATCTTATATGAAGATGAAGCAGTGACTACCGAGTTTGCGCAAGCTTCAAAAGAAACATTAATGAATTACATGAGTCATTTAAATGAGGCTTTACTTACTCAAGATGACAGCTTAATTTTGACTGCGTTAAATCAGGTGAGCAATGACTATATGCAAGGCTCAAGAGTCTTTTAAAGTCTTTGTTTAGCTTATTAATAGGATACTTCTTTAGTCATCAGTCATCAAGTTAACCAAAGAAGTATCTAGTGGTAATTTTAATGTGATTTTTTCTTACCACCGCCATCTTGTTTATTGACGGTAGACCATGCAATACGTTCAGCTTCTTCTTGAGAATGACCTCTATCTACTTCACTCTCAACAATATGTTTAGCCTGACGCTTTTGCTTTGCTGTATAAGATGATTTATCGCCACGAGACATAGCATAGACCTCCTATTTATAGATCTATAGTTATTGAAACACATCCGAATTTATAATCGGTTAAATAATGTCTTATCCTGTATGCATAAGTTAAAGCTTACCAAGGTTTAATTTAAAGCAGAATTTAAATTAAATTTATAATTTTCAATAAATTAAACTGGATTAACTTCAGTTAAATTAAATTTTGATTGTTTTCAAAATGTAATTTTTTCATTTTATAAAAGTAGTTCAAAGGATTTTTTATGTAAAATTAATAGGTTATTAAAGGTCGAAAATTTAAAACTTTAGAAAATTAAAAGTTATTTGTCGACCTTAATGATTGTTGTGGGTTAATATTTCGCAAGAAAAGAAAAAACGACTGATGCGTAAACAAACCTGCGTGTGTCTGTTGTTTTTTTTCATGTATGCTGTCCTTAGTTCAAGAGTTGATTTGAAATGCACTGTGATATTTATAGATCGAGCAAAAAAGATGAAATGTACATTTATATTGCTCGTCCAAACTATCCTGATGATACGGAGCAAACCGATCCGTTTGAAAAAGTTCCAGAAGCTGTTTTACAAGCATTTGGTCGTGCAACATTTGTCATGCATTTAGAATTGGCTCCAACACGTAAATTAGCGCGTGTAAATGTTTTACATGTACTAGACTCATTACAAACAAAAGGTTTCTTTATTCAGATGCCGCCAGAAGGGTTAATTAACCCAAATGCAGTTGAACCAGAGGGCTTACGTGGTGCGTGAAGATCAAGCTGGAGTTTTAAATCAATTACTTTCTTCTCTCGATGCAATTCCTGAGGAAATCATTGCTTTAACAGCTTATGGCGTTGGCGCTCTTATTGCTTTGTGGTGTTGGTGGCGTTTAATGCGTCGCTTACCTACTACTTTTGGCGCAATAAGCTGGTTAGTTGTATTTGCTATTTTATTGACGCCAACCGTTTCGGAAGGACCTAATGCATCTGTAGCACCAGCTATTTTTGGTTTACTGTTTGGTGTGTTAACTAAAGACAGTCCTTTAATCTGGTCAAATTTATCCTTAATTCTGTTTGTGGTTGGTCTAGGTTTGGTTATTGGCTATTGTTGGTCAAAATATTCAACAAACAAGAGCATGCGTTCCATCTAACCATTGAAATAGAAAAATAAGGTCTCTACATGTCTGCTGATACCCAACATTTTACCGGTACAGATCAATATATCGCGACTGATAGTCTTAAACTTGCTGTAAAAGCAGCTCGTGCTTTGCAAAAGCCTTTATTGGTTAAAGGTGAGCCAGGTACAGGTAAAACTTTACTTGCTGAGCAAGTTGCAGAAAGTCTAGGTTTAAAACTCATCACTTGGCACATCAAGTCAACGACTAAAGCACAGCAAGGCTTATATGAATACGATGCTGTGTCCCGCTTGCGTGATAGTCAACTCGGTGATGATCGTGTTTACGATATTAAGAACTATATTAAGCCCGGTAAACTGTGGGAAGCTTTCACCAGTGAAGAGCGTTGTGTGCTTTTAATTGATGAAATTGATAAAGCAGACATCGAGTTTCCAAATGACTTGTTACATGAACTTGATAAGATGTCTTTTTATGTTTATGAAACAGGCGAAACGATTACGGCTACTCAACGTCCAATCGTAATTATTACTTCAAATAATGAAAAAGAATTACCAGATGCGTTCCTGCGTCGTTGCTTCTTCCACTACATTGAGTTTCCAGACGAAGCAACTATGCGTGAAATTATCTCGGTACATTTCCCAAGTATCTCTGCAACCTTAGTAAATGAAGCACTTCAAGTTTTCTTCAAACTCCGTGAAATTCCTAACTTGAAGAAACCACCATCTACTTCAGAATTAATTGATTGGTTGAGTCTGCTTATGGCAGATGATATGCCTGAAGATGTATTACGTAATAGAGATACATCAAAAGCGATTCCACCTTTGTATGGCGCACTCATTAAAAACGAGCAAGATGTGCAACTGCTTGAACGTTTGGCTTTCATGTCACGACGTTAAAGGAGGGAATAACCCATGTTTGTGCGGTTATTTTACACCTTACGTAAATACGGTGTTCCAGTTACTACACGTGAGCTCATTGACTTAAACCGTGCAGTAAGTGAAGGTTTAGTTTTTGCCGATCAGGAAGAGTTCTATCAGCTTGCTAAAACCATTTTAGTTAAAGATGAACGCTTTTTTGATAAGTTTGACCGTGCCATGAAAGATTACTTTGATGGCATAGAAACCTTTGATATCGATGAATTACTCAAGCAAGTCCATAAATTACCAAAAGACTGGTTCGATTTAGAACTTCTCGAAAAGCATTTAACACCAGAGCAAAGAGCTGAGCTTCAAAAAGCAGGTTCTTTAGAAGAACTGATGAGAATGCTAGAGGAACGCTTACGCGAACAGCATAAAAAACACCAAGGTGGTAACCGTATGGTTGGCACAGGTGGAACATCACCTTTTGGCGCTTTTGGTGACCATCCAGAAGGCGTCAGAATTGGTGGGCCGGGGCGTAAACGTTCGGCGGTTAAAGTCTGGGAACAGCGTAAATACCAAAACCTAGATGACGACCAAGTTCTTGGAACTCGTCAGATGCAAATTGCTTTACGACGTTTACGCAAATTTGCTCGTCAAGGTGCTGCTGAAGAGCTAGATGTTGACGGAACAATTCGGGAAACAGCTAAGCAAGGTATCTTGGATGTTCAGATGGTGCCAGAGCGCCGTAACCGAATCAAAGTATTGATGTTGTTTGATGTGGGCGGTTCAATGGATGCTCATATTGCCCAATGTGAAAAGTTATTCAGCGCAGCTAAAACAGAATTCAAAACACTTGAATACTTTTATTTCCATAATTGTCTTTATGACTATGTTTGGAAAGATAACTACCGAAGAACAGCTACGCGTATGAATACATGGGATTTGTTTCATACTTACGGACGCGACTATCGTGTAATTGTGGTAGGTGATGCCAGTATGGCACCGTATGAGCTGAAATCGGTAGGTGGCTCGGTTGAATATATGAATGATGAGGCAGGTGAAATTTGGTTACGCCGCCTACGTCAGCATTTTGATAAAACAGCATGGTTAAATCCTGAAACAGAAGGGTATTGGCATTACACACAAACAATTGGTTGGATTAAAGAGATTTTTGAAAACCATATGTATCCAATGACCCTAAAAGGCATTGAGGATTTAACGCGTTACCTTTCTCGATAAACTTGATAACTTTAATAATTTAAAAAGAGGGATGATATGCAACATCAAATTAATGGTATTGCTTTACCGAATGAACAAGGATTTTTTGGTGAGTATGGAGGGCAATTTATTCCTCCACATTTAAAAGAAGCAATGGATGAAATTAATGTTGCTTATGAAGAAATTCGCCATACAGCTGAATTTCAAAATGAACTATCAGACCTCTTTACGAATTATGTAGGTCGTCCTAGTCCTTTATTTTATGCAAAACGTCTTTCAGAACAGCTAGGCGGCGCACAAATTTATTTAAAGCGTGAAGACTTAAATCATACGGGTGCCCACAAAATTAATCACTGCTTAGGTGAAGCTTTACTTGCTAAATATATGGGCAAAAAGAAAGTCATTGCTGAAACTGGAGCAGGTCAACATGGAGTTGCTTTGGCAACAGCGTGTGCTTTAGTGGGTATTCCGTGTGAAATTCACATGGGCCAAGTTGATATTGAAAAGGAACATCCAAATGTTGTCAAAATGAAAATTTTGGGTGCACATTTGGTGGCAGTTACACGTGGTACAGCAACCTTAAAAGATGCGGTAGATAGCGCATTTGAAGAATATTTAAAAGACCCTAAAAACTTTATTTATGCCATTGGTTCTGTGGTTGGACCACATCCATTTCCTAAAATGGTTCGAGATTTTCAATCTATTATTGGTAATGAAATTAAAGATCAAACGCACCATCGCTTTGGTAAAAATCCAGATTATGTGGTGGCATGTGTTGGTGGCGGTTCAAATGCTATCGGTGCGTTTACAGCATTTTTAAATGATTCGGATGTAAAACTCGTTGGGGTTGAACCAGCTGGACATGGGTTAGACACCAATATGCACTCGGCAACCTTAACTTTAGGTAAACCAAGCCAAATTCATGGTATGGCGTGTTATGTGCTTGAAAATGAGGCTGGTGAACCTTTACCAGTGCATTCTATTGCTTCAGGACTAGACTATCCGGGTGTTGGGCCACAACATAGTTTCTTAAAAGATTTAGGTCGTGTTGAATATAGTACTGCAACCGACGAAGAATGTTTAGATGCTTTTATGACACTTTCTCGTGTAGAAGGAATTGTTCCAGCGCTTGAAAGCTCACACGCTGTTGCATGGGCAATTCGTGAAGCGCCAAAGCTGCCGAAAGAAACCATGATAGTGGTGAATCTTTCTGGACGAGGAGATAAAGACTCCGATTATGTTGCAGAAAAGCTTAAGCTTTAAGCCAACTAGAGTTCATAAGCGGTCAATATTTAAAGGCCGCTTTTTTGTTTCAGAGACTACATATTGCGCTACTTATAAAGTTCATTATTTCTTAATTAAAACAAAGTATTCTAATTTAAAGCCGTGATTTATATAGATTGGGTTGTAAAACACTGGTTCACAAGGCAAAGCGTTGCGTTGCTTTGTCTCACTCAGTAGAATAGTCACTTTGCAAAATTTGCCTTTGGAGACGCCTAAGTGGAGCGACCGACGATTAGCCCTGAACATTTACAGGAAGCTGCTGAAAATTTATCAACAATTCGAGACTTTATTCGTTTTGGGGTATCAGCATTACGTCAACATGATGCACATTTAGGACAAGGTACTGAAGATTATTTTGCAGAAAGCTCTGCATTAGTTTTACAAACCTTATCTCTTGAATGGTCAGCAGATGCAGAAATTCTAGATGCTAAACTTTTACCAAGTGAAAAAGCAGAATTCTTAAGCTTGCTGGAGCGTCGTATTAATGACCGTATTCCAACTTCTTATTTATTAAATTTAGCTTACTTCTTCAATAAGCCATTTTATGTTGATGAACGCGTACTTATTCCTCGGTCACCAATTGCAGAGTTAATTGAGCAACGTTTTGCACCATATTGCTTAGATGAAAATGGTCAAATGCGTGAAGCGCTCAACAACTTACCAGAAAATACCAAACCTAAGACTCCGCAACGTATTTTAGACATGTGTACAGGTTCTGGTTGTATTGCTGTGGCTTTAGCTTATGCTTATCCAGATGCTGAAGTGGATGCAACAGATATTTCTAAAGAAGCTTTAGAAGTAGCCTCAATTAATGTTGAACACCACAATAAGCAATATCAAGTTGCGTTACTTGAATCTGATTTATTCGCCAAGATTCCAGCTGAAAATCAGTACGATTTAATTGTAAGTAACCCGCCATATGTTGATGCCGAAGATATGGCTGACCTACCAGAAGAGTTTTTACATGAGCCTGAACTTGCATTGGCAGCGGGTCAAGATGGTTTAGACTTAGTTCGTAAAATGCTTGCTCAAGCAGCAGATTATTTGACAGAAGATGGTTTAATTGTCATTGAAGTGGGTAACTCTGAATGGGCAATGCGTCAGAACTTCAATACGATTGATTTCAACTGGCTTACTTTCCAAAAAGGCGGTTCAGGTATTTTTGCTTTGACTGCTGAACAGTGTCGTCGTTATAGAAAATTATTTGCAGAACAATCTTAAGGAGTTGTACGCATGGCAGGGAACACTATTGGACAACTCTTTCGTGTAACTACATGTGGTGAATCACATGGTGTTGGCTTAATGGCAATTGTTGATGGCGTGCCACCGGGCCTTGCATTGACTGAAGAAGATCTGCAAATAGACTTGGATCGCCGTAAACCTGGTACATCGAAATTTGCAACTCAACGTAAAGAACCTGATCAGGTTGAAATTATTTCAGGTGTATTTGAAGGGAAAACCACAGGTACTCCAATTGGTTTACTCATTCGTAATACTGACCAAAAATCGAAAGATTATGGAAATATTGCGCAAACCTTTAGACCGGGTCATGCGGATTATACCTATACACAAAAGTATGGTTTCCGTGATTATCGTGGTGGCGGTCGTTCAAGTGCTCGTGAAACTGCTATGCGTGTTGCAGCAGGCGCTATTGCGAAGAAATATTTAGCAGAAAAATTTGGTGTCTTGATTCGTGGTCACGTCACTCAAATTGGTAATGAAGTTACCGAGAAACTAGATTGGAATGAAGTTCCAAATAATCCATTTTTCTGTGGTGATGTAGATGCGGTTTCTCGCTTTGAAGCATTGGTTACTTCTTTACGTGAACAAGGCACAAGCTGTGGCTCTAAACTAGAAATTTTAGCTGAGAAAGTTCCTGTGGGTTGGGGCGAGCCTGTTTTTGACCGTTTAGATGCTGACATTGCACATGCAATGATGAGTATTAATGCGGTGAAAGGTGTGGAAATTGGTGATGGTTTTGCAGTTGCTGGACAGTTTGGTCATGAAACACGTGACGAATTGACGAGTCATGGCTTCTTAGCAAATCATGCTGGTGGAATTTTGGGTGGTATTTCAAGTGGTCAAACCATTCGTGTAGCGATTGCCCTAAAACCAACAGCAAGTATCACAACTCCGGGGAAAACGATTAATTTAAATCGTGAAGATACTGATGTATTAACTAAAGGCCGTCATGATCCGTGCGTCGGCGTTCGAGCAACTCCAATTGCGGAAGCAATGCTGGCTATTGTTTTAATGGATCATTTCCTACGCCATCGTGCTCAAAATGCAGATGTTGTTCCTCCATTTGCTCCAATTGAACCTTAGGTATAGCTCTGGTTGAATTAAGAAAAGCCACATAATTTAAAGTATGTGGCTTTTTATTTATTGATAGCAATTTTTTTAATTATATAGACTTATAAATAACTAAGTTAAGTTTACAATTTGTTCTTCATTTACAGCAATTTGATATTGATTACGACCATTTGTTTTTGCTTGATAGAGTGCATGATCAGCACGGCTAACAAAAGCAGAAATTGAATCATTTAAACGCGGCACAGTCGTTGCGACACCCACACTAATGGTTACATACGGTGAAACACTGCTACATGGATGAACAATGGCAATTTTTTTAATTGCGTTCATTAATCTTTCAACTTGAATTTGAGCCTGTTGTGGGGTTGTCATAGGGAAAAGAAGTAAAAACTCTTCACCACCATAACGAGCAACCAAATCTCCACTACGAGCGGCGATAGATGAAATTGCAGTAGCAATATCTCTTAAACACTGATCACCCTTAAGATGACCCAAGGTGTCGTTATATGACTTAAAAAAGTCGATATCAACCATCATAATAGTAAGTGATGTCTCATGGCGTAGTGCACGTCGCCATTCATTATCTAGTGTTTCATCAAGATAACGTCGGTTAGCAAGCCCAGTTAAAGCATCTTGTTGTGAAAGCAAAGATAGCTGCTGCGCTTGTTGCATAAGTTCAATACGGTTGAGCTCAATCATACAGTTTTGTAAATAGTTTTCTCGGTGTTGACGGTCTGTTGCGTAAGCAAGGGTCATCCCTAAGAAACTACTAAACGTATATGTACGGTTTAAAAAGGTCCAATCAATGTCACCTTTTACATAAGTACTGACTAAAATACCAACAAAACCACCAACCCATCCGGCAATAATGGCAGTATAAAAGCGCATACCTACAGCACCGTAGATAATCACAATTGCATACATCATCGCTGCATGAAAAAGAACATTATCTTGGCCATTTTCTAAAACGTTAATTAAAATAAAGGTGATAGCAACGGCGGAAGCAGAGCCAATTCCGACATAATAATCAAACCACTGATTTAATTTTTTAATAAATGATAAAATCCATGCAATTAAAACTATTATACCCACCCAAGAATAATAGTTTAACCAGGATAAAACTTGTTCAGTCGGTAAAACTTGGTATATACCAAAGCTTAAAAATAAATATAATATTAAAATAATAGGTGCTCTATAGCGAAACTCATAGGCCGCACCTTCTTGATATTGAAAACGATAAATCGTTTCAAGTTGCTTTGGAAACCTGAGGAAATTTAATCCGCGTGTGGTTAATAAATCTATTTGTTCCTGTCCCAATATATTGGAACCTTGCAACTTCATAATTAATGCTCTCTATATTGGAAGTTGGCATAAAATGAGACTTGGTTTATTAAAGTTCCATCTAAAAGTATTGGTTATATAATGTGTGGATTATTTAAAAATAATAATACAGATTTTTTAAAAAAGTAATGATTTTTATAGTCTCTAATTGTGATAAAAATCACGACATTTCAATGATTAGCGTCACAATTATCTAAAGACCCCAAACCTTTGAGAAAAAATGACAAATGGTCGATTAAAGATTGTATCTTTATCATTTTCGGATAGACTTATAGCCGTGAAGTACAGATGATTGCTGTCATATAAATAGGAAAATTAGCAATGACTGCTTTAAATCAATATGGAATGAATTTAGAAATTACAGCGCATAATGAATGGTCTCAGCGATTTTGGGATGATCTTTTACCAGTTAAGGAGCGAGTCAGTAAACATCCGTTTTTTACTGAAATGGCCAATGGGGGATTGAGCCTAGAGAGTTTCCGTTATGCATTACTTAATTTCTATCCATTAGTAGCGCACTTTCCATCATATATGGCTGGTGCATTAGCTAAAGCGACTGCTTTTGCTGAACCCGGTGTAACGGAAGCACGAGACTGGTTAATTCAAAATATTAAAGTCGAAGAACGCCATTTGCGGTGGTATCGTGATTGGGCTAAAGGTTTTGGATTAACTATAGAACAGCTTGATAGCGTGAGACCACCGGCTGCAATGAATGCGGTGAACCATTTTCTATGGAATATGAGTCATCGTGGTAATTTAGCTGAATGTTTAGCTGCTACCAACTTAGCAATTGAATGGGCGACAGGTGACTGGTCTATTCAAGTCTATAAAGGTATTCATGCTTATACAGATCACCCTGAAGTCACGATTGATAAGCGCTCTTTAGCTTGGTTACGTGCCCATGCGCATTATGATGATTTACATCCTTATGAAGCCATGGAGTTGATTAAACGTTTGTCGAATGACCGACCCGATTGGCAGCAAAAAGCATTTCATGCTGCTGAAGAAGGATTGCGTTATTACGAGCTGGCTTTAGATGATTGCTATAGGATACAGCTTAAAGCTTCTGCTTAAGCTGATCTTGAAAAGGGAGAATATTTATACAATATTCTCCCTTTTATTTTATTCAAGCAATTTTAAAAGCTTTACTCTATAAGGTGTATCCTCAGGTAATAATTCAAGTAAGCGTTCAACAGCATCAACTCGATCAGGCACACGACTGACTACCCGTAATAGTTGATCTATATCATCAATTTGATAAATCACATGGCTCAATCGAGCATCAAAACAATCTCTCCAAGCGCATAAGAATGGGCTTTCTGATTTGGCTAAAAAACTACCTTTGTAGAGTGTTAAAGTGGTTGCAGTAAACCCTAAGTTTAACGCCTGCTCAGCCATAAGAAAGTCACATTGAATTTCACAGTTGAGTCTATATGGCCGTGACTCGATAACATCTGGAATTAAGTTCCGAAGTTGAGAGAGTTCAGATTTTAGTGTGGTTGTACTCACTGGGCGGTCGCCATATAAAGCGTAGTGCAGTTCTTCTAAGTTTATACCTTCTGGACACAAGGCAAGAATACATAATATTTCGATTTGGCGCTGCGTGAGTGTTAAGCCATGTTGATTGTATTGAACTTTAGGTGTGCCTAGAGCCTTAATATATAAAATGTTTTTTTGATGAAGTTGAATGGCTTGTTTTACAATATCTGCACATCGTTCAACCGCTAAAATTCCAAGTGAATTGTGCTTTTGATACTTAGTTGATAAGTTCATAATGCCATAAAACTGGCCTGTGTTTGCATCGGTGATTGGGGCTGCATAACATACCCAGTCTCTAACGCTGTTCATCTGGTTTTCGTGTGAATAAACACAGCTTGCTGAATGTGTATTGAGGGCAAGACCAATCGCATTTTGACCAACCGCTTGAGTAGACCATTGCCCACCTTCAACAAAGTGGACTTGTTCAGCAGATGAACGCATAGGTGTACTACTCCATGTCCAGAGTAAAGTACCGTGAGGATCTGTCACGCCAATTGCCATATCCGCATCTTCAGCAATATGCATCAAATTTCTATGGCACTCTTGGATTGAACGACCAAATAAGGAATGTTGCCATTCCTGATCAAGATCAAATATAGGGGCCGCATCTAAATCGAGTGACGGCTTTTTCACTGAATAGGCTGTTTCAGAGGTTATTTCCGTTCTAAAGAAAGACGGAAGGTTATCTGTAGAAGGCAATAATAGTTGTTTTGACATATCCATATCGAAATTCCTTTATCGTTGAAATGGCGTATCCTTAGCCGCTCAACAGGTTTAACTTTATTATTGTGACAATTTCCTCTTATTTCATTTACCTTAAATAGTTTTAATGGGTTTGACCATTAGCCAATTGGATAAGTTTTGTTATTTCGGATTGCGCTAAGACAAAACATCTTCTTTTGAAAATGGCTTCGGTGCAGGTTCACCAAAGTATTGCCGATCGGCAAAATAGCTAGAACGTACCATTGGTGCACTCCAAATATTTTTAAAGCCTAAACGTTTTCCATGCTGAGTGTATCTTTCAAACTCTTTTAAATGGACAAAACGATGAATAGGGGCATGTGACTTTGAGGGCTGTAGATATTGTCCAATAGTGATTAAATCTACATCGTGATCTTTTAAATCATTGAGTAGAGCAAGTACCTCAGCCTCAATTTCTCCTAATCCAACCATCAGACCGCATTTAGTTTTAATATCTGGACAGTATTTCTTAAAACGTTTTAATAAATTTAACGAATGCTGATAGTCCGAACCAGGGCGCATCGCTCTATATAAACGCGGTACTGTCTCAATATTATGATTAAACACATCGGGTGGCGATAAACTTAATGTCGAAAGTGCAGTTTCTAAACGACCACGAAAGTCAGGGACTAAAATTTCAATCAGCGTGTCTGGACAACGGTTTCTGATTTCTTCAATGCATTTTACAAAATGTGCTGCGCCACCATCGTGTAGATCATCGCGGTCTACAGAGGTAATCACGACATACTTTAAGTTTAGGTTGGCGACCGTTTCTGCCAGATGCTTAGGTTCATTTTCATCTAAAGGCATTGGACGACCATGAGCTACATCGCAGAAAGGGCATCGTCTTGTACAAATATCGCCCATAATCATAAATGTTGCCGTACCGCCACCAAAACACTCAGGTAGATTTGGACATGCCGCTTCTTCGCAAACGCTATGCAACTTTTGTTGGCGCAGCAGATTTTTGATACGTTGAATTTCTTCGAAATCCGTTATTTTTGCTCGAATCCATTCTGGTTTTTTAGGTAATTCTTCGGTAGGTAAAATCTTAATCGGAATACGAGAAACTTTATCTATTCCTCTTAATTTAATACCTGCCTCTATTTGCCTTTTTAAGTTCATATATAAAACTCCATTTTATATTGAATTCATTTTAAATTAGGTTGTGTATAATAGAATCTTAATTTATAAAATAATAAAAAATGAATTTATTAATACACACAGTACACAGCAAATATTATAAATTAACAAAGGTTGGTTAAAGGTTTGTTTTATAAGTTGATGAAATGAATTAAAATTTTTTAATTTTATTTTTGCATTGTAAGTTTGTGAAAAATAAAAATTAATAGTTAAAAATATTATTTTAAAATTTTTAGTCTAATAGCATATTAAATTAAATTGAGCTTTATTATTTATAGCGAAATATATATCTCTCGCTGAAACTTGGTTGATTTTCAATAATCAAGATAATAAAGGAAAAGGATATGCAATTAACGGAAGAGCAATTACTCGCAGCATACAAACGCATGCGTGATATTCGTGAATTTGAGGATCGACTTCACGAAGAAAATACCAATGGTGATATTCCTGGTTTTATTCATTTATATAGCGGAGAAGAAGCTGTTGCAGTTGGGATTTGCGAAAACTTAACCGACAAAGACTATATCACTTCAACACACCGTGGACATGGACACTGTATTGCAAAAGGCTGTGACATTCACGCCATGATGCTGGAAATTTTTGGTAAAGATGACGGACTCTGCCGTGGAAAAGGCGGTTCTATGCATATTGCCGATTTAGACAAAGGTATGCTCGGTGCCAATGGGATTGTGGGTGGTGGGCCTCCTTTAGCAATTGGTGCAGCTTTGACAGCGAAAACTTTAAAGACTGGTGGTGTCGGACTGTCTTTTACAGGTGACGGTGGCTCAAACCAAGGTCTTACTTTTGAAGCGATGAACATGGCTGTCGTTCTTAAACTTCCAGTGATTTTCGTTTTCGAAAATAACGGCTTTGGTGAGGGAACAGGGCATGATTATGCAGTAGGAAGTAAGGACATAGCTGGTCGTGCAGCAGGTTTTGGTTTACCTGCGGTTAAAGTTGATGGTACAGACTTCTTTGCTGTCTATGAAGCCGCTCAAACTGCCATTGAACGTGCACGCCGTGGTGAAGGTCCGAGTGTGATTGAAACCATTACAAACCGTTTTTATGGCCATTTCGAAGGTGACCCTGGCTTGATTCGTTCTAAGGAAGAAGTCGAGTTTATTAAAGAAAACAAAGATCCTTTGAAAATTTTCCGCGAAAAAGTCAAAGGCAAAATTGATGAAGCCAAACTAGACGAGATTGATGCATCTTCTAAGGCAAATGTTGATGATGCCGTTGCAAAAGCTCGTGCTGCGGCATATCCAAAACCAGAACAACTCCTTACCGACGTCTATGTCTCTTACTAAAGGAATAGTAAAGATGCCAAATAAAAGTTTTCGTAATGCAATTAAAGAAGCCATTGAATCAGAAATGCGCCGCGACCCAACCGTATTTGTTGTTGGTGAAGATGTTCGCGGTGGACACGGCGGTAAAAACACTGAAGACAACCAGTTGGAAGGTTTCGGTGGTGTATTGGGTGTAACCAAAGGTTTATGGACAGAATTTGGTTCGGAACGTGTGATTGATACGCCAATTACCGAGTCTGCAATTATTGGTATGGCCGCTGGTGCAGCTGCAACAGGTTTACGTCCTGTTGCTGACTTAATGTTTATGGATTTCTATGGCGTCTGTCATGACATGCTTTATAACCAAGCCGCTAAATTCCGTTATATGTTCGGTGGAAAAGCAAAGGCGCCAATGGTTGTACGTGGCATGATTGGCGCAGGTTTTTCTGCGGCAGCTCAGCATTCTCAGTCGCCATATAATGTATTTGCCGCGGTTCCGGGCTTGAAAGTTGTGGTTCCATCTAGCCCATATGATGTGAAAGGACTATTAATTCAGGCTATTCGTGATGATGACCCTGTGGTGTTCTGTGAGCATAAAATGCTCTATGACATTAAAGGTGAAGTTCCAGATGATGCCTACACCATTCCTTTTGGTGTAGCAAATTACACCCGTGAAGGGACAGACGTGACCATTATTGCTTTAGGTCTGATGGTACACCGTGCCAATGAAGTAGCGGACAAACTGGCAAAAGATGGTATTTCGGTTGAAGTGGTAGACCCTCGCACAATTTCACCTCTGGATGAAGAAGGAATTTTAGAGTCTGTTGCATCAACTGGACGCGTGGTCATTGTGGATGAATCGGCAGCACGCTGTGGTTTTGGTCATGATGTGGCTGCACTAATCGCCCAAAAAGGTTTCCACTATTTGAAAGCACCTGTTGAACTCGTAACGCCACCACATACGCCTGTTCCATTCTCTCCAGTTTTAGAAAAAGAATGGATTCCAAGTGTAGAGCGTATTGAGCAAGCTGTACGAAAAACATTGGAGGCTTAGGATGAGCGAAATTAAAACACTGGAGATCCCAAAATGGGGATTATCCATGGAAGAAGGCACGATTGCCCAATGGTTGATTAAAGAGGGTGATAGCTTTAATAAGGGCGATGAAATTTGTGAAATTGAAACCACAAAAATCGTCAATGTGTTAGAAGCGCCTTTTGCTGGAACGCTCCGTAAAATTTTAGCGAAAGATGGTGATACTTTACCTGTTGGTGGTCTTATTGCCGTATGTGCTGATAGTGAAGTTTCTGATGCAGAAATTGAAAAGTTTATTGCATCGCTAGGTAGTTCAGCAGCTAAGGCCCCTGAAGCTCCTTCGGAACAAAGTAAGGCGGAAACATCTGCACCTGTTGTTGAAAAAACAGAACAACCACAGTCTGTAGCTGCAAGTGCTTCAGCTCCAGTAAAGGCTGCTAAAGGTGACTACGCTGTACCAGAGCCATTACAAGGCTATCAAACATCTGATGATTTGTTTGCAACACCACATGCGTTAAAGCTTGCAGAAAAGCACAATGTAAACTTGGCAAAAGTCACAGGTTGTGGTCGTGAAGGACGTATTAGTGTTCAAGACATCCAGAAGGCTGTACAAGCTGCTGGTGGTCAGTGGCCTGATGTTAAGCAGCAAACTCAAGCTAAAGTGGTTAAATCTACTGCCGATGATAGCCAAGTTTTAGCGACACCTGTAGCACGCCGTTTAGCAAAGCAATGGGGCATCAATCTAAATGACTGCCGTGTTTCAGGTACTCGTGGTCGGGTCTGTAAAGAAGATGTTGAAGCGGTTTACTATCGTAATAACCCTGCATCGGTAAATGAACAATCTACTCAATGTGCTGTTCAACAACAATCGACCGTTACTACTGTAGCGATGAATGGGATGCGTAAGGCGATTGCTTCACGGCTACAGGCTGCAAAACGTAATGCACCACATTTTCGCTTAGTGGTCGATCTAAACGTAGAAGCTTTGCAAAATTTACGTAAGCAGATTAATGAGACTGTTCCACAAGTGAAACTTTCTATTAATGACATGCTCATTAAGGCAGCAGCAGCGGCGCTGATTAAAGTACCTGAGGTGAATGTTCAATTTGATGAGGCAACTCAATCAATTTTACAGTTCTCTCAAGCGGATATTTCGGTGGCTGTAGCGATTCCAAACGGTTTAATTACACCGATTGTAAAAGCTGCAAATCAGAAGTCGTTAGCACAGATTTCCGATGACATGCGTGATTTGGCAACCCGTGCTAAGACTGGCAAGTTACAACCTGATGAGTTTCAGGGCGGTAGCTTTAGCATTTCAAATTTAGGAATGTTAGGCATTAAACAGTTCGATGCCATTATTAACCCACCGCAAGGTGCAATTATGGCATTAGGCGCTTCTGAATCTCGCGCTGTTGTTGAAAATGGCAATGTAGTGGTTCGTGAAATTGTCACAGCAACGTTGTCTTGCGATCACCGAGTTATTGATGGCGCACTTGGGGCGAAATTCTTGGCCAGCTTTAAGCAGTTTGTTGAAAACCCTGCTTTAATTTTGGTGTAGGAGAACCCGCATGTCAGAAGCTCAATTTGATTTAATTGTGATTGGCGCGGGACCGGGTGGGTATGTGGCTGCAATTCGTGCAGCCCAGCTCGGGTTAAAAACCGCAATTGTAGAAGAGCAACATTTAGGTGGAATTTGTCTAAATTGGGGCTGTATTCCAACTAAAGCTTTGCTTGCAGGGGCAGAGCTTGCAAACCAGTTTAAACATGCTGGACAATTTGGTTTTCAGATATCTCAACTCGATTTTGATATTCAAAAGCTTGTGCAGCATAGCCGACAAGTGTCAGCTCAGTTAGTACAAGGCATCGATTACTTACTGAAAAAGAATCAGGTGACTGTATTTAATGGCCGTGCTCAGCTTACGGCTAAAGAAAAAATTGAAGTGACCGATGCACAAGGTAAAAGTCAGGCTTTGAGTGCACCGCATATTATTTTGGCAACTGGAGCTAAAGCTCGACATGTTCCTCAGCTTCCTGTCGATGGAACCTATGTCTGGAGCTATAAAGAGGCTCTTGTTCCAGAGCAGTTACCGAAAAGTTTACTGGTTGTAGGTTCAGGTGCAATTGGTAGTGAGTTTGCGAGCCTTTATCAAGACTTGGGTTGTCAGGTCACGCTTATTGATTTAGCCAAGCAGATTTTACCAACTGAAGATGCTGAAGTTGCTCAATTTGTTAGAAAGCAATTTGAACAAAAAGGCATGAAAGTCTTAACCGATGCTGTTGTTCAAAGTATTCAAATTGAAAATGATCAAGTCCACTGTGTAATTGAAACGGCAAATGATGTTCAAACGCTTGTTTTTGACCGTGTGCTTTCGGCAATTGGTGTACAGCCGAATACCACAGGGTTAGGACTAGAACGTTTAGGTGTAGAACTGAATCCACAAGGTTTTGTGGCAATTGATGACTATTGTAAAACCAATGTAGCAGGGCTTTATGCGATTGGTGACGTGGCTGGAGCACCTTGTCTTGCCCATAAAGCAAGCCATGAAGCCATGATATGTGTCGAGAAAATTGCTGGTGTAGCAAACGTACATTCACTCGATCGTAGCCAGATTCCGGGTTGTATTTTTACTCATCCACAAGTGGCGAGTATTGGTTTAACGGAAAATGCAGCAAAAGCTCAGAATTTACCTGTACGAATCGGCAAGTTTTCTTTAACTGCAAATGGTAAAGCTTTGGCAATTGGAGATGCGTCAGGTTTTGTGAAAACTATTATTCATTCAGAAACGGGCGAACTGCTTGGTGCACATATGGTAGGCCATGAAGTAACCGAACATATCCAAGGATTTGCTATTGCCAAATACCTAGAAGCAACTGATGAAAGTTTAGCTCAAGTGATTTTCCCGCATCCAACATTATCAGAAGCCATGCATGAATCTATTCTGGCTTCAATGCAACGAGCGATTCATATGTAGAAATTCTACATTCACAGGAGTTGAACATGGTTAAGGGATTAAAAAATAAAGTCGTTTTAGTGACGGGGGCAGCTCAAGGCATTGGCCGTGGGATTGCCCTGCGCTTGGCGCAAGAAGGGGCACATATTGCATTAGTTGATATGAAACAAGATCGACTGAACGATGTGCAGCAGGAAATTCAGGCTTTAGGTGTAAATGCGAGCACATTTATTGCCGATGTCAGTGATCGCGAGCAAGTATACGCCGCTATAAATCATGCTGAGCAGACACTTGGCGGGTTTGATGTCATGATTAATAATGCTGGAATTGCACAGGTTCAGGCGATTGCTGATATCACACCGGATGAATTTCAAAAAATAGTCAATATCAATATTGGTGGCGTACTGTGGGGAATACAGGCTGCTGCTGCAAAATTTAAGCAACGCCAACATAAAGGTAAAATCATTAATGCCTGTTCAATTGCAGGCCATGATGGTTTTGCTTTACTCGGTATTTACTCAGCAACCAAATTTGCAGTACGAGCACTTACCCAAGCTGCGGCAAAAGAATATGCCAGTCATGGTATTACGGTAAATGGATATTGTCCCGGAATTGTCGGAACAGACATGTGGGTTGAAATCGATAAACGTTTTGCTGAAATTACCGGTGCAGCAATCGGTGAAACTTATAAAAAATATGTGGAAGGCATTGCCTTAGGTAGAGCCCAAACACCAGATGATGTAGCTGCATTAGTTGCTTTTCTGGCAAGTGAAGATTCGGACTATATTACGGGTCAATCCATTTTAACGGACGGTGGAATAGTCTATCGCTAAAACAACATCCTGATTTGAGGGAGATAATAATGAAAGCAGCGCGTTTTTATGGCAGAGGTGATATTCGCATTGAAGATATCCCTGAACCAGAAGTCACTCCCGGCACTGTAGGCATTAAGGTAGCTTGGTGTGGAATCTGTGGTACAGATTTGCACGAATTTATGGAAGGGCCAATTTTTATTCCACCGTGCGGACATCCGCATCCTATTTCAGGCGAATCTGCGCCGATTACTATGGGACATGAATTTTCAGGTGTGGTCTATGCTGTAGGTGAAGGTGTTGATGACATTGAAATTGGTCAGCATGTGGTGGTAGAGCCTTATATTGTGGCCGATGATGTACCGACTGGACCGGGCGATAATTATCATCTTTCCAAAAATATGAACTTTATTGGTTTAGGTGGTCGTGGTGGTGGTTTATCGGAAAAAATTGCAGTTAAACGCCGTTGGGTACACCCAATTTCCAATAAAATTCCACTGGATCAGGCAGCCTTAATTGAACCGTTATCGGTGGGTCACCATGCTTTCGTGCGTAGTGGTGCAAAGGCTGGTGATATTGCACTGGTTGGCGGTGCTGGGCCAATTGGTTTATTGCTTTCGGCAATTTTAAAAGCGAAAGGTCTTAAGGTCATCATTACTGAGCTAAGTGCCAAACGTAAAGAAAAAGCCAAAGAGTCGGGAGTCGCAGATTATATTTTAGACCCATCTGAAGTTGATGTTGTTTCTGAGGTTATGAAAATTACCAATGGCGATGGTGTCGATGTCGCATTTGAATGTAGTAGCGTTAACAAGGTATTAGATACTTTGGTCGCAGCAGTGAAACCAACTGGTGTGATTGTCATAGTTTCGATTTGGAGCCATCCAGCATCAATTAATGTGCATAGTGTGGTAATGAAAGAGCTTGATGTACGAGGCACAATTGCCTATGTAAATGACCATCAGGAGACGATCAAACTGGTTGAAGAAGGTAAAATAAATCTTGAACCTTTTATTACGCAGCGTATTCAACTGGATGATTTGATTTCACAAGGTTTTGAAACCTTAATTCATAACAATGAGTCGGCAGTTAAGATTATTGTACAACCCTAAATAGAAACTTAAACATGTAAAAAAGAGCGAATCATCGCTCTTTTTTATTAAAGTAAATTGTTGTTCTTGGCTTCAATAATAGGAGGTAATGGCTGTCCTAAAGAGCTTAGAGACTCACGTTCAATCAAACGTACAATAGAATCGAGCGGTAAATCATTTTCTTGTAACCCAAAAGGTTCTTCAATTTGAGCACTTAAAGCATCTAGCCCTAAAAACATATAAGCGATTAAGCCAACAATAAGCGGTGTCCAAATGCCTAAAGCTGCTTCAAGGCTAAACGGTAATATGAAACAGAAACAATAAACAGCGCGATGTAAAAGTACAGAATAAGAGTAGGGTAAAGGTGTCCCCGCAATACGGTCACAACCCGCTTGAATATTGCCTAACTCAATAATATGTCGATTTAGCGTGCTATAGATAATGTCACTAATTTCGCCGTCTTTTAGTATTTTAACTAAATCTTTTTGAATGTTTTCGAGTACAAACTGCGGTGCATTAATATGATCATTTAAATAATCGAGTGAAGAGTTATTTAAATAAGCATGTTCAAGAAATTTGGTCGGCTCAGCGGTTTGCTGGCGCAGTCGATCACGTAGTAAATTACTAAAAATTAAGACCTGATGAATTAAATGTTCACGTTGTTCATTAGATAGAACATGGCTGTCTCTAACAATATGTCTGGCATTGGCAATTAAAGCACCCCAAAGTTTGCGGCCTTCCCACCAACGGTCATAACAGGCGTTATTTCTAAAACCCGTACAAATGGAAAGTATCACACCAAAGATTGTAAATCCAATTGCGGGTACAGTAGGAATTTGAATCCAATGATAATAAGAAAGCCAAACTACACATGCTGAAATAAATACAACAAAACTCAATGCTGGCAAGACCTTGGGTAGAACAGTTCCTTTCCATGCAAATAAGAGTTTAAAAACGTTGCTTTTATCGCGAACAATCATAGAAAGCCTTTGAATTTAATGGAACTAACCAACTGCAATATGATACGCCTTAGATCTAACAAATACCTAGCTAAAGCTTATGTTTTTGTCTATATCGCCAAAGCGTTGTACGGCTAATACCAAAAATATTAGCAACCATATTCAGGTTATGGTCATATTTTTCTAAAGCAGCTTGTACATTTTCTGGACTAAGCTCGGTATTTGTCTCAGGCAATTTAACGTAATCGTCAGCATTTAAAAGTTCATTTGGTAAGTCTTCAACTTCAATCTCATCCTTACCATTTGCCATCGTTAATGCATAAAGTAGGGTGTTTTTAAGCTCGCGAACATTTCCCGGCCAGTCATAATTTAAAAGAACTTGCATGGCTTTTTGATTGACGTGACGAGGCATGGTGTCGAGTTGAGTTGAGCTTTCTTTTAAAATCTGATCGACAATGAGTGGAATATCGACTTTTCGTTCTCTGAGTGGTGGTATAAAAATTGGAATTACGCGTAAACGGTAGAGTAAATCATGACGGAACCGTCCGGCTTTAGCTTCTTCGCGTAAAGCTTTATGTGTTGCAGTAATAATTCGGACATTGGCTTGAATCGGTTTTTCACCACCTACAGGTGTAAATTCACCTGTTTCTAACACTCGTAATAATTTAGCTTGAAGCTCTAAAGGAATTTCGGCAATTTCATCCAGAAACAGTGTTCCACCAGCGGCACGTTCAAACACGCCTTTATGGTCACGAATTGCTCCTGTGAAAGCACCTTTAACATGTCCAAACAGCTCACTTTCTAAAATATTGGCATTGAGAGCAGCACAGTTAATCGCTACAAAAATTTTGTTTTTGCGCTGGCTATAATCGTGAATGGCTTTTGCTACCAATTCTTTACCACTCCCAGATTCACCGCGGACAAGCACTGGAAATTCAGTAATAGCTACTCTTTGAATAATCGAAAACATACGAGCCATTTCTGGTGAGCAGCTATTAAAAACTTTGGCTAAGTCTTTCAATTGCTCTGTTATTTCTAACGGTTCTGTAATGTCATTTTCATTGCTTATCGGCTGTAAAATATGTAGCTTCCCAATAATCCGATGCTCGGTAATATAAATATCATGTTCTTGATAGATAAATCGCTTTCTAACTTTAGGAGTATTAATTTCGAGATATTGATTGTGATGATCTTGAGTAAGCGCTGCCATGCTCTCAACAGAAATGTCATCTGTGTTAAATTTATAGTGAATTGCGTGAGTCGTTGTGTCTGCTAAAAACAGACTCGCATTTGGGAATAAAGCCTTAAGTTGCTCAAATAAAATATAAAAATCTTGTTCAGACTCAAAATTTAGCTTTGCCATTTCATATGTTTCACAATCGTTTCATTGAAACATACTTGAGTTTCACAGAAACATCAAGAAAAGTTTATATTCTGATTCTAATTTTAAATTTTCAATTAACTATATGATTTTTAAACTTATTATTTAAATAAAAATAATTGGCATTGTATTTGCAAAATATAGGATAGAAATAAATTATCGGGGTATAAATCATGTTCTTTAAGCAATTTTTTGAACAAGAAAGTTCGACTTATACATATATGCTTGGATGTGAAGAAACACGAGAGGCTGTTTTAATTGACCCAGTTGCATCAGATATAGAAATCTATGCAAAAGAATTAGAAAAGCATCAATTTACGCTCATCTATACCTTAGATACACATGTTCATGCAGATCATATTACTGCTGCAAATTTACTGCGTGAACGTTTTCATTGTAAATCGGTTTTACATAGAAATTCAGATGTAAGTTGTGGAGATATTCTTATTACAGATGGTTGTACGCTGAAACTAGGCAAACTTAGTATTGAAGCACGTTATACACCAGGTCATACCAATGCTTGTACGAGTTATCTAGTTGAAAACATGGTTTTCACTGGTGATGCATTATTAATTGATGGTTGCGGTCGAACTGACTTCCAGCAGGGAAATGCAGGCACACTATATGACAGTATTCATAAGCAACTATTTAGCTTGCCTGACGACACTATTGTGTATCCGGGACACGATTATAAAGGTCGTTTATCTTCAACCATTGGCAATGAACGTTTAAATAACTCACGTTTAGGCCAGAATCGTTCGCGTGAAGATTTTATTAAATTAATGAATAATTTAAATCTTCCATATCCAAAGCAGATCGATAAAGCACTTCCTGCTAATCAGGCCTGCGGCTCAATTTCACAATCATAAGGTGGCAATATGGAAATTAAACGAGTTAATCAAGAATTTTATGTTGCTGCTCAAATCACCGCTGATGATGTCGCAAAAATTGCAGATCAGGGAGTAAAGACTCTGATATGTAACCGCCCGGATGGAGAAGGTGCAGACCAACCCAATGTGATTGAAATTGAAGAAGCAGCTCAGCGACATGGCCTAAAGGTAATTTATCAACCTGTTAGCAGTGGCAAAATTACCGATCAACAAGTTGCCGAGTTTAAACAGCTTTATAAGAATGCCCAAAAACCTGTTTTAGCGTATTGCCGTTCTGGTATGCGTGCAATCAGTTTATGGGCTTTGGCCGAAGTTGCTCCAAAAGATGCAGCACTGTTAGTTGAATCTGGTAATAAACTTGGTTTTAACTTAAAAGGCCTAGTTCCACGTATTTTAAAAAGAGATCATGAACCAAGCTCAGTTCCTTGCTATAGCGTTGTAATTGTGGGAGCAGGCGCAGCTGGAATTTCTGTAGCATCAAGTTTACTGTCTCGTGAACCTCATTTGGATATTGTCATTATTGATCCGGCAGACACTCATTATTATCAACCGGGCTGGACTATGGTGGGTGGTGGTATTTTTAAACCGCACGTCACTGCACGCTCAATGGCAAGTGTGATTCCTTCAAAAGTAAAATGGATGAAAGCCGCGGTTGCTGGATTCGACCCTGAGCATAATCAGGTTATTTTGGAAGGATGTCAGCCCATTCAATATAAAGCCTTAGTCGTTTGTCCTGGTTTAAAACTCAACTGGCATGGCATTGAAGGTTTAGTCGAAACCTTAGGTAAAAATGGGGTAACGTCTAACTATCGTTATGATCTAGCGCCGTATACCTGGGAGCTGGTGCAACAGCTAAACGGTGGAAAGGCAATCTTTACTCAACCGCCTATGCCGATTAAATGTGCTGGTGCTCCTCAAAAAGCAATGTATCTTTCAGCTGACTACTGGTTAAAGCAAGGCAAACTAAAAGATATCTCTATACATTTTTATAACACCGGCGGTGTTTTATTTGGCGTGAAAGAATATGTGCCTGCACTCATGCAATACGTCGAAAAATATGGCTCTGAACTTCATTTTAATCATCAACTGGTCAAAGTAGATGGGCCTGCAAAAAAAGCATGGTTTAAGGTAGTGAATGAGGAAAATGCAGCATTAGTCGAGACCGATTTCGATATGTTGCATGTTGTTCCACCCCAACAAGCCCCAGATTTTATTCGTGCTAGCACACTCACTGATGACGCAGGCTGGGTGAGTGTGAATCCTCAAACTTTACAACACACACAGCATGCCAATATTTTCGCTTTAGGTGATGTGATGAATGCGCCTAATGCCAAAACGGCTGCTGCTGCACGCGCACAAGCTCCGATCGTCGCTGTGAATGTGATAACGCAGCTCAAGGGTGAACAAAACTTCTGTGAATACAATGGGTATGGCTCATGTCCACTCACAGTAGAGCGTGGAAAAATCGTTCTAGCCGAGTTTGGTTACGGCGGTAAATTGCTTCCTAGTTTTCCAAAATGGGTGATTGATGGACAAAAGCCATCTCGTTTGGCTTGGTTACTTAAAGAACAGATTTTGCCACCGATTTACTGGCAAGGCATGCTCAAAGGTCGCGAGTGGATGGTCAAACCTGAGCGAGGATAAGTAAAGCAACGCTTTATCCTGAGAAGCGGTTGAAGCTTCGTAAGAAGGCGAGAGCTGTGCTCGAGTGGAAGAGGATAAACAAGCAACGCTTTATCCTGAGAAGCGGTTGAAGCTTCGTAAGAAGACGAGAACTATATTCGAGTTAAGAGGATAAACAAAGCACCGCCTTACCCTGTGAAGCTTCGCAAGAAGATGAGAATTTGCTTACTCATCAAATGGCAGTCCACAGCAAATGAAATATATGCAATTTTAGGCTTTTGATATGTTACTACTTGTCGTTGAAGGCATTGTGATTGGCTTTTTACTTGGTCTAACTGGTGCGGGTGGCGGTATTCTCGCTGTACCCGCACTCATGACAAGTCAAGGCTGGACAGTGGCTCAAGCAGCGCCTATTGGTTTGCTGGCTGTCGCGCTATCTACCCTGATTGGGACCATTGAAGGCTTATTTAAAAAGATTGTGCGCTATCGCGCTGCAATCTGGATAGCAATTATTGGTACTCCAATGGCCCATATTGGAATCTTAATATCCAATACGATTTCACCTGTCTGGCTCATGTTAATGTTTAGCTTGGTTATGTTTACAGTGGGTTATCGACTCCTCAGTAACCGAGTTTCAGATTTCCATAACCCGCCATGTCAGGTCAACCCAAGTACAGGGCGATTTATCTGGAATTTTAAAACTGGAGGTGTACTTGCCGGCATTGGAATTATTGCGGGGCTTTTAACTGGTATGCTAGGTGTTGGTGGTGGCTTTGTAATTGTACCAGCGCTTAGAAAAGTCACAAATTTGGATATGCATAGCATTGTTGCAACCTCACTTATGATTATTTTTCTCATTAGTGGCATAAGTATTGTGATGCATATTGCAGAGGGTTTTCATTATCCAGTCGCCATTACGAGTGCGTTTGCTCTTGCATGTGTAGCAGGCATGCTATTAGGTCGTCGAGCCATTCGCTTTATTCCACCTACGATTGTACAAAAAGTCTTTGCTTTAATGGTTTTTGCTGTTGCAATTTATATGGTCATTAAGATTGTTAATCTAACTAATATTTAAGAAATATAGTATTTTAACTTATCTATATAAATACAAAGTTTCCAGAGATGATGCATTGAAATTGTCTATGGAAACTTTTTGATTTAAATCATATAAATTTTTGAGAAAGCGATATGAAGCGAGTTAACGTGGCAATTTGTGGTTTTGGACGGATTGGGCAACAAATTGCAGAGCTTCTTTTAAATCGATCGACATACTATAAACAAAAATATCAAGTTGATGCCCGTTTAGTGGGTGTCTGTAATTCATCTTCAGGTTTAATTGACCAAGATGGTTTACAAGCTTCAAAGTGGCTAGATAAAGCACAATATCAAGCAGGTCTCACTGAACAAAAGTTTTTACAACAGGTTCAGGCGGATGTCATTATTGAGACTGGCCCAAGTGATTATGTGACAGGTGGAAAAGGTCTATTTTATTTAAATTATGCTTTAACACATAACATGAATGCGATTGCAGTATCTAAAGGTGCTTTAGTCGTAGAAGGTAAAAAACTAATTAACTTGGCACATCAGCACAATAAAAAACTATTTTTTAGCGGCGCGACGGCTGCGGCTTTACCGACTGTTGATTTGTTTGAATATAACTTGGCTGGTTGCCAAATTTTAGAAATAGAAGGTGTGTTTACAGGCACCACAAATTTTATTTTGAATGATATGTTGCAACACGAATGTGCATTTACAGAATCTCTTGAAAAAGCTCAAGTAAAAGGTATTGCGGAACCTGACAGTTCTTTCGATGTAGATGGATGGGATACCGCTGCTAAAATTACAATACTAGCCAATACTGTTTTGGGAGCTGATATAAAAATTAAAGATATTCCAAGACAAGGAATCAGTCATGTAACTGCCGATCATATACGTGATTGGAAAAATGAAAATCTAACTCCTCGTTTGGTTGGTTTTATTCATATTAAAAATCAGCAAATTCAAACGGGTGTTGAATTAAGACTAGTTGCAGCAAATCATCCTTTTGCTCATCTGCAAGGTTCTAATAAATGCATACGAGTGTTAACGCAAGAGATGGGTGAATTTGTGGTTAGTGGAGGAGCATCTGCGCCTTTAGCTACAGCAGCTGCAGCTTTAAAAGATTTCGAGTTATTGCTAAAAACGGGCTGTTAAAATTAATTATGATTTATAAAAAAGCAGGCTTAGGCCTGCTTCTCACAACTTTTTTGACTATTAAATAACTTTTTTCCAATTTCTAACTTACTAAACATTAAGTAATTGCCAAGTAAAATTAATAAAATTCCAAGTACAGCATTTAAAGTCCACTCATATCCTTCAAAGAAAGTAGAAACTGTTAAAGCAACTAAAGGGAAGAGCAATGTGCTATAAGCTGCTTTGGCTGCGCCAATTCGTCCAACCAGAGAAAAATAAGCAGAGAACCCAATAACTGTACCAAATCCAGCTAAGTAAAGTACCGAACTTAAAAATGGGAAATTCATCGGTGGCATTAAATCTTGTCCTGTAAATAAAGCTAGACTTAACATCACCAATGCACCATAAGTCATGGCATAACAGTTTGTTGAAAAGATATTTAGACCACGTTTTTGGTGTCTAACACTAATCATATTTCCTAAAGAAAAACCGTAAGTGCCTATTGCACATAGCCCAATACCCATTAATAACTGCGCATTAAACTGACTATTAATGAGGTCATGCCAAAACAGTAGAACAATACCACTTAGACCCAAAAGTGCAGCTGGCGCAAAGTTTGGAGAAGGTTTCTGTTTAAAAAAGATAAGCGCATTAATGGCATTAAAGAAAACAGCCATCGAAAAAATGACAGACTCTAAACCGCTATTTACATATTTAACCGCAGTATAAAAACAAATAAAGTTTAGGCCGAAAACGCAAAGGCCTTGCAGCATACAAAACAAGTGATCTTTTAAAGCAATTCGCTGTAATTTTCCTGAAAATAGTAAAACAACCCATAGTAATAAGGCTGAAATGGCAAAACGCCATAAAATTGCGACAACGGGTGTTGCATAGTGGCTTTGAACGGCAATTCCAATCCATGTTGTTCCCCAAATCAACACCACCGCAACATAGAGTAAAATATTCATAACTTCATCCTCGATTACCAAGCTTAAGTATCTAGGAATGCTTCATTTTTCACGTATATATTCTTGTGTTATACATGCAAGATCTTGCGTTTTTTATAGATCTAAACTAGCTGAACTTTGCTGAATATGGTTAACTTAAGCTCAATGATATTCGTTTTAATTTTGCATGGCCTATCAAACTTTAGAACAGCTACAGCAATCTAAAGCCAAGCTTCACGAAACTGTGGTGCTTGATGAAAATATGCAACTTGCATTTTGGTCTAATCAGAAAGATCGTGTAAGTGTCTGTAGCGATCATCACACTCTAAGTCTGTATATTCAAGATGGCTATGAAAGCTATCAAAAAACACCTGCGGGTTGGAAAAACGGCGGTGGGCCGGGGCGTTTTTGCTTATTGCCTGAACATCAGGAGTCGACTTGGGATATACGAGGTGGTCTCAAATTCGTTCATTTGTATTATACCGACCAACACTTACGTGATGTTGCTGAAAAAATATGGGACAAAGAGCCTAATCAAATTGAATTAAACGAAGTTGTCTTTAATGACGATGAACGGATTCGTGCGCTATATCAGTTTTTCCTATTAGATTGTGACTGGAGCGATTCAGCAAACCACTTACAAATGAGTACAACAGCAAGTTTATTGTTGAATCACTTAATTCGAAGATACAGTAGTGTTCAATGGCAACAGCCTGCCATTAAAGGCGGACTGGCACCTCATAAACTCAAATATATTCAGGAATGGATTGAAGATCATCTAGATCAGGCACTCACTTTGTCAGACTTGGCAAATGTTGTGAATTTAAGCGAATACCATTTTGCTCATATGTTTAAACAGTCCATGAATATGGCACCTCACCAATATGTTATGCAAAGACGTTTAACTAAGGCAAAAGGGTTAATCCAGTCATCGCAGCTTTCTTTACAAGATATTGCCCTAGTATGTGGTTTTAGTTCAGCAAGCCATTTAAGCCATCGCTTTAAACAGTTTTATGGCATGAGTCCTTCACAATTACGTTAAAAGACCCATGACTCATTTTTATAAAAGATAAATACCTAAACCAATTAGTGCTGAAGCAAAAATGACATACAGTACATTAATGTTAAAGCGGAATAAGGCAATAAATGCAGCCACTGTAATGAGGGCTGCGATAGTGTCAAAGTGACCAGAAAAACCGTGCGGCCATAGCACGTGATAACTAAAAAATAATGCTAGATTTAAAATGACACCGACTACAGCCGCGGTAATTGCAGTGAGTGGCGCCGTAAATTTAATTTCATTGTGTGTAGATTCAATAAAAGGACCACCAGCAAAAATAAATACAAATGAAAAAAGAAAGGTAAACCAAGTCACAATGACAGCGCCGAGTGCTCCAGCAAAAAATAGATGCTCGGGCCCAAGTAATGAATGATTAACACCTCCTAAAAAACCAATAAAGGCAACGATAATAATGAGTGGACCGGGTGTAGTTTCACCTAAAGCTAAACCATCAATCATTTGCGTAGGTGAAAGCCATCCAAAATGATTTACAGCGCCTTGATAGACATAAGGTAAAACTGCATATGCACCCCCAAAAGTGAGTAATGCAGCTTTAGTAAAAAACCACGCCATTTGGGTATAAGAATGATGCCACCCAAAATATGCGCCTAAAGCTAAAATTGGCAATAACCATAAAATGATTGCCATAAAAATAAGTTTAGCTAACCGTAACCAATGGAATTTAGCATGCTCTGGTGTCGGGGTATCATCATCAATAAATGCTGGGCCATAATCCTTTTGACTGGCTTTATGTCCAGCCGCAGAGGAAAATAGTTCTGGGTACTTTTTACTGGCTAAATAGCCAGCAATACCAGCAGATAGCACAATAAGAGGGAAAGGAAGTTTTAAGACAAAAATGGCAAAAAACGCTGCAATTGCAACGAACCATAAAAATCTATTTTTGAGTGAGCGGCTACCTATACGGTAAGTTGCATGGAAAACAATTGCGGTGACGGCAGGCTTGATCCCGTAAAAAATACCTGCAATAACCGGAACATCTCCAAATTTTATATAAACCCAAGACAGCCCAATTAAAATAAATAAAGACGGTAGTACAAATAGAATGCCTGCGACTAATCCTCCCGCAGTTCTGTGCATAAGCCAACCAATGTAGGTTGCTAATTGCTGCGCTTCAGGGCCGGGTAACAGCATGCAGTAGTTTAGTGCATGGAGAAATCTTTTTTCAGATATCCAGCGCTTTTGTTCAACGAGTTCCTGATGCATCACAGCGATTTGTCCAGCTGGCCCGCCAAAGCTAATAAAGCCAAGCTTGAGCCAAAATAAAAAGGCTTGCCAGAAGGTGACTTGAATAATACTTTTAGGTAAAGGGGATTTTTCGTTTTCCATTTTTATCCCATCAAAAAATTGATTTATATTGATCAGCAGCATCAAACTCAAAATTGCTAATGAATTAAGCAGGTGCGTTGTACTATGTAGTTATAAGGTACAGAACAAAAATGAATTTCTTATTATTTTAAAAAGATATTCTTCTAAAAAAAGCTCTAGAAGAATATCTAACTTTAGTTTTTAGTGATCATGTTCTAAATAATCTGGATTTTTCGGAAGCGCAAGGCTACATAAGAAACAGATAATCAGCATGACAATGACGTAAATAAAGAAAGTATTTTCAATTCCGGCAGCTTTGAACTGTAAGGCAACTGAAGGAGCAGAACCACCAAACAGCGCATTACCTACTGCATACGAAAAACCTACGCCTAAAGCTCGCACATGAGGTGGGAACATTTCAGCTTTTACCAAACCACTAATAGAGGTATAGAAACTGAGTAACATCATCATAAAGATGAGTAGCAGGGCAATAATAATCGGAGAGTCAATATTGGCTCGCATCCCGACCACCATGACTGGATAGATAAATATGGCGGACAATAAGCTGAATGCCAACATTGAAGAGCGGCGCCCAATACGATCGGATATTGCACCAAATACAGGTTGAGCACACATATAGACAAATAGCGCGAAGGTCATGATATAACCAACAGTTTTTCCATCCATCCCTAAATTGGTCAAATAAGTTTTTGAGTAAACAGTTTCTACATAAAATGTTAAGGAACCGGCAGAAGTGTATCCGACCACCAATAAAAAGGTTTTCCAATGCTTTTTAAAGAGTTCTCTTAAGCTACCAGACTCTTTACGTTCGCTATCTTGATGAGAAAGCGTTTCTTCTAAACGACTACGGGCAAGTAAAGATAAAATTGCCGCGATACCACCAATCACAAATGGAATACGCCAACCGCCGTCATGTAATTGTTGCTCACTTAAAAATGCCAACAAAATAACGCCAAGTAAGCTTGCGAGTAACTGACCGCCAGAGAGGGTGACATACTGGAAAGACGAGTAAAAACCACGTTGACCTTTCAAGCCTAGTTCACTCATGTAAGTTGCAACTGCACCATACTCGCCACCCACAGATAAGCCTTGAAGTAATCGCACTACAAGTAAAAGAAAGGGTGCAAATAAACCAACTTGATCATAAGTTGGCAAAGCTGCAAACAAAAATGAGCTTAGGGCCATCAGACAGATTGAGATAATCATCGACTTTTTTCGACCATGTCGGTCTGCGATGCGTCCAAATACCCAACTACCAATCGGACGCATAAAGAAACTTGCAGCAAACACACCCCAAACATAGATAGACTTAGTCGTACTATCCATATCTGGTGCGGTTAGGGCTTGAGTAAAGTAGGCAGCAAATACTGCATAGATATAAAAGTCGAACCATTCAACTAAATTACCAGAGGCTGCGCCTACAATCCCACGTATCCGGCTACGTTTTTCTTCCTGAGTATATGTCATATTTATTCCATCGTTTTGTAGACAAAAACTAGGAATTTTTTAGGTATGCTATACAGAAAATAGAATGAAACATTAAAAATCACTCGACCTTGAGCACTTCCTTAAAATTCCTAACCATTCATTTTTTCTAATTTTAAAATTCGATTCTAGTAAAATTACGTCCTTTTGTTCGATTTAAAGATAAATTAACCAATGATCGAACATTTCCTTTCATTCAATTTGATAATGAATTGCATTTAAAACCATTGAGCTAATTTTAAAAATATATCTATTATTGAATTTCTCCTGATTCCTCTAGTTTTGAGCTTAGTTTCATTTTTGCTATTTTGTAATACTTAAAAAGATATAACCTCAATTTCAAAGAAAATAAAAGAAATTTATATATTGATAAGTAAGTGCATAAAAGTTGGATCAAATTCACTTAATCGAAAAAATACAGAATGTGTTGTTTCTCAATATGGGTGCCTGTATTCTTGCGTGGCTGAAAAATAGGGCACATAACTGTTTTTTAGCTTTATAAATTATGCTCGCTATGGCAGGTAACTATTCAATGGAAAGACGCGCGTTAAATCTTTACTTCATGACATGCTCTAAAACAGCATTGGCTTCATCTATTGCACTGATGACATCTGTAGTCTACGCAAATGAAGCGGAGGTTTCGCAGCTCCCAACCATTACTGTGAACGCTACACAAAATAGTGATGCGCTATACACCTCAAAGAAAGTTAATCTATCTGGTTTTCAAACTGGCGATGTAAAGAAAGTTCCTGCCTCCATTACAACCATTACTTCTGAGCGTTTAGCAGATCAGCACGTAAAAACGCTGACTGATGTTATTAAAAATGATTCATCGTTAGGCGATGGCTACGCTGCTATTGGCTATTATCCAAACTTTGTCGCTCGTGGTTTTGCACTCGATTTAGGTTCAAGTTATCTCATTAATGGTCATAGTATACGTGGCGAGCAAAATGTAGCTTTAGAAAATAAAGAACAAGTTGAGATTTTAAAAGGCATTTCTGCGATTCAAAGTGGAATGTCGACACCCGGTGGTGTGGTTAACTACGTGACCAAAAGACCTGCCGATATTAAAACTATTACGGTCGATGCAAATTCAGAAGGCGGCTATACACTGGCAACGGATGTAGGCGGCTTTGTTAATGACAATTTTGGTTATCGCGTTAATTTAGCGCATGAAAGTATTCACCCAAACGTTGATCACGCAAATGGTAAACGTGAGTTTGGTTCAGTTGCTTTAGACTGGAAAATTAATGATCGCTCTAAATTACTGTTTGATATTGAAGCTCAGCGTCAAAGCCAACGCTCAGTACCGGGCTATCAATTGCTTGATGGAGAAGTACCAACAAATGTAGATCAAGACCGTTTATTGGGTTATCAGTCTTGGAGTAAGCCTGTTGTAAATAACAGTGTAAATGCCAGTTTGAAATATCAATATGCATTTAACGATCAATGGAATGGTAGCTTAAGTGCGTCTCAAAGCCGTGTTGTGATTGATGATAATAGTGCTTTCCCATGGGGATGTTATAGCAGCATTTGTGAAGTTACCGGCTTGGGCAATACTTTTGATAAACACGGTAATTATGATATTTACGATTTTCGTAGTCCAGATGACACACGCATTACTAACCAGTTTGCAGCTGGGTTAAATGGTGAATTCAACACTGGTAACATTCAGCATCAAGTAGCTTTCGAATTACAACGTACTTATAAAACCTTAAAGCATCATACACCTCTGAATGTAGCGGTAGGAACAGGCAATATCTATGAAGATACGGTCGACTACAGTCCATCATCAGAAAGTCCAGACGATCGTTACAAAGCTCTAGAGAGTGATCAGACTGCATTTACTGTATCTGACCGAGTTCAATTTAATGATCAGTGGTCAACTTTATTGGGTGGGAAACTTATTCACCTTGATGAGCAAGCTTATAATTCAGATGGGCAGCAAAGCCGTGATACGGATTTAAACAAATTCTTGCCACAATTAGCGCTCATATATAGCCCAACTACTACAACTAATCTTTATGCTTCATATGCTAAAGGTTTATCAGATGGTGGTGAAGCACCATGGTTTGCTAATAATGCTCTAGAAGTTCTATCACCGAAAAACTCTGAACAATATGAAATTGGTGTTAAGCAACAAATACGCAACTTCTTGGTAACAGCAGCTATTTTTGATTTAAAACAAGATAATCAATATAGCAAAGTAAATGCAGATGGAACTTTCGATTTTGTTGAACAAGGTGAACAACACAATCAAGGTATTGAATTAGGTTTAACGGGCGCTTTAACCGATACACTCGATGTAAGTTCAGGTGTTACCTATACCAAATCTCGTCTTGTTGATATTGATACTGACAGCTACAAAGGCCATCAGACTCAAAATGTGCCGAAAATCCGCGCAACTGCGCAACTATCTTATAAAGTTCCTTCTATTGAAGGATTACGATTACTGACTGGTATGCAATACAGCAGCAGTAAATATGCAAATAAAGATGCAACGGCAAAAGTAAGTGGGTACAGTGTCTTTAATATTGGTGCTGCCTATAAAACAAATTTTGCTGGGCATGAAACAACTTTTAGACTCAATATTGATAACTTATTTAATAAGAAGTATTGGCGTGATGTAGGGGCATTTATGGGTGATGACTATTTATTCTTAGGTAATCCACGTACAGCCCAGTTCTCTACAACGTTTAGTTTTTAAAAATTCCTGAAAAATAAAAAGGNNCCTTTTTATTTTTCAGGAATTAAGCCGACATTTTTGGTTTAACCATATTATTAATCGACAAGATATCATCAAGCACTTGAGTTGATAATAAACCTTCTTTTTGAACTAAAGCCAATACACTTTGTCCAGTTTCGTTTGCAGTTTTAGCAATACGAGTTGTAGTTTCATAACCTAGGTATGGGTTGAGTGCAGTCACAATACCAATTGAGTTTTCAACTAAAGCTTTACAGTGTTCAGGATTCGCTGTAATCGTATCAATACACTTGCTTTGGAACATTGCCATTGCTCTACCAAGTAAGTCCATAGACTCAAATAGTTTGAATGCAATAAGCGGTTCCATTGCATTTAACTGTAGTTGGCCTGCTTCAGCAGCTAAAGTTACAGCCAAATCGTTTGCAATAATTTGGAAGCAAGCAAGGTTCATCGCTTCAGGAATAACAGGGTTTACTTTACCCGGCATAATTGAACTACCAGGTTGACGCGCTTCTAAGTTAATTTCATTAATGCCAGTACGTGGGCCACTTGAAAGTAAACGCAAGTCATTAGCAATTTTTGAAAGTTTTGTAGCAGTACGTTTTAATAAACCAGATAAAAGAACAAAGTCACCCATGTCTGAAGTTGCTTCAATTAAATCTGGAGCTGACTTAATTTTCTTATCAGAGATTTTTGCAAGTGCCTGAATAGCCAGTTCACGGTAATTATATTCAGTCGTAATTCCCGTACCAATTGCTGTACCACCAAGGTTCATATAAGCTAAAACATTTGGAATAAGCGTATTAATTTGCTCAAGATCTTTCTGCAAGGTAACTGCAAATGCACCAAACTCTTGACCTAAAGTCATAGGTACAGCGTCTTGTAATTGAGTACGGCCCATTTTTAAGATGTGCGCAAACTCTTGAGATTTGTTAAGAAA
Organism: Acinetobacter genomosp. 33YU; assembly: GCF_001990725.1. Lineage (NCBI taxonomy): Bacteria > Pseudomonadati > Pseudomonadota > Gammaproteobacteria > Moraxellales > Moraxellaceae > Acinetobacter > Acinetobacter genomosp. 33YU. Next base: position 88,688 of record NZ_LFZQ01000011.1, on the reverse strand, counting down.
ACTTAAAATTAAATTGTTAAATGGAAGATTTAACTCATCTAAGCTTAATAACAGACCTAAACGGATTGCAGTAGGGTATACGTCATTTGTTGACTGCGACATATTAATGTCGTTATTTGGATGCAAGTATTGATATTGCCCTTTAGAATGGCCCATATATTCCAAAGCAACATTTGCTAATACTTCATTTGCATTCATATTAGTTGAAGTACCAGCACCGCCTTGCATCATGTCGATTGGGAACTGGTCATGGAAATTACCACGAATAAGCTGATTACAGCTGTATTCAATTGCTTCGAATTTAGTTTGATCTAGGTTTTTAAGATTATAGTTTGCTTCAGCACAAGCTAGTTTAACCATAGCTAATGCTTTAATTAAATTAGGAAAATTTCCAACTTTGCTATTTGTTAAGTTGAAATTTTCTAAAGCACGTAATGTTTGAACTCCGTAATAATGGTCATTGTTGATTTCTCGATGACCAATAAGATCCTTCTCAATACGGGTAGTAATATCAGCGTTCATCATTAAACTTCGATTCATTAAAGATGATTCATCTTAGAATTCGAAATGCTTCACTTCTAATGCATTTATTAAACAAATTATGCATTTTTTGCATATCAAAAAATCAGTTAAGCTAAAATGAATAGTTAAAAATTGAATAGATCAATAGACTTAATTTCTATTAATATTTAATTATTTCAAATAATTATATTCATAGTTGATGTGCAGAATTGTAAAAATGATTAAGTCAATTAAGTGTTTTAAATATGGCTAAGCCAGAATTTTATTCTTAAAAACTAATAAATTTAATTGAAATTTCATGTGAATATTAATTTTAAAGAATGAATAGTGAGCTTTGTTTAATAAATTTTAATAAAATTGTGATGCATTTAACATAAAAATACATATAATACAGAAAATTTTTATTTATTAAGTTTATGTTAAAAGTAACTGCTGGATTATTAATATTGGGAAGTTTCGCTTGCTATCTTCTTTGGGGCACTGAAGAAAAAGCTGAAACCAAAAGTTCACACATGCTTAAAGAGGCTGAGCAATCAATAAAAAATGCTGAGCTAACCATTCAAAAAGCGAAGCAAAATATTCCAACTGCATCGTATCGATGAGTTATAGCCTGAGATTGTTGTCTATTAAATAATCTCTTGATTCAAAATTATTGAGATGTAAGCGCTGTAAGAGACAAATGCATGAGAATGAAGTTTATTGCATATGACCCTAATTCTGGTGAAAAATTAAGCTTAAAAGAGCATGTTCATCACATGGATAAATATACAACTTATGTTTTTTTTAGCGATGAAAAAGACAACATGGTATTTAATCCACAAAAAAAACAAATATTTGAAATTAGTCAATATACTGCAAATATGATGGTTGAAATTTCAAGAAAATTATACTACTTGATTGGAGAGTATTAGTTTGCTTTGAATATCTCCTTTGTCCATAAAGTCATTATTGTGAATGATGACTTTATAAGTTCAAAATAAGCAAATCGATACTTTAGTATAATAGTCGGAATTGAATTTTCACCTTATACTCTTTATAAATATTGTATGAAATACAATTAATTATTATCACTACATAGAACTTGAAAATAAGTTGTAGTAATTATTCATTAAATTTATTTTTACTTTATAAGCTATTGTAAGAGTAAATAAAAGATTCTTATTTCTTGGTGAAATAAAAATGGAAAAAGTTGTTTAATCAGATTTTATGATTGCTCTTAAAGTTGAATAGTGTACTAATTTAATAGCATCAAAATTTAGTCAATAACTTAACAATGGGTTATTGAAACAGTTCATAGTCCGCATTCTTCCCCAAGGTGCGGACTTTTTTTATCCAAATTTTACTTCATTCCTGAAGCTATATTTTTTATAAAAAATGATTAAATAAAAGCCTATAGTTATTTCTAAAACTTATTTGGTTGAACTGAATTATTTATTTTTCTGATGTTCTTTTATTCATTGATTTCAAAAAATTTTTTTATTAGATCGTACTTATGTTCATCTCTTAACGTCTTAAAACAAAACCTATTATTCTCTTATCTTGTTTTCTATGTCAGAATTATTAAATACTTCATTTTCATAGTTTGGCATTGTCCAATCTTTTCTCGCATTTTTGCAGGTACTCCCTATGTTTTACCATTTTTATTCATCTCTACATTTATTCATACGACTTCCCAAAAATATCAATTAATAAAATTATAAATCTAAAAGGGAATAGATAAGATGAATTTAGAAGTTCGCTGGGTAGAGGATCTCCTCACTCTAGAGCGTGAACGCTCAATTTCAAAAGCTGCAGAGAAAAGGTTCATTAGCCAATCTGCCTTTACTCGAAGAATTCAGCAAATTGAAGAAATGATTGGTGCTGAAGTCATTATTAGAAACAATAAGAACAATATCGAATTTACAGACATTGGACGAATTTTGTTGGTAATGTCTAAAAACATTGAAAAGCAGGTCGAGGAGACCGCAAAACTCATTAAAAATATTAAAAATGAAACTGAATCTACCATTCGTTTTTGTGTTGTTCACTCATTAGCTTCTGGTTTTTTAACAACATTTTTAAAGAAATTTCCTACTCTTATTCGTGATTTAAAAATTGAAATTGTCGCAACCAATAGTGGAGAAGGCCTGTCTTTGTTAAAAGAAGGTGCCTGTGATTTCATGATTTGCTATGCAGATAAAAGCAATATTAGAAAAGTTGGAGATGATATTTTAAGTGGTATTAAAATTGCCGAGACAGTTATTGTTCCTGTTTCTGCTACAGAACCTGACCATAGCCCTAAACATACAATACAAAGCAATTTTGCTTTGCTTGCCTATAGCAAACATGCTTACTTAAGAAAATTGGTAGACCAACTGATAGAAGGTAAACTTGTTTATAAAACGTTATATGAAACGGACAATGCAACTAACTTAAAAGAACTGGTTTTACAAGGTTTAGGGGTTGCATGGATTCCGAAAATTAACGTTGAAGAAGACCTTGCAGCTGGAAAATTAGTTATTTTAGATCAGCAAGAATATTGCCTCGCACAAGATATTTATATCTTTAAAAATAATTTGAGCGATAATAAATCGGTACAACAAATATGGAATGGTTTTAAAGCCCAGCAAGAACAATAACGCATACTCATTCGCAAGATGAAGTACACGATATTTATATATAAATTAATCAAATAAGTAGATTATGCTTGGGTCTTCATGATGAAAGGCATGATAAAGCATTGCCCCTCATCTAAGTTCTTTGCTAATTTAGAGTAAATTTCAATAAGTCAAAAGTAGGGCATAGGAATCTTTCTATCATTTATACCTGCTTTTGAACTTATTTCACTGGATTATTGAGTCCAAGCGGAGACAATTTTGTTTGATCTAGACAGTAGATTATTAAATATTTTTTATCATATTTATCGCTTCAAAAGTGTTTCAATGGCTGCAGATGCTATTGGTTTAACACAGCCGAGTGTAAGTAACGGTCTAAACAAAATTCGCCAACATTTTAATGATCCTTTGTTTATTCGAGTTGGAAATGAAATGATTCCGACCGAACTTGCAAAGCAGATTTTTCCTCTGATTAGTGAAGTGATTGATAAAGTTGAAAGTATTAATAACTTTAATGTGAACTTTGATCCGCTAACGTCAGATCAGCTGTTTACCATTGCGATGACTGATGTATCACATTTGGTTTTATTGCCACAATTAACTAACTATTTAAAAGAAAAAGCACCTCTCATTCGTTTAAATATTAGACCAATTACGCCAGAAACCAGCTATCAAATGGCAAATGGTGAAATTGATTTGGCGATAGGTTTCTTGCCACAATTAGAAGAAGGTTTTTATCAGCAGAAGTTTTTCCGTCAACACTATGTCGTGATTAGCTCGAAAAGCCATCCGCGTTTAGATCCAAATAATTTTACTCTAGAAGATTACATGCGTGAATATCATATCGATATTGATGCAGGTATTGGGCATTATCACATTAAAAATGAGTTGCAGAATAAAGGGTTGGATCGAAATATTTTGATTCGATTACCAAGTTATCTAGGGGTAGGTTTAGTTGTTCAGGAAACAGATGCGATTGCCACTGTTCCATATTATTTAAGCCAAGTTTTATTGGTTAGAGAGAACTTACAAATTTTACCTGCACCGCTTGATTTTCCAACTTATGACGTTAAGCAACATTGGCATATGTCTTGCCACCATAAGAGTAGTCATAAATGGTTCCGTCAAACTTGCTATGAGCTATTTAAAACAGCTTAAGAATTTTATTTATAAAAAAGAAGATGTAAGGAAAGTCCTTACATCTTCTTTTATTCTTGAATTAGATTTCAATTGCAACAGCAGTTGCTTCACCGCCACCAATACATAGGGCTGCAACACCTTTCTTTTTACCTAAGCGTTTTAATGCATAAATGAGAGAAAGGATAATTCTTGAACCTGTAGCGCCAATTGGATGACCTAACGCGCAAGCGCCACCATGTACGTTAACTTTTGCTTCATCTATTCCTAGCTCATGAATTGGTGCCATTGCTACCATTGCAAAAGCTTCATTAATTTCCCAAGCATCTACTTCATCAACTGACCAACCAGCACGCTCAAGCACTTTTTGAATTGCACTAATTGGAGCAATGGTAAATTCACTTGGATGCTGTGAGTGAGTAGAAGTTGCAACAATTTTTGCCAAAGTATTTAAGCCATGGCTTTGAGCATATTCTTCAGTGGTAAGTACTAACGCAGCAGCACCGTCAGAAATTGAGCTTGAGTTTGCAGCTGTAATTGTTCCATCTTTACTAAAAGCGGGACGTAGAGTCGGAATTTTCTCAAGATTAGCTTTTAATGGTTGCTCATCTTGATCAACAACTTCCACGCCTTTACGTGTTTTTACTTCAACAGGAACAATCTCTTCTTTGAAGTAACCTTCTGTAATGGCAGTTTGCGCTTTTTTAAGTGAAGAAATCGCAAAGTTATCCATTTGCTCACGGGTAAAGCCTTTAGTATTTGCCATATCTTGAGCAAAAGAACCCATTAAACGGCCTGTTTCTGCATCTTCAAGACCATCTAAAAACATATGGTCTTTAATTTCACCGTGGCCCATACGGTAACCACCGCGAGCTTTCGGTAAAATATAAGGTGCATTGGTCATAGATTCCATGCCACCTGCAACAATAATATTGGCACTACCAGCTTTTAAGGTGTCTGAAGCCATTAACACCGCTTTCATAGCAGAACCACACAGTTTATTAATGGTCACAGCTCCGACATGATCAGGTACACCTGCTTTACGCATAGCTTGGCGAGCAGGACCTTGACCAATACCAGCACTCAATACACAACCGAAAATAACTTCATCTACTTGTTCAGGTTTAACACCTGCACGTTGAATTGATTCACGGATGACAGCAGCGCCAAGATCTGGAGCGGTTAGAGAAGATAAACTACCCTGAAAACCACCCATTGCAGTACGGCTACCTGAAACTATAACAATTGAACTCATCTTAATATCTCTTATTGGTGTATTTGCTAAATTTGCCTTTAGCCTAAACTAAAGGCGCCACTAAATTAAAAAGTTGGAGGGGTATAGCTGAGCGTTCTACCAAAGAACCACAGCAAGAATAAAACTAAAGGAAAATGCACAACGAGCTGAGTGACTGTAAACCCAATCACATCTTTTGCTTTTAGTTTTAAAATGCCTAACATTGGAAGCATAAAGAATGGATTGATTAAGTTTGGTAAAGCTTCGGCTGCATTATAAATTTGTACAGACCAACCCAAATGAACCTTTAAATCATTTGCCGCTTGCATAACATATGGGGCTTCAATAATCCATTTTCCACCACCTGAAGGAACAAAGAATCCAAGGATGGCAGAGTAAACTCCCATCACAATCGCAAAAGTTTCTTTTGACGCAATTGAAACGAAAAACTCAGCTATATAATGCGACAGCGATAAATCTTGACTGTTTAAAGCTTGCGTCATAATAAATGCAATACTTCCATAAAGTGGAAACTGAATTAAAATTCCTGATACGGCTGGAACTGCGTTTGCAACAGCATTTAAGAAGTTTCGAGGTGTACCATGTAACGCTAGACCAAGCATTAAAAATACAAAGTTGTATGTGTTTAAGCTTGAAATTGCAATAATTGGATTACTTTTTGAAAATTCAAAAAACATCCAGATTAAGCCTAAAGCCACTACAATAATCGTTAAAATAGGCGAGTTTTCTAACCAATCGCCAGGACGATTAGATTTCTCCTCATGTGGTTTGTCTTCTTCAAACTGAACATCAAAACTATCAATCGTTTTAACATTATTGCCTTTTGGAGCTGACCAATACGCAATAGCGATTGAAACAATCACCAAAATAATGGTCATCGCAATCGATTGCCAAAGGAAAATAGTTTCAGTAAATGGAATAACACCAGTCAGGTTGTAAATTGATTCAGGTAAGCTACTTTTATTTGCCTGAAGCTGCGCTGCTGAAGAACTGATTCCTAGTGCCCAAGTCGCCCCCATACCAATGATTGCGGCTGCCGCAGCAGCACGATAATCCATATTCAGCTCTTTACGTTTCGCTAATGCAATTACTAAAAGTGCCGTAAGAATTGTACTAACAGCCCAATTCACCAAAGAAATTAATAAGCTTACAGTTGCAACCAAAACAATAGCACCACGTCCAGAATTTGGAATACGTGCCATTTTTTGGATGATGTATTTGACGGGCTTAGATACAGAAACGACATAACCTACAATAATGAGCATGGTCATTTGTAGGGTAAAGGGAATAAGACTCCAAAAACCGTTACCAAAAGAAGTTGCTACATCGTGAATTGGGGCGCCAATACCCAAAGCGGCAATAGATACAATAATGACGCCGAGTAATGCAAAGATATATGAATCAGGAAACCATTTTTCAGACCAGTCACTAATCCGAAGAGCAAATCTTTCAAAAATTCCTTGCTGTTTTTCCATAGCTGAAAAATCCTTCTCGTTCTTATTTATAAACAGCACATCCAGTGCTTAAAAGGGCTAAGACTAAAGCTCACTTTCTAACTTGAGTCTTGTACAGCTAACTAAATCTTAGAATTTACGCGACTAAAGTTTTATAAAACTCGACACCTGTAGCAGCTTGAATTTGTTCAAGCGTGACATCTTTAGCAAGTTCAATCAGCTCAACACCTTGTGGAGTAATATCCATTACACCTAAGTCAGTAATGACTCGATGAACAACACCTTTACCTGTTAAAGGTAAACTACAGTTTTTTACGATTTTTGGCGTACCGTCTTTTGCACAATGTTCCATAAGCACTACAACTTTTTGTACGCCAACAACCAAGTCCATTGCGCCGCCCATACCTTTGACTTTCTTACCTGGAATCATCCAGTTGGCTAAGTCACCATTTTCAGAAACCTCCATTGCACCTAAAATTGCAATGTTGACATGACCACCACGGATCATGGCAAAAGATTCAGAGCTTGAGAAAAATGCAGCACCAGCACGAGCAGTAACCGTTTGTTTACCAGCGTTAATTAAATCAGCATCAACAGTTTCTTCTGTTGGGAACTCACCAATACCTAATAGACCATTTTCAGACTGAAGCCAAACATTAATATTTTCTGGAATATAGTTAGCAACAAGGGTAGGTAAGCCAATACCTAAATTGACATAAAAACCGTCTTTAAGTTCTTTTGCAGCACGTTGTGCCATTTCGTTACGTGACCAAGCCATTTTATACTGCCTCCGTGCTTAAAGTTTTATGCTCAATACGTTTTTCAGGTGATGCATTCAGTACAATGCGATTTACATAGATACCCGGCAAATGGATTTCATCCGGATCTAATTCACCAATTTCAACCACTTGTTCCACTTCTGCGATTGTAATTTTTCCAGCCATCGCACATTCAGGGTTAAAATTTTGAGCAGTTTTACGGAATACTAAATTACCTGCTTTATCTGCTTTATAGGCCTTAACAAGAGCCACATCTGCTGTTAACGATTCTTCTAAAATGTAGTTTTTGCCATGAAAGGTACGTTCTTCTTTACCTTCTGCAATGAGGGTACCCACGCCAGTTTGAGTATAAAATGCAGGAATCCCAGCACCGCCAGCACGTAACTTTTCAGCTAAAGTGCCTTGTGGTGTAAGCTCCACATCAAGTTCACCATTTAAATATTGGCGTTCAAACTCTTTGTTTTCACCAACATAAGAAGAAATCATTTTTTTGATTTGTTTGGTTTTAAGCAAAATACCTAAACCAAAATCATCTACACCTGCATTATTTGAAATACAAGTTAGACCAGTTACACCACTTTGCTTAACTGCAACAATTAGTTTTTCAGGAATTCCGCATAAACCAAAACCGCCTACAGCGAGTGTTTGATTATCTGCAATAACATCTTTCAGTGCTGCCTCTGCATTGGCATAAACTTTATTCATTCTGTTGTTTTCCTATATCCCTTAGTAATCTAGTTTTAGCATCACATTTTGCGTTATAGAAGTTAATTTTTTTAAAGGATTAATAAGTATAATCAATGAATGGTATCAAATTTATAACAAAAGATCAGTTTCGGACTATGTAAAAAACTTTAAAAAATAATTTTAATTTATTGAAAAATATAATTATTAATTAATTTTTATTAAACATGAGCGAAACTCATCCTAAAATACAGTATTTAATTTTTTAAAATTTATATTGAATCAAAGCCTCGATAAATTGAGTAGAAATATTTGAAATTTCAAAGTTCTTCTTATAAACAATTCCCACAGTCTTATGAATAGCTTCATCCTTTAACTCAATCAACACGTTATGTTCTTTATCAATGTGTTTTGCGAAGTGTCTTGGAATTGCACTTACACCTATACCGTAAGCCACAAAACTTGAGAGTGATGAAATTTGATGACATTCCACTTTTAAATCGAGCGTTATGTTATTTCGCAAACAATTTTGCTCAACTAAATAACGAACAATTGAAGGTTTCTGTAAGGTCACGAATGGATTTGAACAAAGCTCATGCCATGTAATAGAAGATGATTGAGCAAGTGGATGAGTCTTTGGCAATAGAGCCAAGAAATCTTCTTCAAATAGGGGCTTAAATTCTAAGCCTTCTGTGAGATCTGGTTCAAAACAAATACCAAGTTCAAAAATACCATCTTGTACTTTTTCTATAATAGTCTCATTTGGAATATCGTGAATTGAAAAATTAAGATTAGGATGAACAGCTAAAAACTGGTGAATTACTTCAGGTAAAATTGCATGAGTCACAAAGGGCATAGATGCAATACTTAAAGTTCCCCGATTAAGTTTAAAGCGTTGTTTAACATCATTTTCCATCTCATCCCAGTTGGCTAGTAACTTTTTTGCATACGGAATGAGGGATTTGCCTTCTTGGGTAAGCTCAACACGGCGTGTATTACGGTTAAAGAGTTTACCGCCTAACTCTTCTTCTAAACTTTTGATGGTAAGACTTAAGGCAGATTGGCTTAGATGTAGCTCTAAAGAAGCATTGGCATAGTTGAGGGTACGTGCAAGAGCTAAAAAAGCTTTTAATTGTTTAAGCGTCATTTCTTACCTTTAGATTACTCAACTTACGTTGAAGGGTAATTTATACGAAAATTTGCCTAAAATTATGTTTTTTGACAAAAAAATTAAGAAAAAGACTGATCAGAACTGGAGATAACAATGGACATTATTAAGAGCAATAGAAATTGCTATCTGAAGGTATAAAAATAAGTGAGGTGGCGCAACAACTGGAGTTTATCAGTGATAGAGCATTTATCATTTTTTTCCGTCAACATATAGGCACTACTCCAGTCCGTTATCTACAGAATATTTTTAGAGAAAGCTTGTATAAATAAAATTTTCTCTATCGGTAATATTAGAGTTAATCTACAAACAATTACTAAAAAGACTCTCTTTTACCTCTCTAATTTAATACAAGTTCTTTATAAAAATTGATCTTATTAAAACTATTGGAAACAGGAAAGTGTTTAGAAAAGTTAAAGTATCTTCTGGATTTTTTATTCGAATTAATTTATTAGTTTTATGTTAAAAAGCAGTTTCTCATATAGAATTTCTACTAAAATCCCTTTTTTTACTGATTGTATTATAGTTATTTATGGGGAATTTAAGAATTTTAGGTGAATCTCTGGAAAATGCGGAAATATTAAAAGACGTTCAATATCATATTAAAGATAGGAGATTACCTATCTCTTTAAAAGATGATTTAAACAAACAAGTTATTGAGATTGAAAAATATTTTGGTGAGGATAACTTTGATAAACTCGAAGTTAAGAAAAACAAAATTAACATCTGGACAGGAGTTCTTGCAGTTCCTATCTTAATTTATTGTATTACCTTGTTCTTAAGTCGATATGTACATAATTTTGGAATTAATATTGATGTAGACATGATGAATCATATGTTATTTGAAAATATATTGAAGTACATATGGGCGATTATTCTTTATGCAGCAGTATTTTTTGGATTAATTTTTTACTTTTATTTAATGAATAATCAAAGTAAAAAAATAATTGAAAAGAATGTTGAGAAGCTTCTGAGTAAATAAATTTTAGAACATTTAAGCCTCGCATTGGCGAGGTTTTTTTGTCGGCATATTTAAACATTCTCTGGGCAATTTTTTCTAAAATTTCTTCTAAAAGAAATAGTAATAATTATTATTAAAAACTCATAAAATAAATTATGCATGATTGACGTGATGATAGTGATAAGAGGATCCTTAAAATATTTAGGTATAAATTAGCAAGAAAATAATTAATGTTTAAAAAATGAATTATTTCAAGTATAAAAGAACCTATTACTTTATAAAAATGAGTTATTAAAAATGTCCCCTATCAAAGTACTTTTTGTTGCTGGATTTGGACCAATTACAAGAGTTAATGAAGAGAGTAAAGCACTCTATCAAGACACATTAAACCTTCCAATAAAAGTGATGGAAGGTAATGAATCTTATATGAGTACAGAAGATGGCAAGCTGGGCGGTGTAAAACACTTTGCACTGTGGCCATTACATCAAGCAGCAGAGTCCTGCTTTGGTCGAAAAGAATGGCCCGAAGAATTTACTGTTCCTCAAAGTTGGATTGAGTTTGAAGTTGAGGATATTAATCAAGCTTCAGCTCATATGATTTCTAAAGGATATCAACTATTGGTAAATAATCGTTTAGAACCATGGGGGCAGTCAGTTACTCGCTTTTTAAGTCCTGAAGGAGTACTCACTGGGTTAACAGTTACGCCATGGTTACGTACCGCAAATGAATAAATTAGTAATTTTATCTAAAACATAATAGAAAAATGTTTACTCAGGAATACCGTAGTTTGGTTTTCTTTGTCAGAATCTTGATAATCTTAAAGACCTGATTATTCATTCTTATTTTTTGATGAACGGTCGCATTGTCAAGTTGATCCCATAGTTCAAATGGGAAAAACTCTGAACTATGATCAAATACCCATAACCATTGGTAACTATGAGTCAGTGTATTACTATCAAAACGAACATCTTGAACTTTGACAATCTTAAATTGTTTATGATGTTCGTCTTGAAGAGTGATTTCATGGTTCTCCATTAGACATCCACAAATTAAAGACAGTTTTAATTTTACTAAAATTAAAAGTATCTGTTTAGTTGATTAAGGTGGCATTCATTTACAAAAGATTTCTGCTTGTTAAAGTTTGTCATTTTCAAAATGTTAATAATCTTTACTTTTGAAATACAAGGTTTTAAGTAGGTTGCATTGTAAGGATAGTATGTAAGTGTCAGAATGCACCATTGACATTTATCTTCGAGTTATCGCTATGAGTTTAATAGGCTTTATGTATGCAAGTAAAACCAATAGTGAACATAGTCAAATAAAACAAGATTTAATTGATATTCTTACAGAAGCTGTCAAATTTAATTCTAAAAATGACATTACTGGTGTGCTTTACTATGGTAATGGGTACTTCTTACAATACTTAGAAGGTGAGAAAGAACAAGTTGAGGCGCTGTTCTATAAATCAATTTTGAAAGATTCGAGGCATCAAAACTGCGAAATCATCTTTTTGGAACCATCTGAACAACGGTTATTTAAACATTGGAGTATGAAATTTGCTCCTATCAATACAAAAATAAAAGATTTCTTTTTTCATCATCATGTTGATGAGTTTAATCCGTATTTACTTAATACTACATCAATTCCATCTTTTATTGAATTACTTGTAGATCAACCCAATTTGAAAGCGGATCAATATCAAGTTTAACCAAAAATATATTTTCTGATTGAATATAGATCCAAAAACAAAATATTGAAGGGTGATGATATTAAAGTTTCTAAAAAAGCCCTGCATCATCAGGGCTTTTAAATTTTTATCAAATATAAATATGACAAATTAATGTTTAGTGATGACTACTAACTAGTGATTTTTCAAACGCCATTTCCGCATCTTTTACAATACTAGAAAGTTTTTCTGGTTGAATAAATGCATTGGTTTGTCCAGCATCTTTACGCGCCTTATTACCCAAGACATCTGCAACTTCTGGATGGCTAGTAAGCACAATATCTGCCTTCATGTTTTTCAAACGCTCAAAACTCTTACGATAATCTGCAACAATATTTGGATACTGATGATTATTTTGTAAAACATTGCCAGCTACAGAGAGACTGCAAGGGAAAACAACATTTAGGTTCTTACCGTTAGATTTAACTTCAGTTGACCAAGTTGTACAACCTGGGGTATGTCCAGGAGTAAGCGTGGCTTTAAGTTTTAATTTTCCAAGTTTAACTACTTCTCCATCGTGAATGACTTTATCAACTTTAACTGGAGTAAAAGGAATAGTTTGGAAGGTGTTTTCACCTATAGGTTTTCCTATTTCTAAAGCCTTAACATCCTGCTGCATTGTAATTAATTTAGCACCAGTATCTTGTTTAATGCGTGCAAGTGCACCTACATGGTCCCAATGAGCATGGCTCGTAACCATAATTTTTACATCTGATAACTTAAAACCTAATTGTTTAATGTTCTGCTCTATTTGCTCTGTATTTTCTGGAAGGCCCGTATCTATCAATAAAGTTTGATGACCAGAAGCTAACAAATAAGCTGCAAGACCGTGAGTACCCACATAGTATATATTTTCAGTAATTTGGAATGGCTGAGTATTTTGAGTCCAGTCATCGGGTAACTTTAATGGTGCAGCTGAGGTAGATAAAGAAGTCAACAATATACTTCCTATAAACAACATCTTTTTCTTCATCTTTATTGGACTCGTAGGTTGGTCGCAGTAATTAAAGTTTTATATTTTAAAGCCTTTGCCATGATTAGGCCCTAATCTATTCATAAAAAACCTGATTATTCGTATAAAAAATTTCTGCTTAATTGTTAATGTAAAGGATGGAATGTATTTAGTAATGAGAAGTTAACCTTCTTAATATTTATTAATTTAATGATGTAATTAAACTAATTTAAAAAATATATTATTTAATTGTCTTTATTAAATAATATAGAGGTATTAATTTAATTTACTCAATAATTAATAAGTTTTACAAAATAATAATAATTTTTAAATAGTTGAATTCTACCAAATATGCAATATAAGTAATTGTATTTTGTTGTTATTTTAAAATTTAAATAAATTACATTGTTTTTAAATATTTTAGTGATATTTTATTTTTAAGCTCATTTACCTATTACCACTCATAGATACTGTGATTTTTATCATTTTAGGTTTGGGATAACCTAAATATCTTTTGGTAATTTTATTGAACCTAGTATTTATTCTTTAGGGAGAAAGAATATATGTGGGAATTATTTGTAATTCTACTTTCACTTGGGCTGTTAATGTATACAGCTTACAAGGGCTTTTCTGTCATTCTCATGGCACCCATTTGTGCCTTACTTGCAGTTTTACTCATTAACCCAGCCAATGTTTTACCGTTTTATTCGGGTGTCTTTATGCCCAAAATGGTGAACTTTATTAAAGATTACTTTCTTGTGTTCTTGCTTGGCGCAATTTTCGGTAAAGTTGTTGAAATGTCAGGAATTGCTGAGTCTATTGCTAGAACCATTGTAAGATGGATTGGAGCAAAAAAAGCAATTTTAACCGTTGTACTTTTAGGTGCAATTTTGACCTACAGTGGAGTAAGTTTATTTGTTGCTGTATTCGCAATTTATCCATTTGCAAACCAGCTATTTAGACAAGCCAATATTCCAAAACGTTTAATTCCGGGAACTATCGCGCTTGGTGCATTTACATTCACCATGGATGCATTGCCAGGTACTCCACAAATCCAAAACGTAATTCCAACCACTTTCTTTGGTACCAATATTTATGCCGCACCTTTCTTAGGAATTATTGGTGCTATTTTTGTTCTATGTATGGGTTTGAGCTACTTAGAATGGCGTCGTCGTGCTGCTGCAAAAGCTGGAGAAGGGTTCTCTGGGTTTGGGGTAGACAATACACCATCTCAAGAAATTGAAGCCGAAATGCCTCTACAAAATAATGGAAGTAAGGCTCGTCAGTTTCTAGCATTCGTACCCCTTATTCTTGTTGCAGTAATGAATAAATATTTGTCTAAAGCAATTAAAGAGTGGTACCCAAATGGCTTTGATTTTGCTGCCGTTGGTTTAGCTGATTACACTGTCGATGTTGCAAAAACTGGTGCGATCTGGGCAGTTGGCCTTGCACTTATTGTCGGGATTATTTCTGCAATTTTGTTTGATTATCAACGTGTCGTGACGAACTTTAAAGAAGGCATTAATGCCAGTATTGGTGGCTCACTTTTAGCAGTGATGAATACGGCTTCTGAGTATGGCTTTGGTGCAATTATTGCGTCATTACCAGGCTTTGCCATGATTAGTCATGCAATGAGCAGTACCTTCACAAATCCTTTAGTAAATGGGGCGGTGACGACAACCGTTTTAGCCGGTATTACCGGTTCGGCTTCTGGTGGTATGAGTATCGCTTTAAGTGCGATGGCTGAACATTATAACGCCGCGATTTTAGCTGCGGGTATTCCACCAGAAGTTATGCACCGTGTAGTTGCGATGGCGTCGGGTGGTATGGATACGCTTCCGCATAATGGTGCTGTCATTACTTTACTTGCTGTTACAGGCTTAACCCATAAACAATCGTATAAAGATATTTTTGCAGTTACGGTAATTAAAACATTAGCAGTATTTGTAGTGATTACGGTCTTTACCGTAACGGGTATTGTTTAAATCAGCACGTTATAAGTATTAAGGAGTAAATAGATGACTAAAATTTTAGACGGTAAAGTTGCTTTTATTACAGGTTCTGCAAGTGGTATCGGTCTAGAGATTGCTAAGAAATTTGCTCAAGAAGGTGCCAAAGTTGTTATTTCTGATATGAATGCCGAAAAGTGCCAAGAAACGGCGAATTCACTTAAAGAGCAAGGCTTTGAAGCATTATCTGCACCATGTGATGTGACCGATGAAGACGCTTATAAACAAGCAATTGAGCTTACTCAAAAGACCTTTGGCACGGTTGATATCTTAATTAATAATGCTGGCTTTCAACATGTTGCACCTATTGAAGAGTTTCCAACGGCTGTTTTTCAAAAGTTAGTTCAGGTCATGTTAACAGGAGCATTTATTGGTATTAAACATGTTTTACCAATCATGAAAGCTCAAAAATATGGACGTATTATTAACATGGCTTCAATTAATGGCTTGATTGGTTTTGCTGGAAAGGCAGGTTATAACAGCGCGAAACACGGCGTGATTGGCCTAACAAAAGTTGCAGCATTGGAATGTGCACGTGATGGTATTACAGTAAATGCTTTATGCCCCGGTTATGTAGATACGCCATTGGTTCGTGGTCAAATTGCAGATTTGGCTAAAACGCGTAATGTGAGTTTAGACAGCGCACTTGAAGACGTAATTTTAGCAATGGTTCCTCAAAAGCGTTTGTTGTCTGTTCAAGAAATTGCTGACTATGCAATTTTCCTCGCGAGTGGTAAAGCTGGTGGGGTAACAGGCCAAGCTGTCGTTATGGATGGTGGCTATACAGTTCAATAATTTAAGTGTTTTAAAAGCCGCTTATTTTAAATAGGCGGTTTTTTTATTCATTAAAATTTACGATAGCCTACTGTTCAAAATAATGATTTATATCTACTCTATTTGTTTATAAAAAAACTAATAAAATAAGTTTGTTAAAGTATGAAATTATACTTTAAAGGTATTTAACTTATTTCCATTTTTAAAATCTAATAGAGTGTGAGAAAGTAATCTTTACTCTCTTTCTTGATTAGATATTTTTCAGGAAAATTCGTCAATTAAAGGATATTAATTGGCATACAAGTTGCTTTTTAAGCAATAAGTTATTTAGCTAGGTGAAAAGGATATGATATCACTCAGCCAACAGACGGAACTCAATCATTATTCACGCAAAGCTGAATTTGCGCAGAATTTGATGTCCACAATTTGTGGTGAACACCGTCTAGACACAATTTACAAAGACACTCTCGATTTTCACTATGACGGAATGCGTTTGCCTAATAAAAAAATGGCGATCGGTACAATCAGTTATGGTGCAAACGTTGCCATTAACATCTCAAATTTAAAAGCGTATAGCATTAGTTTGCCGATACAAGGTCGACAAGCTCTCAACATTCGTGGTGCTCATTATCAATCTGATGAAAACAGGGGCCTTATTGTTTCAAATAACGATCAGCAAGATCTGATTATCGATAAAGATTGCAGAAAATTTCAGGTGGTCATTCCTGAGCGGAGTATGCAGATTGTGCTTGCGGATCTACTCAATAAACCTATAGAAACGCCTATTATTTTTAATCCTGAAATGCATCTGGACTCGGAGCAACTGATTGGTGCATGGTGGAAGAACATTCAAAATTTTGTGCAGTTAAAATCGCAATATAGCAATTTTTATGGTTTGCAGATGTTGTCTGAAGACTATGAAAATTTTGTAATTAAAGCGTTATTGTTGTCTCAAGAAAATAATTACTCTGAAGCCTTAAAGTTACTCTCACATCAGGATGAGCCAGCTTATATTCGTAAGGTTCGTAATTTTATTATTGAACATGCTCACGAAGAAATCTGTGCAGAAGACTTGCAGCGTCTGGCTGGGGTTTCAAAATCAAAATTGTATGATGAATTTCAACAATACTACGGCACAAGCCCTATGTCGTATTTGAAAAAATATCGCCTCCAACAAATTTATAAAATCTTGAGCACCACAGGAGCAGATAGAAAGGTTTCTATTTCAAAGCTTGCCTATGACTGGGGCTTTAACCATTTAAGTCGTTTTTCTCAAGAATATCGCGAAGAGTTCGGCGAAAATCCAAGTGAGACCAAAGGCAAAATTTTCTGATATTTAATTTTTCCAAATAAAAAACTGATTTAGGTAACTAAATCAGTTTTTTATTTATCGCTTAATATTTATAGCTTTCTTCTAGCTTTAACACTTGTTTGTTTTTAGATTTCTCATAAATCACTTTCAGGCTAAGTGCAATAAATGAGATGAAGGTTGGTAGTGCAAGAATAAAGAAAATACCACTTAAGCTTAGGTTGAAAGTGAAAATAAGAGAGCCAAAGAAAGCACCTAAAATTGCACCAATACGACCAATACCATGCATCCATGAAACGCCAACTGCGCGGCACACTGCTGGATAGAACATAGCTGCAAGTGGCAGTAATGAGGACTGAGCACCTGCGAGTAAGGCACCAATTAAGAAGATAGTTAGACCTAACAAGAAAATATTTGAACTCACCAGACCTGCAACAATGAATAGGACAAAAGCAATCAGGTATGAATATTTAATGACTGTGGTTGGATTCAGTTTATCCATGTACCATCCCATAATGGTTGCACCAATCACACCACCAAAAGGGAAAATCGCTGCAATTAAACTAAACTGTTGAGTACTAAAACCTGCTGTTTTTAAAATTGTTGGCATCCAGCTTGTTAAAAGATAGAACACCAACAGACTGGTAAAGCAGCAGAGCCAAAGCATGCTTGAACCCCACAGATATTTTCCTAAAACCACTTTAACTGGATTTTCATCTGAAGCATTTTCTGCTTGAGTTAAAACAAGTTTTACAGGTTCTTGGAACGAATGGCCTTGAATATTTTCTAAAATACGCTGAGCTTTGTCTTGTTGATGACGTGTAATTAAGTATTGAGTTGATTCAGGTAATTTAAGCAATAAAGCAACCACTAAAATTAGGGGAATGCTTCCGCCAATAATAATCACCTTAGCCCAGCCATAACTTTCTAATAGATAAGCTGACAGCACACCGCCACAAGAAATACCCAGCATAAAACCACAGCCAGCAAGACCTGTTAGAAATGCTTTACGTTTTACAGGCATATATTCAGAGACAATCGTACTGATGTTTGGCATGGCTGCGCCTAAACCAGCACCTGTAATAAAGCGATAAATCATTAAGTCTTGGGTTGAATTGGCAAAGCCACACAAAATCGTAAATATGGAAAATAAAAGACTTGTAAAAACAATGACGCCTTTACGTCCAAATTTATCGGACAAAGGCCCCGAAATGATTGCACCGATTGACATACCGACTAAAGCAGCACTTAAAACCGGAGCAAGTTGCGGCTTGGTAATTCCCCAATCATCTAATAATGCAGGAGCAACAAAACCAATAATTCCTGTGTCTAGACCATCACAGAAGAAGACAAAAAAGCCTAGGATAAAAACCATCCACTGTAGTGGAGACAGTTTCTCACGGTTGATAATCGTGTTTGCATCTATCGTTTTCATACGTATTCCTTATTCATTAAAATTTTTTGCTGTAATTGACGAAGAAACGGTTTTCAGAGAAATCATTTCCATGCTTAACGTCATAATTGATGAAGATGTACTGAAGAGCTAAGCCTTTGAGGAAGGGCTGTTGAAGGGCATAATTGACAATAACGTTTGCTTCACTTTCTTTATTTTTTAAGCCATCTGCTGTCTTAAAGTGATCGCCATATACATATTTGAAAGTGGTATTTAAGCCAGGCACATAATCTTTAAAGTCATAGCCATAAATAAAGTGATAGGACTTTTCATTTTGTTTGAAGAAACCAGTCGTGTTCCAGTTAATGAAATAAGTTTCAGGCAAGAAACCATCTGGTAACGGGTAAGCAGACTCACCAATAATTTGCTGATAACCCACACCAAAACTATGATTTTTTACTTTAAGCGTTTCTAGTAGCCCTACATTTTGTGCATCGATGTCAAAAAGATTTCCATTATCTTTGGCATTGAAATATTTGAACTTTGAATTAACTGAAAAATTAGAATTTTTCCATATATGGTCAATGCCGACATAGTGTTTGTTATATAAATCCTCCATATTCCCAAAGTAATATTCACCCTTCAATGTAGGCGCAAATTGATAGCGCAGATCTATGTAGTTAAGCCCATCGGAGTAGCCAGTCACACCTTTTGAAGTAAAAGAAAATCTGTGAAAGTCTTCTTCATTTCGCGGAGATACTTTTTCAATGCGGCCAATTTCTGCAAAAAGCTTATCGTTTAGCTGGCTCTTAAGGTTAGTTCCCCAATAAGATGTCAGGAGTTGTCGACTTGCATCTACAGTGGTTACGGGTAAATCCAGCCATAACTCACCAATGCTGAGTAGTGTCTTGTTATAGCCTAGCTTTAAGGTCGCGCCGTATTTTAGATAATCAGGTGCTTGTGACTGCGTCGCTTTATCGAAAGGTAATACCGTATCTGCAACATGTTTATCTTGGCTTAAACGAACCGCATATTGTGCTGAAGCATTTGCGCCAATTTGAATTGGGGTTCCACCAATTTCTAATGGCGTATCATGCATATTTGAGTTGTAAAATAGAGAAACTGATTGTGACCAGCTACCTGTATCTTTTACATCTGGATTGTCATAGTTTCTGTCTATATATGCATTTTTTGATGTAAATTTCCATTCTTCATCCGCTGAATAAGCCTGAGTAGAAAATGCACTACAACATAAAATATTGATGAGCATTAACGTTTTTTGTTGTCCATAAAGTGGCCATGGTCGATGCATAAATAAAACGCCTTAATTTAGAAAATGACTGGGCTTTTTTATGTAATCAAACGAATTACATGACTTGATTGAACTATTTTTAGCCAATCGTCACTATCCTATAAGTCCTAATCTTCATCCATTTTTTCCAAATGAGATAAAAAGTATTAATTTAATTTTTTAATTTAAACTTTTGAAATATAGGTATTTCTTATTTTTTTAGTTTTTATCCAGTTTGATGGATTTTGATAATTGCGCAGAGATTGGATAGTGCTTGCAGCTTTTGGACAGTCTAAAAAAAAATTCGGATAGAAGATAAAGCCATAACAATGTCAGGAGTTGACACTATGGCTGGTCAAACCGTTCAAATTAAAACTGCATCTGGAAAACAGTTCAGTGCGTATCTAGCAACACCAGAAACAGGAAAAGGACCCGGTGTGGTGCTTTGTCAGGAAATCTTTGGGGTGAATGCAGCCATGCGAGAAAAAGCAGAATTTCTTGCAGAAGAAGGCTATACCGTTTTAGTTCCTGATTTATTTTGGCGTGTAGCACCTAATATAGAACTGGGTTACAAACCAGAAGATTTTCAAAAGGCTTTTGAACTTTATCAGCAATATGATGAAAATCTTGGGGTTGAAGATATTCAAGACAGCTTAGCTTTTTTAAAGACACGACCAGAATGTGACACTTCTACAGGACTTGGTGTGGTGGGGTACTGTTTGGGTGGAAAGCTGGCGTATCTAGCAGGCTGCCGACTTTCTGACGTGGCATGTGCCGTAGGTTATTACGGTGTAGGCATTGAAAAAGCGTTAGATGAGTTAGCTAACGTAAAGGGTCGTTTGGTTTTACATATTGCAGAACTGGACCAATTTACACCGCCAGATGCAAGGCAAGCGATTGTGAATGCAGCCAACCAATATTCAAACGTACAAGCCTATGTTTATGAAGGTGTTGATCATGCTTTTGCACGCCCAAAAAGCAATCATTATCACAAACCTTCAGCACGCTTTGCCCACGAACGTACAGTAACCGCTCTACATGACACGATTGGACCGAAATATGACCTTGTTGCACTATGGGAAGAGCATATTCGGCATGAGTTCGATACGCGTGATGTGCCTGCAACCATGGCAACGATGGTCGCAGAACCTTATGTCAACCATATTCCAACTTTAACTGGTGGTGTAGGCCAAAGCCAGCTTGCTCGTTTTTATCAATATCATTTTGTTCACCAAAACCCAAAAGATATGAAGATTACTTCGATCTCTCGTACGGTTGGTTCAACGCAAGTGATAGACGAGTTCATTATGAGCTTTACCCACGATGCTGAAATTGACTGGTTATTACCGGGGGTAAAACCGACTGGTAAATACGTCGAAATTCCAATGTTAGGTGTAATTCAGTTCAGAGGTTCAAAGCTGTGTCATGAGCATATTTACTGGGACCAAGCATCGGTGCTTGTTCAAATTGGTTTATTAGACCCAACAGGCTTGCCAGTTGCAGGTGTCGAGACAGCACGAAAACTTCTTGATGAAGATCTTCCTTCAAATACGTTGATGCCATCTTGGTCAAGTAGTGAAGGCAAGCCAGTCAATTAAGGAGGATCTGCAATGAATATAGATTTAAAAGGAAAAGTCGCTGTGGTGAGCGGCGGCGCAACACTGATTGGTAAAGCTGTTGTACAAGCCTTAGTCAGTGCAGGTGCTCATGTCGCTATCTTAGATATTGATGCCAAAGGCAAGGCAATTGCAGAAAGCTTTAATCATGATGTGATGTTTATTCAAACCGATTTAACCAGTGATGCTGCTATTCAACAAGCTGTGGCAGATATTCACCAACATTTAGGTGAAGTGAGCTACCTGGTGAATTTGGCATGTACTTACTTAGATGACGGTTTTAAATCTTCACGTCAGGACTGGTTACAAGCACTTGATATTAATTTGGTCTCTACAGTTGAGCTGAGCCGTGCTTTATACCATGACCTAAAAAAGCAGCAAGGTTCAATCGTTAATTTTACTTCAATCTCGGCCAAAGTGGCACAAACAGGGCGCTGGTTATATCCAGTGTCTAAAGCCGCGATACGTCAACTCACACAAAGCATGGCAATGGATTTTGCTGCCGATGGTATTCGCGTCAACTCCGTTTCACCGGGTTGGACATGGTCTCGTGTTATTGCAGAAGTCAGTGGTAATAACCATGAAAAAGCCGATAGCGTGGCAGCCGATTATCACTTGCTAGGCCGATTGGGTCATCCCGAAGAAGTCGCCAATGTTGTTTTGTTTTTATTGTCATCCGCTGCGAGTTTTGTCACCGGAGCTGATTATGCGGTCGATGGCGGATATTCAGTGATGGGCCCTGAAGGATCACAGCCCGCTATTCCACGTTTAGCCGAATAGCACAGCGTTTTAAAAGCACATTTAGAAAATTATGGAGAAGATTATGCGCCGTATTGCAATTGTTGGAGCAGGACAGTCTGGTTTACAGCTTGGTTTAGGCTTATTAGATACAGGCTATGAGGTGACAATGATCACCAACCGAACTGCCGATGAAATCCGCCAAGGTAAAGTCATGTCAAGCCAGTGTATGTTTCATACCGCTTTACAAACTGAACGTGACTTGGGACTGAATTTTTGGGAAGAACAATGCCCAGCAGTAGAAGGCATTGGGCTAGCTTTAGTCAATCCTGAAAATGGTGGTAAAGCATTTGAATGGAGTGCTCGTCTTGAGCGTTACGCTCAATCGGTCGATCAACGCGTCAAAATGCCATATTGGATGGAAGAAGTTGAACGCCGTGGCGGTCAATTGGTAATTCAGGATGTGGGAATAGACGAGTTAGAACAACTCGCAAACGACTACGAACTTGTATTACTCGCTGCTGGTAAAGGTGAAGTCGTTAAACAGTTTGAGCGTGATGATGCACGTAGTGTTTTTGATAAGCCTCAACGCGCTTTGGCTTTGACCTACGTCAAAAACATGAAGCCAATTTCACCTTATTCACGTGTGACTTTTAACATTATTCCTGAAGTGGGCGAGTACTTTTCATTTCCGGCACTCACCGTGAATGGTCCTTGTGACATTATGGTGTTTGAAGGTATTCCAAACGGCCCAATGGACTGCTGGCAAGATGTCAAAACACCGGAACAGCATCTGCAATGCAGTTTGGATTTACTCAAGAAATTTGTGCCTTGGGAATATGAACGTTGCACAAATGTTGAGTTGACCGATGCAGGCGGATATTTGGCTGGACGTTTCCCACCGACCGTACGTAAACCCGTTTTGACATTACCGTCTGGCAAGAAAATTTTTGGGATGGCAGATGCCTTAGTGGTGAATGACCCAATTACCGGTCAAGGCTCAAACAACGCTGCTAAGTGTAGCAAAATCTATTTCGATGCCATTTTAGCCAATGATAATCAAAACTTTAGCGAACAATGGATGGTTCAAACTTTTGAACGTTATTGGGCTTATGCAGAAAAAGTGGTGGCTTGGACCAATAGCCTGTTAGTACCGCCGCAACCCCATGTTGTTGAGCTATTAGCAGCCGCAAGCCAAAACCAGAGCATTGCTTCCATTATGGCCAATAACTTTGATGACCCTCGTGCCTTTGCTCCTTGGTGGTTTGATGCAAATCAGGCTCAAGCATTCATGGCCTCAAAAACCGCAGCAAAAGTGGCTTAAGGGCAAAACAGCAAAGGGAGATATGAAAATGGACACAATTGAAACTTTAGCTTTACAAGCAATTAATGCAGAAAACCCAAGAGAAATCCGTAATTTGCTTGGACAGTTTGCAACTGGCGTTACCGTGATTACAACTCGTGGTAAAGATGGTCGGAAAATAGGCATGACAGCCAATTCATTTTCATCGCTGTCTTTAGATCCGCCATTAATTTTATGGAGTCTTTCAAAAACAGCTCCAAGTTTGACTGATTTTGTTGAAGCTGAATATTTTGCCATTCACATGTTGGCACAAGAGCATCATCAGCTTTCAGGACATTTTGCTCGGGGTGCCGAAGATAAATTTGCAGGTATTGCCCATCAACAATGCAATGCAGGCGTTCCAATTTTATCTGATGCACTCGCAACCTTGGTTTGCCGAAATGTAAATCAGTATGAGGGCGGAGATCACCTGATTTTCATTGGTCAAATTGAACAATACCAACAACGCCAAGGTGAACCATTGGTATTCCACGCAGGAAAGTATCGGATTGCCGCAGAACATCCTGAATTAGCACATTAATTCACCACAATCACGATCAATCCGGTCGTGATTTTTTTATAGGAAATAAGAAGATGAAAAGCACTTTAATTAAACATGGCTTTTTAGCAGGGACATTGTTGGGTTTGCCATTGGTTTCTCATGCCTATGATTTACCGACCGTAAATTTAGGTATGACCAGCTTTCTGGATGGTGGTTTACCAGCAGGGCCCGGCTGGTATGCTCAAACCTATTTTCAAAATTACAATAGTAATAAACTGGTCGATGCCAATGGACAAAAATTAGGTTTACCTAAAACAGATTTAAATTATCAAGTATTGGTTGAGCAGATTAGTTATTTATCGAATGTCCGAGTAAAAGATAAAGCCAGCCTGGGTATGAATTTTTTAATTCCTTTTGTCAGCAAAATGGACATGGATGATGGCTTAAATAATGCTGCTATTAAAGCCCAAAGTGGCTTTGGGGACATTATGATTGGACCTTTTATTCAATTCGATCCAGTCATGGGCGCGCAAGGGCCGAAGTTTGTACATCGTTTTGAGTTTCAGGTGAATTTACCTACGGGCGAATACGATCGGCAAAAAGATATTAACCCCAGTAATAACGCTGTTTCATTTGACCCTTATTGGGCTGCAACGTATTGGTTTAATCCTAAATGGACCGCTTCCACACGTATCCATTATCTCTATAACTTTAAAAATAATGACCCAAGCTATGCTTTTGCTGGAGCAAATGATATGCAAGCTGGGCAAGCAATTCATGCAAACTTCGCAACAGACTATGCCATTACTGAACAGTTTCGCTTAGGACTAAATGGCTATTGGCTAAAACAAGTCACTGATACCGAAGTCGATGGTGAAAAAGTCAAAGGTAGACGTGAGCAAGTCTGGGCGATTGGTCCGGGTGCGATGTATAGTTTTTCTAAAAATGATCACTTGGTTGCAAATGCTTATTTTGAGCAAGATGCTGAAAACCGTCCAGAGGGAACACGACTACAAGTTCGTTATGTCCATCATTTTTAAATTATAAGAAAAGCCTTTTATATCAATCAATATAAAAGGCTTTTATCTATTTTGGTTTAAGAAAAAATTGAAGTAATTAAGCCTGAGCCTTCATTTTGACCAGAACGGCGGGTAGAAGAAGGTAATTCGCCATAACGGCGTTTATACTCTTGAGAAAAACGGCCTAAATGGCTAAATCCCCATTTAAATGCAACGTCAGTAACCGACAGATTTTCATTATGCATCAGCTCTAAATGAGCCTGTTCAAAGCGTAATTCTTTTAAATAAGACATTGGGGTTGTCCCCAAATAGTTTTTAAAACCAGTAAATAGGGTTCTTACGCTCACGCCTGCATGTTCAGCTAAAATTTCGACATTAAGTGGCTCATGTAAATGTTCTTTTATATAAGCTTCTGTACGCTTCACAAAATAAGGAGAAACTATTTTTTCTTTATACTGATCTATTTTATGTAATGCATTATTGGGTTGACCATAAATGAGCGCATTAAATAGATTTGACTCAAATTGTTTAAAGGCTAAAGGATGATGAAGCGGGTGTTGCTCGCATGCCAAAGCATCCATCAAGGTTCTAACCAGCTGTAAAAAATAGGCTCCACTTTGTATAGAAAAGTCTAATTTTGGGTCGAAAATGAGTAAGTTATTTTCTGAATCTGCAATGTGTTGACGGCAATGGTAAGTAAAATCATCTTTTGAAACTTTTAGAATGAGCTGTGGTGAGTTCGCGTGCCAGCGCATACGTAAAGATTGCTGAGGTGAAATAAGAGAAGCAA
The DNA here is from genome assembly GCF_001990725.1 of Acinetobacter genomosp. 33YU. NCBI lineage: Bacteria > Pseudomonadati > Pseudomonadota > Gammaproteobacteria > Moraxellales > Moraxellaceae > Acinetobacter > Acinetobacter genomosp. 33YU. Next base: position 62,672 of record NZ_LFZQ01000011.1, on the reverse strand, counting down.
CTTGAGAATAAGAAATAAACTTTTGCGAACCAAACTCAATTTCTGCGTAGCCTTGAGTTGGAATTTGAATTAAGTAAAAGTTATCAAGGTGATCTGGTTCAATAATGACATCCGCGCCATATTCCAAGCGACTAATAGACAATGCGCCTGTTTTAACATGGTGCATGGTTGCACTGAAATCTCGCTTCTGCTGAGAGATTTTAAGATCATGTGGCTTAAAAATTTGGCCTACATTTCGGCAAGTTTCGCTTAAATCGTGGTGATCAAACACCAGATTATGATTGGTAAAGATAGACTCATTTTGAAAATGACGCCCACTGAGTTCTGGGGAGTTGGCTTGGTTCATATTTATCCCTTTTGGCTCACTCCTGTATTTACTTGTATTGCAAAAGTCTTAAACCTTCACTGTTCAGCAAGTAAATACGGCACTTAAAAAATTAAGTTACTCGCAAATTACAATGAGATATAAGCAAAATACAGACCAATTTAACCGCTAATTAATATGATTTTCTCAAATTTTTACGTCGGATTTTGTCCATCAATTTAATACATTTGAGAAATAGAATAGGGGGATATAAAAGGTGCTATAAGTTAATCTCATCATGACCTTATTCCTTAAGATCTATCAAAATTTATAGCAAATCCGAGCGAATTGGTCAATTTTATTTTGTCGGAATTTATTGTTTTATATTATTGATATATATTAACTTTTAGTTTTTATGCAAAAATTCAATATACCCCCTACAGAGTATATTGAATCATTTCAGGTTTCAGTGGTTTTTAAATTATTTATACTTCAACGTGAGGTATTGCTCTGTAAAAACTTCTCGCTATAAATACGATAGTTTTGCAAAGATTGTTCATCTAACCAATTTTTAACGGCTTCAATCATTGGTGGTGGGCCACATAAATACATATCAAAAGCCTGCTCGGCCAATTGATCTTTATTTAAATGCTCATGAATATAGCCTGCTTTGCCTTGCCATGTTTCAGTTGCTTTAGTCACAATCGGGTGATAACTAAAGTTTGGTAGCTGCTCCGCGTAGGCATGTAAACGCTGTTGTTCGCATAAATCGGTTTCATTATTTACGCCATAGTACAACTGAACGGCAGGCGAGTTGGGCTGATCAACCAAGTTATCAAGCATTCCCAAGAAAGCTGATAAACCTGTGCCACCCGCCACAAAAACCAGTGGACGCTGTACTTCACGTAAATAGAAACTACCAAGTGGTGCTTCAATGAGTAGGGTTTGCCCAACCTGACAACGATCACGCAAGTAATTACTCATCACACCGTCTGGCAAGAGACGGATTAAGAATTGCAATTGATTGGTCGCATTTGGTCTATTTGCAAAAGAATAAGAACGCCAGTCTTCAGTATCTGGAATTTGCAAACGAGCATATTGACCCGGTAAAAACTGAAGCTGTTCAGCATGACTGCTCGCATCAAGATGCAAAATTGCTGTTGTTTCAGAAACCAACTCAACAGCGGTTACTTTGGTTTCAATTTTTAAAGTATCACCAGCGTTACAGATCGCAGAATCATGATCGAAATAAAAAGCTGCATCGGATTTCACACGCGTCTGGCAAGCTAACATTTTACGCTCAGCCAAATCACGCTCACTTAATGCGTCTTCATCAACATATTCTTGTTCATAAATACCAGTTTCACACTGACCCTGACAGGTACCACAAACACCTTCACGGCAGTCTAGCGGTAGGTTAATTCCTTGGCGAACTGCTGCATCAAGCAACAATTCATCGTTATTTACTGAAATGAAAAAGGTTTTGCCATCGGCAAAGTTAAGTGCAACTGAATGTCCCATTTTCATTCCCCTTAAACGTGATAGAAGTCTAAAACGGAATCAATTTTGTCATTCAGCAAAATGCTGTGTTGACGACGAATACGGAAACCATCCGCTGTTTGGCGTAAAAGATAAGTGGCATGTCCGTAAAAACAGCCTTCTAAACCTTGACGGTTATAAAGCGTTTGCCATGCAACTTTTGCTTCAATTAATCCATCATCCAGTGTTTTAACTCGAATGTTGTTTATGCTGTGCAAAGTACGTGGTAACGGAGTTGCAGATGCTGCTTTTCCGGTACGAATACGGAATACACGGTCTTCAAGTCCCGTACGGTCTGCATAATAGATATAAGACAAGCCCTGATTTGGATCTTGAACATAGTTATGGTCATCAATCCACTGTGGAATATGATATTCACTATCTTCATCGTAAAGCTCTAGGTAGGCATCCCAGTCATAAGCATCACAAAGCTCTGCTTTTTTGTACAAAAACTGAGATACAGCAAAATGTAGTTCTTGTGACATGGTTACACCTCATCCATTAGGGCATTGTTTTCAAAAGTAATGTCTTGCATTTTCAATGCTTTTTTGTTTAAGCCATCAAGCATTAGACGTTGCCAATGTCCATGCTGGTTTACATAGAGTCCTTCGTGGGTAAACTCTCGGCCAGTAATGACGGGTTGAATACCTAAATCTTGTGAGTTTTTAGTTGTGCCATATTCCCAAGACTGACAACCACGCGAAATATCGCTCCAATGTTCAAGACGTGCCTGAAAACCTTTTTGCTGTTCACGGAATTCAACTAAATCATCTGGTGTACCAAGGCCTGATACGTTAAAGAAATCTTCAAACTGGCGAATACGGTTACGGCGCGCTTCAGCAGATTCACCTTTAACGCCAATACATTGACTAATGACTTCGGTTTTATTCCATGCCACTGGACGAACAATACGAAGCTGTGAACTAATTTGATCCATAAAAAATAGGCTAGGGTACAAGTTCAAGTTTCTTAAACGGTGCATTGCCCACTCAGCATATTTGTCGCCATATTTTTCGACCATATATGGCATAACTGTACTGTAACCCGGACGAACAGTTGGGTTCGGCATGTCACTAAACAATACGCTATGACCATTTTTGAAGCTGAACCAGCCATCGTCAGTTTCTGAGTCACCAGCCCCTAATTTACTATAGTCAAGCGTATCGAGTTCTTCACCTTTTGATGCATTGACTTGTTGGCGGTGTTGGACTGTAGAGACATAGTTATAGTGAACAGTACTTACATGGTAACCATCTAGGCCATTTTCATTTTGTAACTTCCAGTTACCTGCAAAGGTATAAGATGACTTGCCTTGAAGTACTTCGAGTTCACCTGTTGGAGACTGGTTAACCATTAAATCAAGGAATAATTTGGCATCGCCCAAAAAGTCTTCTAGTGAATCTGTTGCTTGAGTATCAAGGCTTACAAATACAAATCCACGGTAGCTGGCAATACGGCCTTGTTTTAAGCCTCGGCTTGATTTATCAAAATCTTCACAATATTCACCAGGTGCTTTGACTTTCACTAAACGGCCATCTGACTTGTAACACCATGCATGGAACGGACAGGTAAATGTAGACTGGTTGCCTTTGGCAACACGGGTTAAAGTCGCACCGCGGTGTTCACAAGCATTGACCATGGCATGTAGTTCGCCTTTACCATCACGGCTCACAATAATCGGTTGGCGACCAATTTGAACTGTTAGGAAATCATGATTGTTTGGGATCTCACTTTCGTGGCATGCATAAATCCAAACCTTTTCAAAAATAAGTTCCATTTCCAAGTCAAATAGTTCAGGCTCAGTAAACATATTACGTGCAATGCGAAACACGCCATCGTTAGGACGGAAGTCGATACATCCATCTACAAAATCATTCCATTGTTTTAAATTAGATGAGGTCATTTGCTCAATCCTATTCATTCAGCTTTTAACTGATTGAACCGCGATTAGGCTTTGGCCTCTATCCGTTTTTTCCAGATCTTTATCCACTTTGTGCAGTTTTGATTTTTTAATAAGACTATTTTTAAGAGCTAATCGAGATTTAAATTTGTATATGTCTTAGCTTGTTAAATTTCCCTATAATGTTAACGAGCATAAAATAAACTTTTGTGAACTAAGTCTATGAAAGAACAAAACTTAAAATTACAGATTAGAATTCTTTTAGAGCAGAACATTGCGTTTGGTCCGGGTAAGGCAGACTTACTTGAAGCAATTGAGAAAACTGGTTCGATCTCACAAGCCGCAAAATCTATGAATATGAGCTACCGCCGTGCGTGGCAGTTGGTAGACACCATGAATCAATGCTTTGAAACAGCTTTGGTGGAAACTCAAACAGGCGGAACACATGGTGGTGGGGCAGCCGTTACAGTTTTGGGCCAGAAAGTCTTACAGCACTATCGTCAAATGGAAATCAATGCTCGACAAGCCTTAGAACATGATTATCAAATTATGAGTAGCTATTTAAAGAAATAAGATGAGAAATACTTTATAAATCAAAAAATTTAAGTGCGAATCAGTTTTACTTACCTATAATTTTTAACTGCTTAGAAAAAAACATCCATCTTTATAAATAATTTCTACTTTTCATCGCGTATGCTTATCGCTATATTCTTGGGTATATATCGCTGCAAAAAACGACAAAAAGGTAAAACATAATGGTAAGTGATACGAAGATAAAAAAGTTGGCTTTAGTCTGTTCGGTGCTCAGCATAGGATTAGTCTCTAATGTTCCAGCCAAAGCTGAATCGGTTACCGTTTATGCAGCAGCGAGCTTAACGAATGCGATTAACGATTTAGAAAAAATTTATGAAAAACAAAATAAAGTAGAAGTTAAAACTTCATATGCAGGCTCATCGACATTAGCCAAACAAATTGAAGCTGGGGCACCAGCGGATGTATTTATTTCAGCAGATACCCAGTGGATGGATTATCTACAAAATAAAAAACGAGTTGCAACAAATGACCGTATAAATTTATTAGGTAACCGTTTGGTTCTAATTACTCCTAAAGGTCAGTCACTAAAAGTAAAACTAGATAAAACGATCGATCCAAATAAAGTGTTTACAGGCAAGATTTGTACAGGAGATACCAAAAGTGTGCCTGTAGGCAAATATGCTAAACAAGCTTTTACTAACCTAGATTGGTGGAGCCGTATTGAGCCAAAGTTAGTTGAAACAGAAGATGTTCGAGCGGCATTAAACTTTGTTGCACGTGGTGAATGTCAGGTTGGCATTGTCTATGCAACTGATGCAGCGATTAGTAAAGATGTAACAGTAGTTGGTGTATTTCCAGAAAATACGCATTCATCAATTATTTATCCTGTAGGGATAGTTAAAAAGAATCCAAACTCAACAAAGTTCTATCAATTTTTACAAAGCAACCAAGCCAAAGCTGTTTTTAAAAAATATGGCTTTAGCGTGTTGGCTCCAGCAAAACCATGATGTTCTCTTTAACTCCAGAAGAACTCAGCGTTCTGCAACTTTCTTGTAAGGTGGCAGCGAGTTGTCTTGTGGTCAGTATTATTCCTGCAATTTGTGTGGGATGGTTTTTGGCACGTAAGGAGTTCTGGGGGAAGTCATTCATTGAAACATTAGTGTTTTTACCTTTAGTGCTACCGCCGGTCGTTCCTGGTTATTTGTTATTACAAGTTTTTGGGAGCCGAGGCATTATTGGACAATATTTGGCACCGCTCGGAATTGATTTTGCATTTAACTGGAAAGGTGCCGTTCTTGCTTCAGCAGTAATGGGTTTTCCGCTATTGGTACAATCTATTCGATTAGCGATTGAACTAGTCGATCAACGTTTAGAAATGGCAGCAAAGACACTAGGTGCCTCATCTTTAGGGGCATTTTTTCATGTCACGATGCCGCTTGCCAGCAGTGGTATTTTAATTGGTGCTATTTTATGTTTTTGCCGCAGTTTAGGTGAGTTTGGAGCCACTATTACTTTTGTAGGTAATATTTCAAATGAAACACGTACTTTACCTTTAGCCATGTATAGCTTAATGCAACAACCCGATACCGAGGCCGCTATTCAAAGGCTAATTATTTTATCGTTAAGCGTGGCTTTTTTAGCGCTATGGTTTGCACAGTGGTTTCATCGTTATCAAAAGAAGCGCTTAGGGCGGTAAGATTATGTTGATAGATTGCCGTTTTCAGCTACAGATGGGTCAATTTCATATTGAAGCTAGTTTCCAGTCAGATGCTACTGTTATTGGGCTATTTGGTGCCTCTGGGTCAGGTAAAACATCGATTTTACATGCCATTGCAGGGCTGAACACACCGCGTAGTGGACTCATTAAAATACAGGATCAAACATGGTTTGATTCAAATCAAAACATTAACTTGAGTACCCAAAAGCGGCATGTTGGATTAGTTTTTCAAGATGCTCAGCTTTTTCCGCATAAAACGGTGAAGCAAAACTTATTATTTGGTCTTAAGCACCTGTCCCAACAAGAACGTCACTTTGAAGCAGATTATATTATTGAGTTATTAAAGTTAGGGCACTTATTACAACGTATGCCCATCAAACTCTCAGGAGGGGAAAAACAGCGTGTAGCACTGGGTCGAGCATTGTTATATTCACCTAAGCTGTTACTACTTGATGAACCTTTATCGGCACTAGATGCGAATCATAAAGCTGAAATTATTCCTTTTTTTCAGAAAGTAAAAGAGGAAATAAAAATTCCGATGATTTATGTGAGTCATGATATTCAAGAAATTAAACAACTGACCGAAACAATGTGGGTTTTATAATTTTTCATATTTCACACATTATTTCAGTCTAGTTAGTTCATGGTTGTTAGTTAGCCCATAAACTACCCGTTGGAGCAGATTTTCGGCGATCTTGGGCTTGTTGATAAAAACGCCAGAAAGCGAATGCAAAAATGACAGCCAAGAAATCAACTACTAAGATTTCTCCACGATGTACCCATAAGCCACTTTGAGGAATAAAGTAGGCTAAAAGGGATGTAAGCGGAATCGCAAATAACACTAAAACCAAAGTTAACAACAGTTGTGGTAAAGCTTTTGCATAGCCAATCACAAAGGTATAAATCAAACTCAGTAGGAAAACCGCATAATAACCATACATAAAGAGGTGGTTCATACTTTCAATATTAAGCGCTGCGAAAAGCCAACGACTGGCCAACATTGTACCTACGACAGCTAAAACACACCCTAGGCACGCGCCTATCGTTAAGTTCGCAAGAAACACTACATCTTTACGTTGAACAGGAACAGGGTCTTCAGCACGCTTTTGCTTACGTGCACGAGTTTCAACCCAAAGGATGTTACCTGTATAAAATAAGAAAGCACCACCAACACCTAAAACAAAATAAATCCAGCGTACGCCCGTACCGCCAAAACTTCCAAAATGCAGGCTAAACATGGCGTTGATTAACTTATTTCCAGCATTAGTCTGTGTGTTAATACCTTTATGGTTAAAGTGCTCAACTGCATATGGGTTCATACGCATAAAGTCATGATTTGCACCGCGTAACATCTGATCGGGACTATACAAGGCTATACGTGCATTGGCTTTTTCACGTTTATCGAGGTTACTGAACTGGATATAGTCAACTGAATATTCAGGAGCTACTTTTTTTGTTTGAGCTAATATTTGCTGCACATCAATTTGTGTTTGTTTAGGTTGAATCAGCGCTGGGGGAGAACGCTGAAAAACAGGCTGTCCTTTGAGTGCAAGTTGTCCAATCGCATCATAAAAAAAGTCATGAAAAGCAAAGACAATAACGCTAATACTAATAATGATGTGGAAAGGTAAGCTCGTAATTCCAATCACGTTATGTGCATCTAGCCAAAAGCGCTTTTTATTTTTACCGGGCCGAATGACAAAGTAATCCTTTACCAAGGTTGGTAAAAGAATAATGACTCCTGAAAGCAAGGCAAGAAAATATAAAATTGAAACCACACCCATCACATAAAGACCTAAACCGTGATGGCCGACCATGCCCGGTATGCCTGCTGTTTCATGCAACTGTTCGATTAGCCAGCCTGCTTTAGATAAGTTTTCTTGAGCAACGATTAATTGACCTTTATTATCTAAGCTTGCCATCCACGTAGACTGAGCAGCATTAAAGCCATCTCCACGTTCATGCTCGCTCCACGTAATGGGTGCATAGTGAAATTCATTGGACGATAAATTGAGTGTGAAGTTCTTTTGTGCAGCAGGATAGGCAGTCTGTACTTTTTGAATGAGTTCATTATATTGATCGGGTGAGACTTTCGGTAAAACTTGCTGTGTTGGCGTAGCCCACCTACTAATATGGTGCTGAAACATGCTGAGCCCACCAGCAAAGAAACAGATAAAAAGCAAAATCCCAGCACATACACCCACCCAAGTATGCATGCTTTTTGCTAATTTCATGATGTCTGAACGTACTTTCATGTTTAACCCCGTAAGACAAAAATACAGCTATACGCTAGGGCATTCGCAATGAATAAATAGATAAGCGCTTTTCGTCCAGTCGTAAAAAAATAACTGCCAAACATAATAGGCATCCAAAACCAAGGAACACTCCACATACCTACTTGCACCAATAAATCCATGGCAACATAAGGTTGGCCTAATAAAACAATTAAATTACCAATAGCGATAGAAAGACTTAGACCAAAAACACCACCAGCAAAAGTTTTACTCCACCAGTCTGGCTGGATCGGAGACTGAATTTTAGCTTTCATGAAATCAGTTTCCGTTTAAAAAGCGCCATAAAAGGAAGAAACGACCACGCAAAAATGATGAGCATGAACCAGCAAAAAGCAGCAACCACTTTCGGTAAGCTTGCAAAGAGCGCAATAAATCCAATGCCTAATAGCACTAGACCCAAATACTTAAAGAAAGTAGGAAGATGTTGAGATAACAGATTTTGGTTGCTATGACTACAATAGATACTGACCGCTCCCAACAGGGTCAAAAAAAGTCCTATAAGTTTCATAATCGATGTTTATAAGTAAATTAAAGTCAAAATTTACCCAACAGTATAAGTAAATAATAATTATTATCAAATGATAAATATAATTATTTATATGTTCGTGGTGAGTAAGTTAAGATAGGAGGTAACTCATTAAAAATATTTATTTTGAAGTCGAATACATTGAGCAATTATCTATACATTCCTGAACAAATCAGTAAATCAATTTATGAAATCTCGAGTCCTATTTTTCTTACATCACAGCTATTTTGTTATGGGCTAGATTTATCGCAAACAACGCATTTGCATATAGACCAACGATTAGAGCATCCCCTAAAAATTGCTCAAGCGCGTGTCGAACGTAAAAATGAGTACTTATGTGGCAGGGTCTTAGCTCAGGCTGTTTTAAATCATCATTTCGGTCTAGATCAGTCAATAACTTCTATGCACGAACATTTGCCCATCTGGCCAACTCATGTTTTGGGGAGCATTAGTCATTCACAAAATAAGTTAATTGTTGCGCTATCTAGCAATGCGGTTTATTTGGGAATTGATATTGAGCACTGTGTGACCTCAGAATTTGCTCAAGAGAGTGCACATCTAATCTTAACGCCATGTGAGCTTGAATTATGGAAAAATAAAGCCTGTGAGTGTTTTGATTTTGCCCATTATGTGAGCTTAATTTTTTCTATAAAAGAAAGTCTATATAAAGCGGTTTATCCCACTGCAAAGCAATATATCGATTTCTTAGAAGCATCTATAGTTGATATTAATTTTGAAAATCAAACATTAACGCTAACTTTTTTGCTGGAAATTCAACAGCGCTATCAACTCTTAGAACAATATCAAGGTGGCTGGGCCGTAGAGCAAGACCATATTATGACTTGGGTTTTTCAGGCACATCATTCTGCTTAAAACAAAAGAAGGCAACGAATTGCCTTCTTTTTATTTAGAGATTAATTTTCTTGTAATTTAGGATCTTGGAATCCTGTTTCACGCATATCTTGAGAGTTGAATAGGAACATAAATCCTACTGCAAAGCTTAGTATGCCAAAGAAGAGGATACTTCCTGATATTGGTAAAAACCGAGTTAAAAGACCTAAAGTTGTAGTGGCAATCGAATCGCCTAACGCATCTTGTGCGAGCCAGATGGCGTTAATCCGCCCTAGATATTCATCAGGCGTATGTCCTTGCACAATGCTGTATTGAAGCAAGTTGGCAATCGACATCAAATATCCGAACACACATAAAATTGGTAAAGTCACGATGAGCCAAGGTGAAAGTCCAATCATAATCATGCAACCAAAAACACCTAAACACGTATAGAGCATAACTAAGCCTGGTCTGAGTAACCGTGTTGTCCATCCACTCAGTAAGGCACCTAAAGTTGAGCCTAAAGGCACGGCCGAATACATAAGTCCGAGTTCAAATGCGCCGCCGTGAAAAATTTCATCTGCCATTTGCGGAAAAATAATACGAATAGCACTGCTAAAACTGAGCAGTGTTCCAATTAAAATGGTGCTACCAACCACTTTATTTTTAAAAACAAATTTAAACCCTTGAGCTAATTGGCTAAGAGGACTCTCACCATTTGATGCATGTTGTGGTTTAAGTGCAGGCAGCCCCATTAATAAAAACACAGTGAGTAAAGTACCCACGGTTGAGACCCAATACACAGTTGCTACACCACTAACCGCAATTAAAATACCGCCGATTGCTGGTGAAATAACAGTTGCAAGACGTACGGATACCATACTGATCGCACGGGCTTGTACAATATTTTCACGGCCTACAATCACAGGCATAATCGCCATCATTGCGGTTACACCTAAAGCACCAAAGAAGCCATCCCATGCTGACAGAAAATAAATTGCATAGAGCGAAGGGTGCTCAAACATGGCGTTGATGGCGAGGCCAGCAAAGCCTAAACCACACACACCACGAGCCAATAAAATTAGCCACTTCCGATCTTTGCGATCTGACAGCAAACCACCAAGTAACAAGCCAATAAACATGGCTATGCCTTCAAAAGCCATTGCAACTGCAACATTTAACGAACTACCCGTAATGTCATAAACTTGTTTTGGAATAGCCACGACCAACATGCCAATCGTTAACAAGGACAATGTGCGGGCAATAAATACATGCCTGAAATGGGCATTACGTTTTAAAAGACTAAAATCGGTCAATAAAGATTTGAAACTCATGGCGTGTGCTCCTCTAAACCGCGCGCCTGACAAATCATGCGGTTTAAAATCGGGCCAAGTGTTTCAAGCTGCTGCGGAGACAATATATCGGTATGGTCCGCTTCACTCAGTCGAACAATATTGAGTTTTTTAACTAAAGGCGACCATTGTTGTTCTGGTTGGATATACGGCAGCAAGTCTTTTTCAGCGACAACTAAGTGTAGTTCACCATCAAAGTTCGGCATCTTATAAGGTTTTAATAAACGGACGGCGTCGCGATAGTTTGCGAAAATATCCTCTTGTAAACGGCGGGTTTCTTCACTTAAAGCCGTATCTGCATCGGCTAAAATATCATTGAAGAATTGAAGCTGCTCTTGTTCGGCTTCTGCATTCATTTCCTCTACCGACAAATCTAACCACTGATGAATTTCAGCAGGGTAAGTGTCTAATAAGCCGAGATAATCAACTTTTTCACCTTGTTCAGTGAGCTTTGCTGCAACTGCATAGGCCACAGTGCCGCCTAGTGAATAACCTAGTAACGTATAAGGTCCAGTTGGTTGTTGGCTACGAATAATCTCAAGTTGTTTTTCAACCAATTCGTCCATATCAGTACTATTTGCCAATAGGCCATCTGGTCGAGGTGACTGCAATCCAATAATGGGTAAATCAGAATGTAAATAACGATTCAGCACCGTATATTGCCATGCCGAACCAGAACCTGGGTAAAAACAGAACAGTGGATGCCCAGAGCCGGAACGGATGGGTAAAATAGGCTGCATGCCAGTTTGTTCAACTTCTGCCAAACGTTCTTGTGTAAGCAGTAAAGCTGCTAAACGTTGAATCGTGACATGACTCATCAATTGACCTATTGGAATGGTCCGCTTAAATACTTTTCGGATTTCAATTGCGAGCTTCATCACCAAAATGGAATGTCCACCAATGGCAAAGAAATCTTCATTCACACCAATATTTTGATCCGTATTTAAAACTTGCTGGAAAATACGTGTCAGTTCGTGTTCAAAAGCAGTGGTGGCGTGCTGTTTTTCTGTATTTGTAGGATTAATTTTTGGTTGGGGCAGCGCTTTACGATCTAGCTTCCCATTATGACTTAATGGGAATTGCTCGACCAACATATAGTGTGTTGGCACCATATATGCAGGAAGCTGTTTCGCCAATTGTTTCTTTAGCTGCACAATGTCCACAGGTGCTGTTGTTTGCAAATAAGCAACTAACTGAACATCAGCTTTATTTTGTTCAGAAGAAATAGGGTGTACAACCACATCAAGACCGCTGAGTAAGCGTAATTGTTGTTCAATTTCACCCAGTTCAATACGTTGCCCACGTATCTTTAATTGGTCGTCAGCACGTCCCACATATTGAATACTTCCGTCTGCATGCCAACGGGCAATATCACCAGTACGGTACATGCGTTGACCTGCTGCGAATGGATTTGCCACAAAACGCGTTGCTGTTAAATCCGCTCGATGCAAATAACCCATGGCCAATTGATGGCCTGCCAAATAAAGCTCACCGTCCACTCCAACAGGAACAGGGCGTAAGTATTGATCTAAAACATAAAGCTGGGTATTCCAGACTGGATAGCCAATTGCAACGCTACTTTCTTCCGGATGTAGTCCCAGTGTTGCGTCCATATAACTCACATCTACCGCAGCTTCTGTTGGGCCATATAAGTTATGCAACTCACAGCTAAAGTGCTCGGTAAATGATTTTGCTAAAGCTGTTGGTAATGCCTCACCACTACAGAATACTCGGCGGATTGGCAAACTTTGGAACTGAGCAGATGACAAAATTTCGGTGGCAGCATTTTCAAAAACAGCCAGCATTGAAGGTACAAAATGTAATGTCGTTATCTGATATTTTTGAATAAGGCTTAATAATACCAATGGATCACGGTGTGCATCTACAGGTGCCATAACCAATCGTGCACCCACTAAATATGACCAGAAAAACTCCCATACCGAAACATCAAAAGTGCATGGCGTTTTTTGCAAAATCGTATCGTCTGCTGATAGTGGATATTCTGATTGCATCCATAAAATACGGTTCACAATGGCTTGGTGAGAAACTATGACACCTTTTGGCTGACCTGTTGTACCCGATGTATAGATTAAATATGCCGGATGCTGTGGGGTAATCACTGTCGTTTTATAGCTGCTCAAATCAACCTTGGTCTCATCAAACAATTCATTAAAAGCAAAGGTAGCTATTGATGGATGGGCAATAGCAGCTAGATCTGGTTGTTCACCAATCACAAGTTTAGATTTGGCATCCTGCAACATAAATTTAATGCGTTCAGACGGATGTTGTAAATCAATAGGTAAATAAGCTGCACCTGCTTCAATCACCGCTAAAATAGTGATACTCAGTTTGACTGATCTTGGTAGGGCAACCGCAACTATCTCTCCAGCCTGCACGCCCATTTTTTGCAATTGCTGAGCTAAAGCACAAACTTGAAAACGTACGTCACTAAAACTGAGCTGATGATTTTCATCTAATAACGCCGTTTGTTCAGGCGTAATTCGAGCTTGTTCTCTGAGTAATTGCTGTAAGGTCGTTGGATGAACTTCATGTTGAGTTTGATTAACTTTCTGGATTAAATCACGCTCTCCAGCAAGTTGTAAGCGATAGTGACCTAGAGAAGTCTCTGGTTCATTTAAGGCAATTTCAATCAATTGAACCATTCGCTCGAGGAAGTGTTCAGGCTGCTCAATTACTCCACGCTGTTCGAGTAATAGCTCAATTTGATGATCAGGAATAACCAGCAAAGCAAGCGGATAATGGCTATAACCGCGATTTGTAAGTTTGGAAATAGCAGCATTACCAAGTCTTTGCTGTAAATACTGGTTATCAGGATAGTTTTCTACGACTAGCAAACTATCGAAAAGATTGCCTTGTCCGACTAATTGCTGAATTTCACCCAGACCCAAACCATCATGCTCTAAATGTTCAACATGTAATTGTTGTAACTGAGCCAATTGTTCCCAAAGTGTTTGCTGCATGTTGAGCTTCACACGCACTGGAATCGTATTTAAAAACAATCCGATTTGCTGTTCTAAACCATTAATAGGTGCTGAACGCCCAGAAACAGGTGTACCAAACACAATATCTTCACGGTGAGCATAAATATTTAAAGTCATTGCCCAAATCATTTGCATGAAGACATTGAGCGTGATGCCTTGCTGGCGTAATTTGTGTTGAAGTTTCGCACCCAACTCAGCACTTAAACGATATGAAGTTTCCTGTACAGCTTGCTGTGCTTGATTAAATAAAATAAGTGGCTGTAAATCTGCTAAATCACGTTGCCAAATTACTTTTGATGTTTCATGGTCACGTCCAGATAAGGTTTTAATTACCTTTTCATAACTATGTTCAAGCACTGGCAGTTGTTGGTTAGTCTGCTGATAGGCTTTAATAAAGTCTTGTAAAAACAGCGGAGTTGACCAACCATCTGTTAACAGATGATGCACCATAATCAATAATTCGGATTGTTCTGGAGCATGTTGAATTAAGGTTGCCCGAATCAGGCCATAAGGTTGGTCGAGATGAATCGGTTGCTGCAATGCTTCTTGAATGGTTTGCTCAAGCAGATCGGGAGTGACTGAGCAAAACTGAACTGGCCAAGCTTGAGTAGGATGTAATGAATAGATAAAAACAGGTTCTTCAGCTAATTCACTATCAAAATGTCCACCTAATTGAGGGTGACGTTTTAATACGGTAATCAACGCTTGCTGTAAACGTACCGGATCAATATCTCCATTTAAACTAAGACGAGTAAAGGCATTATAATTCGATTGTTTTTCTACTTGAGATAAGAACAGCATGCCTTTTTGCAAAGGAAGCAAAGGTAAAATGGTGCTATTTTTTCCATATTTTTCTTGAACTTTTTGTTCTAGCTCTGCTGAAAATAATGGTTTTGAAATAGCCGCTTGTTGCTCATCTAAACGGGTGAGTTGCGGTGCCATAGCGGCCACTGTTTTAAATTGGAATACATCACTTGGTCTTAAGCCGTAACCACGTTGGCGCAATTGAGTACAAAGCATAATGGCCGAAATACTATCGCCACCTGTCATAAAGAAGTCGTCATCAATTCCAATTGCGTCAAGCTTAAGAACAGATGCAGTAATTTGACATAAAAGTTGTTGTTCAGTCGTTTCGGCCATTCGGCTATGGGTACGAATTTGAGGCTTTGGCAGTGCTTTTTTATCGACTTTGCCACTTACATTTCGTGGAAATTCGGACATAACAGTTAGGGCAGAAGGCACCATATATTCAGGTAAGTTTTGACGTAACTGACTTAAATATTGCTGACTTAATTGCTCACTGGTTTTTTCATCAAGTTCAATGTCTTTGACCACACAATAACCGAGTAAACGATGACTATTATTAATCGGTTCTGCAATGACTACTGCGCTTTCAACATTGGCTAAAATCGAAAGTGCATTTTCAACTTCACCAATCTCAACACGATAACCACGAATTTTAATCTGGTCATCACAGCGCCCCATAAATTCAAGTTTACCCGCGCTATTCCAGCGGACTAAATCACCCGTGCGGTACATGCGCTGTCCATGTTCAAATGGATTTGCTACAAAGCGGGTAGCACTTAAGTCAGCACGACCTAAATAACCATTGGCAATACCAAAGCCAGAAATATAAAGCTCACCAATCACGCCAGTCGGACATCGCTGCAAGTGGCGATCGAGTACATAGGCCTGTGTATTACCAATAGGGTTACCAATGACAGGTCGAGCGGTCTGTTTTAATTCTGCTCGGAAAGTATCAACCGTATATTCTGTTGGGCCATATAAGTTATGTGCAAAAAGCGCTGGCTGAGCATTTAGCTGTTGCCATAAAGCTAACGGTGCAGCTTCACCACCAATCAAAATAAGACTTGGATGATGCTGATTTTCAGCAAATAAACCATTCGTCATCATTTGCGCACAAAAAGATGGTGGTAAATCAAGTGTATCGATTTGTCGTTGCTGAATCTCTTGCACTAAACCAAATGCATCTCGACGCATGTTTTCATCGAAAATATGTAGCTCTTGGCTCCATAACATCCAGAAAACTTGCAACCAAGATGAGTCAAACGAGAAAGAGTGGGTATGCGCTGCACGTAACGGACGGTTAGGGAAACGCTGATTTACAGCTTCTAATACGGGCCAGTAAATGGTTGGTTTATGTGACAAAATGAGGTTGAGTAAAGAACCATGTGTATTCATTACACCTTTAGGACGGCCCGTACTTCCCGAGGTAAAAATGACATAAGCGACGTCTTGGAAATCGAATTTACGATTTTCGGCAGGAATATCACTCGCATCTTGCTTTCGAATTTGCGTTTGAACGTCTTCATGATCAAGATATAGCTGTTGAATATTTTTAGGTAATTGCTGTGCAAGAGCTTGTGTCGTTAATACAAATAATGGATTTGCATCTTCACACATCATTTGCATACGATCGATTGGATAATCTAAATCGAGAGGTAAGAAACTCGCACCAGAATTGAGTACAGATAACATCACCACAACTGAGTCAATCGAACGAGGAATAGCTCCAGCAATGACAGTTTGCTTTTTGGCTCCATTTTCTTGTAAAAAACGAGTGAGTTGATTCACTTGTACTGCAAGCTCAGCAAAACTCAGATGCATAAGGTTTGGACGTTCACCACTCACAATTGCGGTACGTTCGGGATACTTTTTAACTTGTTCATAAAAAATATCTAGAACATTATTATATTGTTCGGGGTGACTAACACGTGGTCCAATACCACTTTGGGTCAGGACAGCAAGTTCATGCTGTGGGGTAATATTAAAACTATTCCATTGTTGTTCTGGTTGAATCAGCGCTTGTTCAAGCAATAGAGTTAAACGTTGCCCATACATAAAGAGCTCATCTTGTGTATAGCGCTCTGAATCTGCACGAAGTTCTATAATGAGTTCTTGATCTTGAACAATAAAAGAAAACTCAAAATCATCAATTGGTCCTGTAGAAATGTGGTGTGTTTTAACTTTTTCACCATCTAACATCAAGTCTTGGTCAAAAGCTTTATAGTTTAAAATAGGGCCATACATTCGTTCATAAATGTCGATACTATTTAAATCTCTTAAAATTTGTTCAGCATCGTATTTCTGATGTGGACGTATCTGCTGCAGTTGTGCCTGTACATGCAGCGCTAAACTCGCCCAACTATCTTTTTCACTCACACTGAACTTTACCGGTAAGACATTTACTGCGGGTAAAGTCGAGCGAATTGCTTTTGAACCTAAACGGCGCATAAATGGAATACCGACAACCAATTCTGCTTTATCGGTCATTTTGTAAATATATTGTAATGACAATGACATCATCATGTCATTCAAACCGACTTTGAGATTTG
This sequence comes from Acinetobacter genomosp. 33YU, assembly GCF_001990725.1. Classification (NCBI taxonomy): domain Bacteria; kingdom Pseudomonadati; phylum Pseudomonadota; class Gammaproteobacteria; order Moraxellales; family Moraxellaceae; genus Acinetobacter; species Acinetobacter genomosp. 33YU. The sequence goes on along the minus strand of NZ_LFZQ01000011.1, from coordinate 45,317 downwards.
AAGCAATCTGTTGTATCAGGGCAAAAATTCCTGAAGAAAAACGAAGGTGATGCTTAACAAATTGTGCTGTTGTTTTCGCTGCCAAGTGATGAGTACTTAAAGTGACAGGACTCGGTAAATCTTGGCAATATGACTTCCAGAAGTTCTGATCTTGCTTAAATTGATGGCTATTTTCATAAGCCTGACGCTCAGAAATAACATCATTGATGCCAATGAACGGAGAAGCTGAAAGGTCTTTTTCTTCTTGTAATTGTTGATAGAGTTCAACAATACGTTTGGTCAGGTTAATCATGCTAAAGCCATCCAGCATGATGTGGTGATAGCGTTGGTACCAATACACTTTATCATGCGTCGTAAATAACACCTGACGGTATAAGTGATTATCGGTTTCTTTAAGTGATTTTGCGCATAACCGATCTGTTGGCATCCAATCCCATAAACGTTGCTGAGCTTTTTTAGGCGTTAAATGACAAAAATTAAATTCTTCTATTTGTATTTGAACTTGATTGTTAAGCTCAATAAACGGTTGAGACGCGTCAGATGAATATGAAGCAATGACCGTATCGGCTTCATTTAAACCAATTTGAATGGCTTGTTTAAATAATGAAAGATCAACCGATTTAGGAAGTTCAAGACAGTGAGCAATGGTATATAGATCATTAATAGAACTTAAATGATCGGCAAGAAATATCCCCAATTGTGTAGAAGTAAGCTCAAAGCGTGTTGGCCCAGAAAGCTCTTGGGTAAACTCATTATGTAATGCTTGATTCATGACTGTTCTCCATTACGCTTGTTGAAAAGGATTAATGGTTAACCAATGCTTTTCTACATATGCAATACATGAAGCCCGCGTATCTGGTCCATGCTGAATATCCCACCCCGATGGCACCTGATGTTGAGCAGGCCATAAACTGAACTCACCTTGCTGATTTTTTAGAACTTGAAAAGATAAACTTTCGTTATCAAATGGATTGATATAATTTTCCTGTAAGTTACTCATGATATTGTTATCCTTGATGAAACAAATGGTTATAGTGAAAGTGTTTGTTGCAATGCCTTAAGCAAGTCAGTGCGCCAGTTCACGGCATCATGTCCGCCCGGAAAAGTCTGAAAACTCACTTGATTGAATGATTGCAATTGTTGATAAAGCTGAAGGGCATCGTCCCGCATATCGGTTTCATACGTGCCGGCACTGATATAAATTTGAGTTGTTTTTGATAATTGATCAGATAAGTTTTGAAGCAGTTCTAAAAAATTACCTTTGTGTTTTCGCCCTAAAATACTGTTTGAAAAATCTGACCACCAATAAGATCCAGATTGCAAAATTAGGGAAGTAAAAATGGTCGGAAACAGCAAAGCGCTATGTAAAGCACATAAACCACCTAGACTTTGACCACATAACGTAATGTCGGTTTTAGAAATAAACGAATATTCTTTTAGGAGCATTTCAATGAGTTCTTCAACCAACGCCCGACTAAATGCTTCATGACAACCATAATCTTGTTGGCGTTGTTGACTATTTAAACTATGGACAAAAACATAAATTGCTGGACGAATCTTATTTGAATCAGTCAAATGTTGAATTTCGGGCAGAATTGAAAGCTCTCGACTCCAGATTTGGCCATCAAGCAAAATAACTAATGGCAGACTTTCTTCTGCTAATTCACCACTAATAAAAATATCGACCAAATAATCCTGTTGGCATAAGCGACTTGACCATTTAAATGTCTTTGTAATTGGGCAATCGCTTATTAAAGATTTTGTGTTCTCGAGTTGAATCTGATTGATATAACGCGCTAAATGTCCTGTATAAACTGCTTGGTGGCTTAAAGGATCAATTTGAGCATTTTGTTTAAGCTGTGTCTGCCACCATGAGCGGCGTGTGGACGCGCAATCTGTTTTTGGCGCTTCTTCACTAGCCGTAACTACAACATAACTACCAGCCCAAGCTAGAGGCAGCTCTATTTCAAAAAAATGTACATCTGTCCCAGCTATACGGCTAAAACGATTCCACTTTTGATAGATAGAAGGGCTTTGTGAATAAATATCAATATAAACAAAGGTACTTTCTTTAGGCTCAGGACTACGCCAAACAAAGGTACAGAGCGCTTTATTTTTTTGTAGGTTAACGAGTGGGCTACCTACTTTTTTAATGGTATTCCACCAGACTTCACTCCCAACATTGAGTTGTTGAAATAGGGGATGTAAAGGATGAGAAAATGGCTTCATTTTGAGTCCATCTCGACAAGAAAGCGCGGTCAAATTATCAAAATGATTCTCATTAGTAAATGAAAACAATTATCATTATAATCAATAAAGAAATGCTTATTTTTATAATATTAATTAAAAACAATAACTTAATTTAAAATTATGGTTAATAAATAGCTGGATTTAGATTGTAATCATATGTTTGATATTTATTGCACTTGATAATAATGATAATTATTTGCAATTATGTTGCGCAATTTAATATCGCTTCAAACAGGAGTTAAATATGAGCTCTACCATCGTGGTCACAGGTGCTGCAAGAGGTATTGGAGCTGCTATTGCAAAAAAATTATTGCAGCAAGGGCATCAAGTGATTGGTATTGATCAACAGGAAAACCCAGAACAATGGGAAATCATTCAAAAGCTAGAAAACCGTGAAATATCACGTTGGCAAGGAATTTCACAAGATATTACACAGCAACAAACTACTCAAAATTTGATTGCAGAGCTTTTGGAAAAGCACAACATTACAGGCTTAGTAAATGCAGCGGGCGTATTAATTATGCGTTCTATGCTTGAAGCAAAACCGGAAGATTGGCAAACACTTTTTGCGGTGAATGTCATGGCACCCATCGCAATTAGTCAACAACTTGCCAAGCACTTTTGTGAAAAAAAACAGGGAAGTATTGTCACTATTAGCTCAAATAGTGCACGTATGCCACGTATGCAGCTCGGCATGTATGCAACGAGTAAAGCGGCACTGAGTCATTACTGCCGTAATCTTGCACTTGAAATCGCACCTCATCAAGTCAGACTCAATATTGTTTCGCCAGGTTCTACTTTAACGCAAATGCAACAACAGCTTTGGACAGACAATTCGCCTCCACCTGCTGTTATTGATGGCGACTTAAACCAGTACCGCACTGGCATTCCACTTAGAAAACTTGCCCAGCCTGAAGATATCGCTAATACCGTTAGCTTTTTACTTTCAGACCAAGCAGCACAAATTACTATGCAAGAAATTGTGGTCGATGGGGGAGCCACATTAGGCGTTTAAATATTAATTCATCACAACAAAATAATTTTATAAGGAGTTGCGAGATGTCGGTACAGCATCCGTATTTTATCCAACGAGAAAATTTTACTGAAAGCAGAATTACACTCGCAAAAGAAGTTTTAAATTGCACTGATAACGCTGGTTTTATATTTACGACTCCTGAATACATCATATCGAGTCATCAAAAACTTAAAGATATTGAGGTTACAAAAGACACTCAGCTAAAAGATTGGCTAAACGAAGCCCGTCTACAATTACAACAAGCAATTGCAGATGGTTATAGCGATGTCAAGGTTATGGGTGGGTTGCCATTTAGTTCATCGGCAGATGTCAATTTAATGCTAATGCAAGATACCAAGGTTTACCAGAAAGCTTTATTTTCACAAACTGATATTAATCTTGATGACTTAATCTTAAAGCAGGCCGATTATTTACCTTTAGGTGAACACTATAAACAACAGGTTGAATATTTAGTACAACAAATGCGGGCACAAAAGCTAGATAAAGCAGTACTTGCTCGTATCTTACAACTTGAATTTGAAGAGAATCTTCCAATCTCAGATGTATTTTATAACTTGGCCAAGCATAATCCTGAAGGATATAACTATGCAGTCGCAAGACACCCTCAAAGCGAAGGTTGGTTTGTTGGTGCAAGTCCTGAACTATTAATTGCAAAGCAAAATAATAAAATCTGGAGTAAACCTGTTGCGGGCACATTAGCACGCGATGATGATCCGATTGTTGACCAAAATAATGCAAGAGCATTACTAGCTTCACAAAAAGATCAACATGAGCATGCTCTTGTCATCGAAATGATTGCTGATGAACTCACACCTTTCTGCAAGCAACTGCATGTGCCCAAACAGCCTTCACTTATTCGCACCAAACGTCTTTGGCACTTGGCCTCACACATTACGGGTGAGCTTAAGCAAGCCGATACTCATGTTTTTGACTTAATTGAACGTCTACATCCGACACCTGCAATTTGTGGTGAGCCAAGCCCTGTAGCAAAAAATTTGATTCAGCAACTTGAACCATTTAACCGTGAACTATTCGCTGGAACCATGGGTTGGGCCGATGCCGAAGGTAACGGTGAATGGTCGGTGACTGTTCGCTGTGCTCGTATTTATCAAAATATTGCCCGTTTATTTGCCGGTGCCGGAATTGTGGAAGCCTCACGTCCACAAGCTGAACATGCCGAAACTGCTGCAAAGTTCCGTACTGTACTTGATGGCTTGCACATTTCACCAGACCAATTACCACGATAAGGAATAAATAAATGACAACTAAGAATTATTTAGTTGGCGCTGTGCCATATCCAGCTGAATTTGCTGAGGTTTACCGTAAAAAAGGTTATTGGCTTGGACAAAACTTGAGTGATTTCTTGCGTGAAAGTGCTCAAAAGTATGCGAAAAATATTGCAATTTATGATGGTGATAAAGCTGTTAGCTATGAAGAATTTGACAACCTAGTTGATTGTTGTGCCAACCATTTATATCAATATGGCTTACGTGCGGGCGATAAAGCCGTCGTACAAATGCCAAACTGCTATCAGTTCTATATTCTATTTTTTGCACTGATTCGATTAGGTGCTTTACCTATCATGTCTTTACCTGCCCATCGATATGCCGAACTCAGTAGCTTTTTTAAACAGACGCAAGCTAAAGCTTATTTCTGCGCAGATTTTGGCGCCCAAAAATTTGATTACCGAGAGCTTGCTGAAAAGCTTCAGCAAACAGCACCTTGCTTAGAGCATGTATTTGTACTTGGTGATTCTGGTAATTTTGTTGCTATCGAAAATCTATTAAAAGAAACAGAAATTCTAGCGGAAGCAATCTCGCCAACTACAGCAAATCAAGTGGCTTTTTTACAGCTTTCAGGGGGCAGCACAGGTGTTCCTAAACTGATTCCACGTACCCATGACGACTATCTATATAGCGTACGTGAGAGTGCCAAAATTTGCGAACTCAATCAGACTTCACGTTTATTGATGGTTTTACCTGCGGCACATAACTTTTCAATGAGCTCGGCTGGTTCTTTAGGCATTTTTTATGCTGGTGGCGCAGTGGTTTTAGGTACAGATCCAAGCCCTGAAACTGCATTTCCACTTATTAAAAAACACGGTGTGACAGATGCTTGTTTGGTTCCTGCCTTGGTTCGACCGTGGATGGATAAAGCAACCAAAGATCAAGATCCAATATTATCGACTCTACGTTGTTTACAAGTCGGAGGCGCGCGTTTACCCGATGCTGTTGCCTTACGTTTAATTGATGAGTTTAAGGTTAATTTGCAACAGGTCTTTGGAATGGCTGAAGGGCTAGTGAACTACACCCGTTTTGGTATGTCAAAAGAACAAATTATTCATACTCAAGGTTTAAAAATATCACCAGATGATGAAATTTTAGTACTAGATGATCATGACCAACCCGTAGACGCTGGAGAGGTAGGGCATTTACTCACTCGTGGTCCTTATACCATTCGCGGCTATTACCAAGCACCAGAGCACAACGCTCATTCTTTTACACCAGATGGTTTTTATCGAACAGGTGATTTAGTGCGTATTCGTGAAGATGGCTGCATTGTTGTAGAAGGGCGTTCAAAAGAACAAATCAATCGTGCTGGTGAAAAAATTGCGACTGAAGAAGTGGAACAAGCTTTATTAACTCATCCACAAATTCGCCTTGCAGCACTGGTTGCTATGCCTGATGAGATGATGGGTGAAAAAAGCTGTGCCTTTATTGCATGGCAATCAAAAAACGATGATCCAAGCCCAATTCGCCTTGCGATGTCAGTTCGTCAACATCTGAAAGATTATGGACTGGCTACCTACAAAATTCCCGATCGTGTCGAATTTATCGAACAGTTTCCATATACAGCCTTTGGAAAAATCGACAAAAAAACACTACGTCAACAATTTGAAACCAACCCCAATGTTCTTGCTTAAAGATAAAAAGGAAAAATTTGATGAGTATTCCTAAAATTGCCAGTTACAGTATGCCTCAAGCCCATGAGTTTACACCTAATAAAACCCATTGGCAGTTGCATACTGATCGCGCCGTGTTATTGGTCCATGACATGCAGCAGTATTTTTTAGACTTTTATGATCAAACTCAAGCCCCTATTCCAGAGCTCATTAAAAATACCAAAGAACTGATTGAAACTGCCCGTAAGTTTAATATCCCTGTTGTCTATACTGCACAGCCCGGTAACCAGACACCTGAACATCGCCAGTTATTAACTGATTTTTGGGGAACTGGTCTAAAAGATGACCCGTATATTACTCAGATTTTGCCGGAAATATCGCCCCAGAAAAATGATACCGTTTTAACAAAATGGCGTTATAGCGCATTTAAGTTTTCACCACTTGAACAACTCATGCGCGAGTCAGGTCGTGATCAACTTATTATTTGTGGTGTTTATGCCCATATTGGCTGCCTCATGAGTGCCGCAGAAGCATTTATGCTAAATATTCAGCCGTTTTTATGCGGAGATGCACTTGCTGACTTTAGCCGTGAAGAACATGATATGGCTTTAAAATATACAAGTACACGTTGTGGGCAAGTCATGACAACTCAGCAAGTCACACGAGCTTGGGCGCTTGAACAAGCAGCCTCGCCATTAACCCAAGCTGGGATTGTTCAAGCGGTAAGTGAGCAACTACAGATTCCAGCTTCGGACATTCAGTTAAATGATGATCTACTCATGCTTGGGCTTGATTCGGTACGACTCATGACTTTAGTGGGTAAATGGCAGGCTTATGGTGCTCAAGTGAGCTTTGAAGATTTGGCAGAACAACCAACTTTAGAAGTATGGATTGAGAAACTAGTCGCTTAAATTTAAACAATAAAAAAAGCAGATCATTGATCTGCTTTTTTTTGTTTTATAAAGAGGAATGATCTTTTCTATATTTAGATACACGTCTAAACCAAACCCGTCCAAGCGACCATTGCAACGTCGGTAAACTATGTATCAAGACAAAGAAAAACACCGTAAATACAGGCACCAGTAAAGTTCCTATAACTACACTGCCAAATACACTCATACCAATTTCATGGCGACTCACTGCACCAGCACCTGTGGCAACAACAAGGGGAATAACACCCGCACCAAAAGCCAGCGAGGTCATTAAAATTGGACGTAAGCGTAGAGCTAAAGCCTCACATGCGGCAGTAACATAGCCTTTACCTTGTTTTATGGCTTTAGTTGCGAACTCCACAATTAAAATCGCGTTTTTACAAGACAAACCAATACCCGTTAGTAACGCGATTTGGAAATACACATCGTTTGGTAAGTTAAAGATTTGAGCAAATACAATAGTTCCCGTAATGCCTAGCGGAAGTCCTAGTAAAATAATAAGAGGCACTTTCCAGCTTTCATATAATGCGGCTAAACATAAGAAAATAAATAAAATAGAGATAATGTATAAAAATAAGGCTTGCTGGCTCGATTGCTGCTCTTGTAACGAGAGACCACTCCATGCGACATCTACACCAGATTGTTTGCTCACCATATCACTTAACTGTTGCATTGCCTGACCTGAACTAAAACCAGAACTAACATTTGCTTCAAGTTGTATTGCAGCAAGTCCCATAAATCTTGTTAGTGTTTCTGGACCACCAGTCCACTCACTTTGACCAAAATGCGCAAGAGAAAGCATTCCACCTGTATTATTACGGACATGCCAATAAGCTAAATCTTCAGGTTTAGAGCGAAATTCAGCATCACCTTGCATAATGATTCGTTTAATTTTGCCTCTTTCAACAAAATCACCCACATAGTTTCCACCCCAAGCAGTCGATAAAGTTGAACGAATCGCTTGTTGATCAATCCCTAATATCTTGGCTTTATTCTGATCGAGTTGAATAAAAACTTCAGCCTTATTTTCACTTACAAGCGGGCTTAAATTTTCAAACGCAGGATAATTGTGAGATTCTTTTTCTAAGGCTTTATATTGTTTAATGAGTTCATTGCGTCCTTGACCATTTACATCTCTGAGCCAAAGTTCTAAGGCATCAGATTGGCCCAAACCAGAAACGCTTGCAGGCATACCCACCATAACTTTGGCTGGTAAGTTTTTTTGCAAGTAATTTTGCGCACGCTCACGTATAGCACTCGCCGTATTGGCTTCACCTTTACGCTCATTCCAATGTTTAAGCGAAACAAAGGCCATACCTAAATTTGGACCGCTTCCCGAAAAATTTTGTCCATTAACTACTAGGACGGTATTAATATTTTTAGCTTCATGTTCAAAGAAATAGTTATTGACCAGTTTACCTACTTCTTGTGTTTGGCTCATAGAAGCACTGTTATGCAAACTATAAGGCACAGCCAACAAACCTTGATCTTCATTTGGAATAAAGCTCGTCGGTAAACTACGATAAATAATGATTAACACAGCAACTAAAGCTAACACCATAAGACATGAAAGTGCTTTAAATTTGATTAAACTTGTTGCTAAAAAACTAAAACCAACTTTAACTTTTTCAAGCAAAGTCTCAAGTTTTTGTCCCCATTTAGGTTGTTGAGTTTGTTTTTTTAATAATACAGCACACAAAGCAGGCGTAATAAACATGGCTACCAATAAAGATAACAACATCGCAGCCGCTAAGGTGATTGAAAACTGGCGGTAAATCATGCCCGTTGAACCACTAAAAAAAGCCATCGGGATAAATACGGCGGTTAGTACCAAGGTAATACCAATTAATGCACCAGTAATTTCCTGCATCGATGCTAAACATGCATCCCGAACACTTAATTGTTGCTCATGCATAAGCCGTTCAACATTTTCAACCACGACAATCGTGTCATCGACCAATAATCCGATTGCTAGAACCAGTGCAAACAGGGTAAGTGTATTAATACTCATTCCAGATAAATACAACACAACAAAGGTACCGCAAATCACAATAGGTACAATAATGGTTGGAATAAGTGTAGCGCGCCAATTTTGTAAAAAGAGATACATGACAATGACGACCAACATCACAGCTTCAAGCAGAGTAATGATGACTTGTTTAATCGACTCTTCAATAAATGGTGTATTGTCACGTGGATAAACAATTTTATATCCAGCAGGTAGATGCTGCTTGAGCTGTTCAATTTTTGCTTTAATTAGACCAGAGGTTTCAATCGCGTTTGCATCGGGACTAAGTGAAATGCCTAAACCAGCAGAAGGATAGCCATTTAGCGTATTAATACTTTCATAGTTTTCGGCACCTAATTCAACTCTCGCTACATCTTTTAAATAAACCAGACTGCCATCTACATTCGCTTTAACGACAACCGATTTAAAATCGTTGACTGTTTTTAGCCGAGAACCTGCAGTGACTTTGGCATAAATATTCTGATCAGCAGCCGAAGGCATGGCACCAATTGAGCCTGCAGCAATTTGAGTATTGTAATCTTCAAGTGCCTGTTCAATATCACTCGGCATAAGTTGATAATTTCTAAGCTGATTTGGATTTAACCAAATACGCATGGCATAACTTGAACCAAATACATCCACCTCACCAATCCCTTGCAGTTGCGAGAGAGGTTGTTCAAAGTGATTGACCATATAGTCCGATAATTCGATATTGCTGGCTTTACCTGTCTCATCGTATAGACCCACAATTAACAGCATATCACCTGTGGTTTTCCAAATATTTACCCCTTGCCGTTGTACTTGCTCGGGGAGACGGTTTAATGCACTGTTAATGCGGTTTTGTACTTGTAGTTGTGCCTTATCAATATCTGTACCAATTTTAAAATGAATATCAATACTGGCCGTTCCTGAAGATTCACTATTTGATGTGAAATAGAGTAAGTTATCCAGTCCTTTGATTTGTTGTTCTAAAATCTGATTTACGCTTTCTTCAACAGTTTCAGCAGACGCACCTCGGTAATTAGCAACCACTGTGACACTTGGAGGAGCTAAGTTTGGATAACGCTCAACGGGCATTGCACGAATAGAAAAAAAACCAAAAATAAGAATAGTGATGGCAATGACAGATACAAAAATAGGGTGATAAATAAAAAATCGAGAGAGCATTGTTATGTCTACTTTAAGCTTGTTTTCAATAGGTTTTTAGGCACACCAAATTGTAATATTAACTTTTTTAAATCAAACAAACAATAATGATTATCATTATATAAATAATAATTACTTTTATCTTGAACAATAAAAGTCATGAGGCTATCATGCTCGGCACATCATAAATGATAACAATTATCATATGGTAATCGTTATAAAATATAAGGACCGAGAAATGACATTAACGAAAAAGGCGCTGGTGGTCGCTCTCTCAACACTGCTTCCATTCGCAGTCCAAGCAAATATAGATATTGAGCAACAGGGTACAAATGAACCTGTTCAAAAACTTAAAACTATTGTGGTTTCTGCTGCTTTAAAAGAACAAGATGTAGATAAAGCACCTGCATCCATTAGTGTCATCACAAGTGAAGACATTGAACGTAGTGCAGCACTTAGCCTTGCAGACGTTTTACAAAAACAAGCAGGAGTTTATAACTATAACAGTGGACAGGACAAAATTATTATCCGAGGGATGCAAGATACGTCTGGTAGTTATACTTTAATTCTAATCAATGGAAAAAGAACATCTTCTCTGGGAGCAATGTGGCGAGGTAATGACTTTGACTGGAGTTCAATTCCATTAAATAGTATCGAACGAATTGAAGTGATTCGCGGACCAATGTCATCGCTTTATGGTTCTGACGCGATGGGTGGCGTAATCAATATTATTACCAAGAAAGCCGAAAATGGCGAACTTCATGGTTCTGTCTTTGGACAATATAACCGAGCCGATCGAGGAAACGGAAAAGATCAATTCCGATACGGATTTAACCTCTTTGGCGGCTTAACCGATAATGTTAGTTTTTCTCTATCTGGTGATTCTTATAATCGTGATGCGTGGTATCGAAATGGAAAACCAGACTCAAATGGTGCCTATTTCGTAGAGAAAGATACTAAGAATGTACATGGGACTTTAAGTTGGGATATCAATGATCAACAAACTTTAGACCTAGATTTGGGTTATACCAAAGATAAACGACCACTTACTCAAGACGCGGCATCTTCGATCCAAGAAGGTGAAGATGAGCGAACCAATGTAGGTATTACCCATCGAGGGAAATGGAGTTGGGGGAAAACAGAAGCTTATATTGGAAAAGAAACTGCTAAAATTTATGACTATGACAGCGAATATAATGCTCCCCAAAGTCGTAATTATAAGCAAGAAAACTTACTAGGTCGTGCTTTTGCCAACTTTGACTGGATGATGAACAACACCACGGCTGGTGTTGATTATAAAGACCAAAAAATCACAGATCCCGTAGGATACACATCTGGCGGGTCTGAACAGAAAAGTTATGGTGTGTTTGTTCAGAACGATACCCATATTAACGATGCACTGACCTTAACTTTAGGTGGTCGTTACGATGACTTTGATAATTTTGATGGCAAAGCAACTGGTAAAGCATATTTAGCTTATCAACTCGCTGAAGGAGTTATTCTTAAAGGTGGTGTTGGTCAAGCTTATAAAGTTCCAGGACCATATCAGTTAGATGCAAATTATGAGTTAATTTCTTGTGGGGGGAGCTGTTTTATTACAGGGAATCCAAATCTAAAACCTGAAGAAAGTACCAACTATGAAGCAAGTCTAATTGTTCGTAAACCAAACTGGAATACTGGTATTACAGTATTTGAAAATGATGTAGAGAACTTAATTGAACGTGTTTCTAATCCTAATTCTCCAAATCCAACCAAATATCCATACAAATGGGATAACGTTGCTAAAGCAAAACTAAAAGGTGTGGAACTCAACGGTGGATATGACTTTAGTGATAATTTAGGGATAACAGCGAATGCAACATATTTGGATGCTAAAAATGAGGTAACTGGTAAAGACCTGACTGAACGTCCTGAATGGTTAATTAATAGCTCACTTTCATGGGCTATTGTTGAAAACTATCGTATGAATTTTGGTGCAAGCTATGTAGGTCATCAAATGTTATCTAGTGGTAAAGAATTACCAGCCTATACGACCTATGACATCACGTTCACTTCGCCCATTACGCCACGTTTAACACTAGACTACGGTGTAAAAAACCTGACCGATGTTGATCTTGAAAATAAAGATGCATCATTTAATACCAAACTTTATGGCCGCAATTACTTTGTGAAAGCGACTTATAGTTTCTAAGTTAAATCTAGACTCAAAGCTTATTCATAGGGGAATAGGCTTTGAGCTTTTCAGTTAGAAAACATCCATAATTTTCAAGTAAATATAGACAAAATAATTTTTAAAACTTTCTATATTTCTAAACTTTAAGGTTAATTAACATGACGACAATATCAAAATCATTATTAAATGGATTACCTATAAAAAAATCGAGAATACAGGTTTTTGAAATCTTAAATCAGAACCCACATGGCTTAAGTGCGGATAGCATTTATGCACAACTTAAAAATGAATATAAAATTACACTAGGCACCATTTACCGAATTTTATCTGAGTTTGAAAATCGCAAACTCGTCAAAAGAGTGTTTTTGGGAAAAAGTAAAAGTATTTATAAGCTCAGAAAAGATAAAATGAGTTGTAACCTGATTTGCCTAAAAACAGCAGAAACTTCAAGTTTTGAGCATGAAAAAGTGAAGGAACTATTGCATGAAGTTATGGATATTATTTTTGCAAATACTGGAGCAGACATCAGCAGTGTAGAACTTAATCTCTATACTGAATGAAAGCTCTTTTAGCTTTTCATATAAAAATAAAGGACAGCTTCGTACTGTCCTTTATACGTCATTAAATGAAATTATTTGATGACTTTAATTCGAGTTGTAGCCGGAATAATGAGTGGTGAATTTTTAGCAACATAGCTTTCAAAGGCATCAATATCTTGACCACCACCAACACGGTTCTGACCATCTTTTAACACAGTAAAGTTGTCACCACCATCTGCCAAGAAGCTATTGACTGTTACACGGTATACCTTGGTGTCAACTAATGGAGAGCCTGCCACCATAATATTGCTTGCTCTCGGTGAAATAGTTGTATTTGCCGAATATTGATAACTTAGCTCTTTAGAAGGCTGTAAAATTTTAGGAGAGTTTGCATTCCCACCAGACCATTGCTGCTCAAGCACATCACGAATTTGTTTACCGGTTAAACTCAGCGTCACAATCGAATTACCAAAAGGCTGAACAGCAAAAATATCACCAAATGTAATTTGATTACTGCTGTTAATCAGTAGGTCGGCACGTACACCACCTGGGTTCATGAGTGTAAAGTCTGAACCTTGGTCGCTTGCTTTAAGAGCAGAGGCTTGTTGTGCATCAGCAATCATATCGCCTAGCGGACTTTCACCACTTTCAGCCTGAGTACGGCTCACAACGGCAGTAGACGTTCCAACCACACGCCCAGAAATAGTTGTTACCGCTTGACGGTATTTGTCTAAAATCGCTTCGATACTTGGTGTCTTACTAAATTTTTGATAAAGATCTGTAAGGCTTACAGTGGTTGTACCTGAAGTATAGGCCTCACTTTGAACCGGAACTTGTTTAGCATCTTTTTTAATAATGTCGCCAGTTTTACCATCTAGCTCGATCTTAATATCAGTAATAAGTGTGCCGTATTGGCCAGCGGAAGTCAGTAAGAACGGTTTAGCCGGGTTTTTAGTTGCATAGTCACAAATATAAGATTGATGCGTGTGACCTGAAACAACAATATCAACTGCCGGATTTAAGCGATCTAAAATACCTAAAATCGGCCCACTTAAACCATCACATGTTTTTTGATTAAGCTTAGTACTTGGTGCTGCACCTTCATGGACAACCACCACAAAAGCCTGAATACCTTGTTTTTGTAGTTCAGGAATAAGGGCATTTACGGTATCGGCTTCATCACGAAACTCAACGTCTTTAATACCAGCTGCAGACACAATGCTTGGAGTTGCTTTAAGTGTTAAACCAATAAATGCAACTGGAATTCCGCCATAAGTTTTGACTTTATAAGCAGGAAAAATCGTTTTGCTTGAATCGTTTTTCATTGCGACGTTAGCGGCAAGGAAGTTAAATTTTGCACCACTAAAGTTTTTATTAATTTGGCAAGGTGCTGTACTTGTGTATTGTTGACAGCCACCATTTTGCAAACGGCGTAACTCATCTGTACCGCGGTCAAACTCATGGTTACCCACAGCATTAAAGTCAATTTGAATATCATTCATGACATCAATCGTAGGTTCATCTAAAAACAACGAAGAAGTGAGTGGGGAAGCGCTAATTAAGTCACCCGCTGAAACAACAGCATTATTGGGATTTTGAGCTCTAAGTTTCTTAATTGCATCTGCAAAGTAACTCACACCACCAACGGGAATGCGTACTGTCTGAGATGCATCATTTGGGTTAGTTGCATCAACATAGCGTTTAGGTGGTTCTAAATTTCCATGAAAGTCGTTAAAAGCTAAAATATCGACCGTCTGGTTACTTCGGGGTGTAGATGTATTTGAATCGCTGTCATTGTTATCATTACAACCAGCTAATAAAGCCATTGCCAGACATAAAGATGTTGTCTTAAATAATATATTTAAAGTCGTCATTTTTTATCAATTGGTGAATTAAGATGCATAAAAAATACGCATACTATATGAATATTTAATGAAAACTAAATCTTTATCAAAATCAGATGATCTTTAAAAAATTAATGCTAAGATGATAATAGATACCCATAAACGTAAGGAAATAAGCAAAAGGTTAAAATAGATCGTAATTTTTAAGGTTTTCATAAAAAATTCATGAATTTGCAATAAAGTAGTTACAAAATGTCCGGTGAATAAAATCGGTTATACATTATTAAATTAATCTTTTTTATTCATGTACAATTTTTATCAATTATAAGAGTCAAGAATGACATCATTACCTACATTATCTAGCCCAAACCAGCATAATTTAGAAACGTATATTAATAGAGAACTCTCTTTATTAGAGTTTCATAAGCGAGTGCTTGCTCAGGCCAAAGATATTGAACATCCATTACTTGAACGTTTAAATTTTTTAATCATTTTTTCGCGCAATCTGGATGAGTTTTTCGAAATCCGTGTGGCAAGTTTAATCCAGAAAATTAGCTTAATGAGTCAAGCAACTGGGCCAGAAGGCTTGCCATTAGTAGAAGTATTAAAACAAATTTCGAAAAATGCGCATGAAGCCGTTGAAGAACAATATAACATTTTAAATTATACCTTGTTGCCACAGCTACAAGGTTATGGTGTTCACTTTATTCAGCACGGCGATATATTAGAAAAGCATAAAGACTGGATTAAAGAGTACTTTTTCAAAGAAGTACAACCTGTGGTTACTCCAATTAGTTTAGACCCAGCACATCCATTTCCAAGATTGGTCAATAAAAGCCTTAATTTTATTGTGACTTTGGAAGGTAAAGATGCTTTTGGACGCCAAATTGATTTAGCGATTGTCCCAGCACCACGCTCTTTACCAAGACTGGTTAAAATTCCAGAGCATATTTCTGGTGGTGCAGAACATTACATTTTGCTCTCGGCTATTATTCATCAGCACATTTCAGATTTATTCCCGGGCATGAAGGCCACAGGCTGTCATCAATTTCGTGTAACCAGAAATGCCGATTTAACAGTTTCTGAAGATGTAGAAGACTTGGCCGTGGCTTTAAAAGGTGAGTTATCTTCCCGCCGTTTTGGTCAAGCGGTTCGTTTAGAAGTAGCAAAAAAATGTCCTGAAGAAATTGCAAACTATTTATTAGAGCAATTTGATTTAGATGCTGAACATCTTTATTACGTCGATGGTCCCGTCAACCTAGCCCGTTTTATTTCAAACTTTGATTTGCCAGATTTACGCTATAAACCGTATCAACAAGTTTTACCAAAACTCCTCTATAGTAAAAAGCCAATTTTTGATGTGTTAAAAGCAGGGGATGTTTTACTTCATCATCCGTTTGACTCATTTGCACCTGTCATCAAGTTTCTTCGGGAAGCTGCCCAAGATCCGAATGTCTTGGCAATTAAACAAACCTTATACCGTAGTGGAGCGAACTCGGAAATCGTTCAACTTCTTGCAGAAGCTGCACGTAACGGAAAAGAAGTTACTGCGGTCATTGAGTTACGGGCACGTTTTGACGAAGAGTCCAATATTGAAGTAGCTAACGTATTGCAAGAAGCGGGCGCAGTTGTGGTTTATGGCATTGTTGGTTATAAAACTCACGCTAAAATGATTTTAGTTGTTCGCCGTGAACAAGACAAAATGAAAAGATATGTCCACTTAGGTACAGGTAACTATCATGCAGTGAATGCCAAAATATATACCGATTTTGGCCTGCTTACGAGTGATGCCGAAATTTGTGAAGACGTGCATAAGATTTTCCAAGAACTTACTGGTATGGGCAAAATGGCAAAGCTTAAAAAACTTTTTCATGCACCTTTTACCTTGCATTCTCAGTTGCTAGAGCTAATTGAACAAGAAATTAAAAATAGTCTTGCTGGCAAGAAGGCACATATCATCATTAAGGTGAATGCCCTTACGGAACCACAACTCATCAGTGCGCTTTATAAAGCTTCTCAAGCGGGTGTACGAATTGATTTAATTATTCGTTCAATTTGCTGTTTAAGACCACAAGTTGCAGGGTTGTCAGATAATATTCGAGTACGTTCAATTGTTGGCCGTTATTTAGAACATACTCGGGTTTACTATTTTTATAATGATAGTGATACAAAAGTGTTTTGCGCTAGTGCAGACTGGATGGAACGTAATTTATTTTCGCGTATCGAAACCTGTTTCCCAATCGAAAGTAAAAAATTAAAGAAACAAGTGATTGAAGATGGGCTAAACAATTATCTAAAAGATAATCGTCAAGCGTGGGAGCTACAAGCCGATGGAACTTGGGTGCAATGTCAGCCTAAAGAGGGGCAAGAGCTTTATATTGCGCAGCAACACTTAATGAACTTAGCCGTGTAAAACATCTGCCATAGCAGAATATTCATTTGCTATGGCTTTTTTAATTGCCTTTGATTGATAAGGAGTTATTAAAATTTGGACAAAAAACACAATTATCGAACAATATCTTGTACCAACCTTATCTACAAATGTGACATTTTTAATTAGAATAAATTTTTAATTGCTTTATAAGATTTGATCAAGTGATTCATTTCACAAGATTAATCCTGACTGGAGAAAAATTTATGCAATGGACAAAACCAGCTTTCACTGATTTACGTATTGGTTTTGAAGTAACAATGTACTTTGAAGCACGTTAATTATTTCTATTCAAATCTGTCATAAGCCCTAGTTTTGTTCTAGGGCTTATGTCTTTCTAATAAGATATTAATTTTATGTATATTTATATTTTAGGTTCAGCAGCTGGAGGCGGCTTCCCTCAGTGGAACTGCAATTGTCCTAATTGTCATGGTGTGCGTACAGGTACGATTAATGCCAAAGTACGAACTCAATCTTCAATTGCGGTTTCAGAAAACGGCGTAGACTGGATTTTATTAAACGCATCACCAGATATCCGTCAGCAATTATTTGACTTTAAAGCAGCTCAACCTGCACGTAAATTACGTGACACGGGCATTACCAACGTTATTTTGATGGATAGCCAGCTTGACCATACCACTGGACTCTTAACTCTGCGTGAAGGCTGCCCAATGAATGTGTGGTGTACAGAAATGGTCTATCAAGACCTGACCACAGGTTTTCCAGTCTTTAATATGTTGAAGCACTGGAATGGCGGTCTTCAATACAATGAAATTAATCCTAAACAAGCTTTTAAAATTGATGGTTTCGAAAATTTAGAATTTGTACCTTTAATTATTCAAAGCGCTGCACCCCCATACTCGCCACATCGCCATGACCCGCATGAAGGCGACAATATTGCTTTAATCATCAAAGATCACAAAACACAAAAACAGTTGTTTTATGCGCCAGGGCTCGGAAAGATTGACGATCAAATCATGCAGATTATGCAAAATTCAGATTGTGTCATGATTGACGGTACACTCTGGACCGATGATGAAATGCAGCAAACGGGTGTAGGTAAAAAAACTGGCCGTGAAATGGGGCATTTATACATTAGTGGTGAAGGTGGTTCGTTGTCTTATTTGAACCAACTCAATACACCCAAAAAAGTACTGATTCATATTAACAATACCAATCCAATTTTAAATGAAGACTCTGCCCAATTTGCTGAACTAAAGGCAAATGGTGTAGAGGTTGCCTATGATGGCATGCAGATCGAACTCTAAGGTGCGCTATGACACAAACACCTGAAGCTTTAACAACAGAACAATTTAAACAGGCTATTATTGATAAAGGTCAGTATTATCATATCTATCATCCATTTCATGTAATGATGTATGAAGGTAAAGCGACTCAGCAACAAATTCAGGCTTGGGTTGCAAACCGCTATTATTATCAAATCAATATTCCACTCAAAGATGCCGCCATCATGGCAAATTGCCCAGACCAACGCGTGCGTCAGGAATGGATTCAACGCATGATTGACCAAGATGGTGAATATCCTGATGGTGGTGGCCGAGAGGCATGGCTACGCTTGGCAGAAGCTGTTGGTTTGAGTCGTGAGCAAGTGATTTCCGAAGAATTGGTTTTACCGGGTGTTCGCTTTGCTGTAGATGCCTATGTAAATTTTGCACGCCGTGCATCATGGCGTGAAGCAGCAAGCAGCTCTTTAACTGAACTTTTTGCACCTCAAATTCATCAGTCTCGCCTTGAATCATGGCCACAACATTACCCTTGGATTGATGACAAGGGCTATGAATATTTCCGCTCTCGTTTAAGTCAAGCACGCCGTGATGTTGAGCATGGTTTAACAATCACACTTGATTCATTTACCACACATGAGCAACAACAAAGAATGCTAGAAATATTGCAGTTTAAACTGGATATTTTATGGAGCATTTTAGATGCCTTAACACTGGCATATGTACACAATGAAGCACCGTATCATAGCGTGACCAAAGAACGGGTATGGCACAAAGGACTATTTAAATGAATAAAGAACAATTTGATGTAAATCTTGTGCCAACATGGCGACAAGGTTATCGTTTCCAATTTGAACCCGCTCAAAATGGCTTTGTGATTTTATATCCTGAAGGCATGATCAAGTTAAATGAAAGTGCAGGGGCCATTGGACAATATATTGATGGGAAAAATAAAGTTTCTGCCATTATTGCCCAGATCAAGCAACAATTTGGCGATATAGCTGAAATTGACAACGATGTTATTGATTACATGTTAGTTGCCCAGCAACAGCACTGGATTGATTTTATATGACCAATGGTGTTGGTTTACCATTATGGCTACTAGCGGAGCTAACGTATCGTTGTCCGCTACAATGTCCATATTGTTCAAACCCTTTAGACTATGCACAGCACAAAAATGAATTGACCACACAAGAGTGGTTTGACGTTTTCGATCAAGCGCGTCAAATGGGTGCTGTACAACTCGGTTTTTCGGGTGGTGAACCTTTAGTACGTCAAGATCTGGAACAGCTTGTGGCGCACACACACCAACTCGGGTTTTATACCAACCTGATTACTTCTGGCATGGGCCTTACTGAACAGCGTATTTCCCATTTAAAGCAAGCTGGCCTAGACCATATTCAAATTAGCTTTCAAGCAAGTGATCCTGTCGTTAATGATGCTTTGGCAGGTTCGAAACATGCTTTTGAACAAAAGTATGAAATGTGCCGACTTGTTAAGAAATATGATTATCCGATGGTTCTTAATTTTGTGATTCATCGGCATAACATTGACCAGATTGATAAAATTATCGAGCTTTGTCTAGAACTTAATGCCGATACAGTCGAGCTAGCAATTTGTCAGTTTTATGGTTGGGCTTTTTTAAACCGTCAAGGTTTATTACCGACACAAGAACAACTCATACGTGCAGAACGTATTACCAATGAATATCGAAAAAGGTTAAAAGCGCAAAATCATCCTTGCAAACTTATTTTTGTAGTGCCTGACTATTACGAAGAAAGACCAAAAGCCTGTATGAATGGCTGGGGCAAAATTTTCTTTACGGTAGCACCAGATGGTATGGCTTTGCCTTGTCACGCCGCTAGACAGTTGCCTATTTCTTTCCCAAATGTTCGTGAGCAAAGCCTTTCCAATATTTGGTATGAATCTACAGGTTTTAACCACTTCCGTGGCGATGCATGGATGCCAGAAGGCTGCCGTAGTTGCCCAGATAAAGACCGCGACTTTGGTGGCTGTCGTTGCCAAGCCTATATGTTAACAGGCGATGCAAGCAATGCAGATCCTGTCTGCGGTAAATCGCCATATCATCAGCTGATTGAACAGGCACGTGCCGAGAGTGAACTCGATTCCTCTCTAGAAAAACTAGTGTTCCGTAATACTAAAAATTCAAAGCAATTTACGGTTCAGCAAAACATTCCTGTTCAAAATATTGCAGATGAATAGCGGTGAGAACGTAAATATGAACCGTAGCTCAGTTCCTGTTTTTGATGGTCATAACGATGTACTAACGCGCCTTTGGTTAAGCGATCATCGCAATCCTGCTCAAGCTTTTATTCAGGAACGCTTAGCAGGGCATCTCGATTTAAAACGCTGTCAAGAAGCGGGTTTTATTGGCGGCATGTTTGCTATTTTCTTGCCTCCTTTTGCCTATGTTCAACATCATCATCCTAATAAGCTTTTTGACCAAACTTCATCAGACTTCACACAACAGCAAATTGAACAAATTTGTCTGGAACAACTCGATTTAGCAAAACAACTGGCCGAATATTCTAACGACATTCAAATTTGCACAACTGTTCAGGATATTCAGCACTGCTTAGCAAAACAAAAGTTAGCGATTGTATTGCATATGGAAGGTGCCGAAGCACTACAACTTAATCCAGATTTACTCGATGTATTTTATGATGCAGGGCTTCGTAGCATCGGGCCGCTTTGGAATAGACCCAGTCGTTTTGGACATGGTTTAAACGCTAAGTTTCCCCATTCTCCTGATACAGGGATAGGTCTTACACACGAGGGCAAAGCATTTATAAAGCGCTGTGCTGATAAAAAAATGGTGGTTGATGTATCCCATATGAACGAAAAAGCTTTTTGGGATACCGCTAACATTCTTCAACAGCCCATTGTCGCGACTCATTCGAATGTCCATGCCTTATGTCCACAGGCCAGAAATCTAACAGATGAGCAACTCAAAGCGATCAGAGACTCTAAAGGGATAGTTGGATTAAATTTTGATGTCGCATTTTTACGTAAAGATGGACAGCGTGATGCAAACACGTCCATTGATATCATTTTAGAACATCTAGAATATTTAATAGACGAAATAGGGATAGATCATGTTGGTTTTGGTTCCGACTTTGATGGAGCGCTCATTAGTCATGAAATTGAAGATGTAAGGGGACTACACCTACTCATCGAGAGAATGCAAAAAAGGCACTATTCGCATGAAATCATAGAAAAAATCTGTTTTTCTAACTGGTTGACTGTGCTCAATCGTATTTTAGATGAATAATCTATCGCTAAACTTATTGAAAATAGCGAATTATTTTACATTTTTTATTGGCCGAAATGACTAGAAAAAGTACAACTGGTTTAATTGTCAACCATTCGGTAAATTAACTAGAATCAATATTACTGAATGTAAGAACATTTGGTATTTCAGGTCTTTAGTGGTTTTCACTTGCGCCCATTTTTTCTTGAGAAGTAGAAATGGGCGTTTTTTATTGCTTATGAAAAAATGAGAATTTCATCACAGGATTTACCAATTAACTGCAAATCATCTCTTTACTATCTTGACTAAAAGTTCAGCATTAAATACATTTAAGTTGTATTCAAAGATAAATAAGATTGCTTCAAGCAATTAATAATACTGCTTAATCCTGAAATACAGTAGAAAGCCTATTCTTTTTTTAGAATAGGCTTTTTGCTTTGTATCAAAATTTATTTTTGAAACTATTACACTCTTCAATTAACATAAAAATTAAATACCTTACAAAAGCGGCTCAAATCAAAGCCCTTAAATAACAAAGAATGTGCTATTAATTTAAGCTGATTTATAAAAAGTTTCTCCGTCGATTGAAGAGGTGCAAAATGTTAAAATCAATTTTAGTACTAGGAACAGGTATTGCAATTGGCATGTGCATGTACAAGAAAAAGCAGAAAAATAGTAAGAGCTTTAGCACAGGTAGTGACACTGACTCATTAATTAACAAAGATAATAACAAAGTTAAAGATGATGGTTCACTCGATAATGCGGTACAAGTTTAGAACTTTATAAGGGTTCATCAGTGAACCCTTCTAATATTTAAAATTAACTTTATCTAAAATAAAAATAAGACTAATAAGTTAATTTAAAAATAAATTTCATGTTATATAAAATTTTATCATTCATTTAATTATTTGAGACATATTTAATAAAACAAAAAGAACACTTTAAATGTTAAATTTTACACATTGTAGCAAAACAAACTCTATTATTTTTTATGTTAAGAATAAGAAAATGGAGACTAAAATGTCTAAACGTCATATTTTAAAAGAAGTTAATGCGAAAAGTATGTGCGGTATGGAAATTGTAGTAGAACAAATTTTCGAAAATACATTTGAAAAAAATTTGGCTTCAAGTGAAATACAACAAAACTGGTTACCTCTTTCTAAGATTGTGATTTCAGACAAAGTCATCAATTTAGATCAAGACAATACCTTTGCTCATCCTAGAACAGGTAAAGTCTTTAAGGTATTAAACTCTTAAATAATTTGGCTTTAGATGAATATAAAAGAAATGATTGAGGCGAAACAACAAAGGGTTCCGCCTCAATGAGTTTTATAGGTTATTTTTCTTCTTTAAAAATACTTTTTCGGCTGCTCCCAATACAAAAATAAAGAAGACCGGTACGAAAAATATAGCCAGAATTGTCGCAGAAATCATACCTCCAAACACGCCAGTCCCTAACGCATGCTGGGTTTCAGAACTTGCACCACTTGCAATTACCAGCGGAATCACACCAAAAGTAAAGGCAAGAGAAGTCATTAAAATTGGACGTAAACGTAACTTCGCTGCCGCAACTGCTGCTTCAATTAAGCTCATACCTTCTTCTTTGAGCATTTTTGCGAACTCAACAATTAAGATCGCATTTTTTGCAGATAAACCAATAATAGTAATCAGACCAATTTTGAAGAAAATATCGTTTGGTATTCCTCTTAACATAATCGCTAAAATAGCACCAAAAATACCTAAAGGAACAACCAACATAACTGAAAGTGGAATTGACCAGCTTTCATAAAGTGCAGCTAACACTAAAAACACGACCAACATCGATAAAGCAATAAGAAATGCCATTTGTGATTCAGACTGTTTTTCCTGCAAAGAAATACCCGTCCACTCATAGCCAATGCCTTGAGGAAGCTTAGCAATCAATTTTTCCATTTCCCGCATTGCATCGCCTGAAGAAACTCCAATATTAGGAACGCCAGAAATACTTAATGAAGGGCGGCCATTATAGCGATTATATTGCTGCGGTAACTTGTTCCACTGCGGAGTGACCACCTCAGATAAAGACACCAGTTGTCCATTTGCACCAGCAACTTTCAAGCTCAAAATATCTTTTAAATGCATACGCGATTGTGCATTGGCTTGAACAATGACTTGTTGCATACGCCCCTGATTTGGGAAGTCATTGATATACATAGATCCCATAGAAGTCGAAATAATATCTGAAACAGAAGCAAAGCTTACGCCTAAGGTATTTAATTTCTCACGGTCTATTTTCAAGCTAATATTGTCGCCTTGTGGCAAACCTTCAGGGTAAACCATATAAAACTTTTTGTTTTGAGCCGCCATTTCCATGAGTTTTGTTTGTGCTGCGATTAAAGCTGGCATTCCTAAATTTGCTTTATCTTGTAAGCGCAAACTAAAACCCGAAGATGTACCTAATTCATCAATGGCTGGAGGAAGTACTGACATCGTTGTACCTTCCTTGCTTTTCGCCATTTCTGTATTAACGAAATTGGTATAGTCGGTTGTAGATTTATTACGTTCACCAAAATCTTTTAAGGTTGTAAAAGCGAGCGCAACGTTTTGACCAGCACCACTAAATCCCCAACCCATAATTGAAATATTGCTTGTTACATCGGACTGTTCATTTAAATGATCTTCAAACTCTTTAACAATTTTTTGAGTGCGTTCAGCAGTTGCATCTGAAGGCAATTGGAAAGAAGTTAAAAACCAGCCCTGATCTTCTTCAGGCATAAAAGCGGTTGGCCAATATCTCATACCAGCAAAAGTCAAACCTGTAATCGCCACAAAAATGATGAGAGTCGGAATTGTATGCTTAACAACTTTTAGCAGAATAACTTCATACTTTTTTGTGACCTTATCAAAGCTTCGATCAAACCATGCGAAAAACCCTTTTTTTTGATGATGAGCATCAATTGGTTTTAGCAAGGTTGCACAAAGTGCGGGAGTGAGGGTTAAAGCTAAAAATGCCGAGAATAAAATTGAAACCGACATGGTAATCGTAAACTGACGATAGATAATGCCAACCGAACCACTTGCCAAAGCCATAGGTAGAAATACAGCCGCCAACACTAAGGTAATACCAATAATCGGGCTGGTAATCTCTGTCATGGCCTTAGAGGTAGCCTCTTTGGGCGATAAGCCTTCAGTTGCCATAATCCGTTCAACATTCTCCACCACCACAATCGCGTCATCGACAATAATCCCGATTGCAAGCACCATACCGAACATGGTCAACACATTAATTGAGTAACCTGTCAAAAGCATGATAGTAAAGGTGCCAAGCAGGGCAATTGGCGCTACAATCGCAGGGATTAAGGTGTAGCGAACATTATGAAGAAATACATACATCACAATAAAAACCAGCGCCATGGCTTCAAGTAATGTATGAACTACTTTTTCTATCGAGATTTTAACAAAAGGTGCAGTATCATAAGGAATACTAAATTGCATACCTTCAGGCAGGTTTGGTTTTAATTCATCAATTTTTTGTTTTACTGCATCAGCTGTTTTTACTGCATTTGCACCAGGACTAAGCTGAATTGCCGCAGCCGTCGCAGGTTTACCATTTTCTAAAATTGCGAAGTTATATGATTGTGCGCCCATTTCTACATCGGCTACATCCGATAACTTAATATGGGCTCCGCTAATATTGCTCTTTAAACTAATGTTTTTAAACTGTTCAACTGTTTCGAGTTGACCTTGAGCAGATAACGGCACTGTTATTAACTGCCCGTTGACTAAAGGGCGGTCACCAAGCCGACCCGGTGCAATATCAATGTTATTGCTGCGAATTGCATTGTTTACATCACTAATTGAGAGTCCATAAGAAACCAATTTATTGGGGTCCACCCAAATCCGCATCGCTTTTTCAGCACCAAAAGACTGAATTTTGCCAACACCTTCAACACGTTTAAGTTCTTCAACCACATTGCGGACCAAGTAATCACTTAAATCGACTTCTGAATAACGATGATTAGGTGAGTTTAAACCGACCAGCATTAAAAAGCCCGAGGATGATGCTTCGACTGCTAAACCTTGTTGACGAACAACTTGCGGTAAGCGCGCTTCAACCGCTTTAATCTTATTTTGTACGTCGACCTGAGCCATATCGACATCAGTACCGGGTTTAAACGTCGCAGTAATTTCAGCAGTCCCTGACGAATCAGTTGTAGCGCTATAGTAGAGTAAATTTTTTACTCCAGACATTTCCCGTTCAATGAGCGTAATAACACTATCATTAATCGTTTTAGGAGTAGCGCCAGGATAGCTTGCTGTAATATTCACCTGAGGAGGTGCAACACTTGGAAAGCGTGCAATAGGCAACTTTGGAATACTCAGTACACCAAATAAAATAATAAAAATCGCAATTACCCATGCAAAAACAGGACGGCGAATAAAGAATTGAGACATCATTTAGCATCTCCTTGCTTCACCGTATTTGTTGCCAAAGCGGCTTTCCATGCTGAAATCGCTAGCTTTTGGTTGGGCTGAATACGCTCAATCCCTTCAACGACAACTTTATCTCCAGCATTTAGACCTTTATTGACGAGATAAAATTGTTGATATTGTTGGCCTAGCTCTACAGGGCGTACATCTGCAATACCTTTGGCATTTACAACATAAACTTGTGGGTCGCCGTTCATATTGCGCTGAATAGCTTGTTCTGGAACAAGTAAAGCCTGAGGAACAGACGCGCGTTCAATGTTGACGCGAACGTACATGCCCGGTAGTAATTTTCGTTCAGGATTAGACACTTCAATACGGATAGTGACATCACCTGTTTCAGGGTCGACATTAATATCTTCAAAAAGCATTTTTGCCGATACGTTATAAGGCTGTCCCAAACTATTTAAGATTTGTACACCTTTTTGATTGTTGGCAGATAACTCGCCACTTTGTAAAGCTTCCTTTAAGCGTTCATATTCACCAATAGATTGTTTTACATCAACATAAACACGGTCAATTTGTTGAATGGTAGCCATTGTATTGCTATCAGCTTGGCTGACTAGAGCACCTTCGGTCACAAACGATTTACCAATACGGCCTGAAATTGGTGCTCGTACTGTGGCGTACTGTAAATTTAGATTTTGACGAGCCAGCAAGGCTTTCATTTGGGCAACATCTGCAATCGCTTGTCGATATTGCGACTCGGCATTACTTACTTCTTGCTTACTAATTGCATTGCTTGGTAAGAGTTGTTGATAGCGTTCAAGTTGTACTTTTAAACGATTAACTTCTGCTTCTGCTTTATTTAGGCCAGCTCGATTACTATTTACATCAGCTTCAAAAATTTCCGAGTTTATTTTATATAAAGGTTGTCCAGCCTTGACTTCACTACCTTGGGTGAACAGAACTTTTTCAACAATACCGCCTACCTGAGGACGAATGTCGGCTGTACGGAAAGCCTGAACACGTGCAGGTAAGTTTTCACTAAAATTCACAGACTGCGGTTGAAGTGCTAAAACTGTGACTTTAGCTTCTTGCGCTTGTGTTTGATCTGTCGCTTGTTCTTTACCACAGCCATGCAAAACAAGAGTAAATGAGAATATGAATGGAACTAAAAAATGCTTCTGCACTTTTGTAACACCTAATGGACTTCTAGATGTTGGCATTATTTTTGATGTGTGTGTAACCAAAATCACTAATATGTGGAAAAAGTGTGGAGACTTAAGAAAAAATGCGCGTATCATAAATCAAATTTTTATCGCGTTTTATTGCTATGTTTGAGTCAACCTTTACGTTTAATTGTCAGGATAAGCTTATTCTTGTGGTAGAAGATGACTATGATATTGGCGATATAATTGAGCATTATTTAAAACGTGAAGGCATGCGTGTTGTGCGTGCCATGAATGGTAAACAAGCCATTGAAATACATGCAAGTCAAGCTATTGATTTGGTCATACTTGATATAAAAATGCCCGAATTAAGTGGATGGGAAGTTCTAAATAAAATTCGGCAAAAAGCAGCTACACCTGTGATTATGCTGACTGCTTTAGATCAAGAAATTGATAAAGTCATGGCTCTAAGAATTGGGGCAGATGACTTTGTCGTAAAACCATTTAATCCCAATGAAGTGGTTGCACGCGTACAAGCAGTATTACGGCGCACCCAACAAAATCAGCAAATGTCTAACCGAAATCTGATTTATAAAAATATTGAAGTAAATACCGAAATACATACCGCCTATATATATTTAGATAACAAGCAACAAGCGCTTAATTTGACCCTAACTGAATACAAAATTTTGCTGTTGATGCTACCTCATCCACATAAAGTTTTTACCCGCTCGGAACTGATGAATCATTGCTTACCAGATCGAGATGCTCTTGAACGTACTGTTGATAGCCATGTCAGCAAGCTACGAAAGAAAATGGAAGAGCTAGGTTTAGAGAACATGCTGATTAATGTTCGTGGAGTAGGCTACCGTTTGGATAATCCGCATGAAAAATAAAACAGGCATTAGTAAACAACTGATTATAGCACTTAGCTTTACCAGCCTAATTGTTACGTTGAGTTCGCTCATATTAGGTTATGGTACTTATTATGTTGCGATCGAAGTCGGTCTTATTTCTCTTAAAAAATTAAAAGAGAGCGATGAGTTTTTTCACTACTTAGACGGCATATGGCTGTTCGCCGTACTTCTATTTGGTACGGCATTTTCCATTATTTTGGGTATTAAGCTAGCTCAACGTTTTATTGTGCCAATTAACCTACTAGCAGATGCAGCAAAAAAAATTAGTCAGGGTGATTTAACTGCACGTGTAGAAAGCTCTATGCATCATACTTCTGAAATTGCTGAACTCATGCATAACTTTAATGATATGGCACAAAAGCTTGAGACTTCTGTACAGAACGCTCATGTCTGGAATGCTGCGATTGCACATGAGCTAAGAACACCTGTCACCATTTTACAAGGACGGCTACAGGGTATTATCGATGGTGTTTTTAAACCAGATCCGGTTTTATTTAAAAATTTACTGAGTCAAGTTGAAGGCTTATCAAACCTTGTGGAAGACTTACGCACTCTAAGTCTTTTTGAAAACCAACAGCTCAGACTTAATATTGAAACGATTAATTTTAATGAGACTGCCTATAAAGTCGTGCATATGTTTCAAGAAAAACTTCAGACTGCTCAACTTAAAGTAACTTTCAATATTCAGGCACCAGAAGTGAAGTGCGATCATAGACGAATTGAACAAGTTTTAATTGCTTTACTTGATAATGCCACGCGATATGCAAATCCGGGCAAGTTAAAAATTTCAACCCAATATCATCAACAGGATTGGGTCCTAGAAATAGAAGATGAAGGCCCAGGCATTTCAGCTGAGCACCATAAAGAATTATTTAATCCTTTTTTTCGGCTCGAGCAGTCAAGAAATAAAGAATTAGGTGGAACTGGTTTAGGGCTTTCGGTTGTACAAGCGCTAGTGATTGCACATAAAGGAAGGGTAGATTACATCAACGAGAACTCACATAGCATTTTTAAAATCAGCATACCTCAACAAGAGTCAAATGAAGTAACTTAACGTTTTGATTAACAGAATTTGCATATATTGACTCGTGATTAATCTGAAAATGCGTTAAGTTATTTATAAATTTTGAAGTAAATACTGATTTTTTATGATAATTGAGATAGAAACCCATCCACTACAACCATTTTTACCTGAAAATGCTCGTTTACTAATGCTAGGGAGCTTTCCACCACCTCGTAATAAATGGAAGATGGATTTTTATTATCCAAATTTTCAAAATGACATGTGGAGAATTTTTGGCTTAATCTTCTTCCAAGATAAAACCTATTTCTTAAGTGAAAATCAAAAAACATTTAATGAAGAACGTATCCGAGAGTTTTTAACTGAAACAGGTATTGCTATTTTTGATACGGCTTATCAAATTAAACGCCTCAAGGGTAATGCTTCCGATAAATTTCTGGAAATTGTGACTCCAACGGACTTGGCTGCTCTGCTTCAGCAAATTCCTTTGTGCCAGACAATTATGACGACAGGCGACAAAGCCACTGATACCTTAATTTCAGTTTTACCTGAAAATACGCAAAAACCTTTAATTGGGACATCGACATCAACTTACTTTGCAGACCGCAGTATTGATTTATATCGGTTACCATCTTCTTCTAGAGCATATCCTTTAGCACTTGAGAAAAAAGCAGAAGCCTATCAACAATTCTTTAATAAAATCGGATTCTTGTAATATTGAAAAATTACATCATCCATTCAATAGGCAAGTAAGAAACAGCTTTAATCATTGTTCGTTGAAAACGGCTAGTTCCCGGGTCTTTATTATATTCAATCACTTGCCCATTCGACTGGTAATCGAGCCAGACAATTTGTCCTTCGCTATTTAATTTTAGTTGATAGGCCACTTGAGTTAAGTGTTGATCTAACATAACGGAAATTTGGGTTTGTAACTGGTTAGACTCAATCACTAAGCCAACTTCGGTATTTAAATAGGTAGAGCGGGGGTCAAAGTTAAAAGAACCAATAAATACTTTGCCGTCTACATCAAAAAATTTAGCATGCAAACTGGATTTATTTTTACCTTTTGCTGGTATAACGCTACCCGTTACAATTTCGTACCAAGTTCTACGCCGCCGTTCTAGCACAGGTTTAAACTCATAAAGCTCAACACCATTTTTAAGCATTTCTACGCGGTATTGACTATAAAAAGCATGTACGATCGCAACATCATTTGCGGCAAAAGAGTTGGTTAAAGCGCGAACTTTGATTCCTTCAAATCGTAGTTGTTTTAAATAATATGTACCTTGTTGGGTGGGTACAAAATAAGCCGAAGCTAATTCTAAGTGTTGCTTAGGTTTACCAATAATAGACATGACTTGCCCATATAGCATTTCATGTTCAGTTGCTGTACCTAAAATCTTCTTGGGTGAGTCTGCCACAAAGTGTGCTTTAGACCACTGAATAGGATTATGCTCTAAAAGCTCTTTTAAATAACTCTGGGCATCATAAAGCTTATCTTCTGTGAGGCTTTGGCCTTCATGATGTAATTGTTCATAATGCTCTCTTAGAGCTTTTAAATGATGCTCAGCACAAGTTCCAATAATATCAGTTGCATTTACACTTAAGGTACTTTCCCAAAAATCAGTAAATACAGCTTGGGCATGTCTTACAGCATCTCCATAGAACAAAATATCCATATCAGTAAATTGAAACTTACTGCTTGCTTCAAAGTATTCACTACTAATATTTCTACCGCCTGTTACTGCAATCGTGGCATCCGCAATAATAAGTTTATTATGCATGCGGTGATTCACTTTTTTGAAGCGAAAAATATAATCAAATATTCTTAAGTATCTAAATTTATAAGGATTAAAGAGTCTGATTTCAAAGTTAGAGTGCTGTAAAAGACTTCTTAATATGCCATCAAGCTTTATACCGTTTTGATCATCAATTAACAGTCGAACTTTTATTCCTCGATCTGCAGCTTTGAGTAACTCATGCAGAATCAAGTTACCTACAAAATCATTAGTCCAAATATAATATTGTAGATCTATGCTTTCCTTGGCATTTCTAATGACATATATACGAGAGGCGATACTCATAAATGCATCATCGAGGGCTACAAAGGCGGTAAGACCCTGACGCGTTTTTTCTTCTGCTGCATCATCATTCAACCAACTACTTGTCTTTATCACTATATCTTTCTCATTAGGATCGTATCTATCTGTATAAGAAGGTAAATCAGTAAAACCCCAAGCACTTAAGGCCATAGTACTATATTGCTGGTATAGCTGATTGATCATGTAAGCATTTAATTTGCATCCAAGTTAGACTTATCTGAGCATTCTTATATTCAATTTATATGTCAAAAATCACAATAACTGTATGATTTTGTTGTACTCTAAAATAACATAAAATTAAAATTTATATAAAACAGTATTTTAAATGATATTTTTGAAACATGATAAGAGGCCTATTCAATGAACATTTTGACAATGCGAGCTACATTTTTACTGCAAGAAATTATTTCGATAATTTATGAGTTTTATCGATAAAATAGAGTCGCAATTCTCATTATTTTTATAAGTTGCGCTTTAATAAATAATCAAGCTGCACAAATTCACATTACTTACAATTAGTTCAATAACAACTACATTAAAACACATGTTTTGTATCATACTTCTTTAAAAGGCTGAGTAAGCAACCGACCAAGAAGGAAGGTAAAAAGGAGATAGGACATGCCCCAATATTTGATGATTGCTGAAAAGGTTTATAAACGATTTAAAGATCAAGATCTTTTTTCAAATATTCCCACCGAACAACTAAACAACTTAATAGCAGTGATTCGTAAAGAAATTAAAGACACCAAATTTAAGCTTAAATATAACTTCATTGATTTTGAAGAGTGTCTAACCAAACCACTAGATCAGTGCGCCGTTAAAATTGATATTAGTTTGATGCCTAGTTATAAAAATAAAGGTGAGTATATTTTATGGCTAGCAGGATTTATTGAAAGAATCACTACTGGTGGAGAAACTAGACTTACGTCTATTTCAAAGTTAATTCCCCCAGATTTTAAGTTTAATAGTGAGTTTGACCACTATAAAAATTCTTCAGAAACTGCACAGACAAATGATGATGGTGAACTGATCATTAAGTACTTTAAATCGGAAGATTTTAAAAAAATGGTAAAAGAAAGAAAATAATTTAAAGAATATAGAAGTGTTACCACCACACTTCTATGTATCGCTGTTAAAATTCAGCAACCGCCTTCTGGGGCGGTTTTTTTATTCAAAATTTTTTAAGTTGAGCTAATTTTTCACGGTTCTTGACGTAGAGCAGAATTCATCTCATGTCTAGTTCTACTTATATCTTCGTAAATAATTTTACGCATTCTGTTTATTCCACCTAAAGGCTTATGCTCAGATAAAGCATGCCACGGCGTAAAAGAGAGATTTTCACAAAATTGATTTTGCTCAGGTGTATCAAAGCTCTGTTTTGGTATATGAAGAGTCGCAACTTGGTAAAAGGGTGCTTCCGTTTCTTTCCACTCAGTCATTGCATCTTCAACTTGCATTTTATTTGAAGTTCTTGGCTGTATTAAAAATTCCATACAAACATCTTGCTTATGCAAAGTATCTTTTAAAGCATCTCTTAAAAAATTATGGCTTGGATGATCAGGGAAAGCTGGGGACACCGCCGAGCAATTTCTTACTGAATATTTAACAGCTTGACGGTCATTACCTAATCCTAATTGATAGGGCACCATAGACCAGTAACGTGCATAGAGTGGATTGGAAATTTTAGAATTACGAGCTCCTAAAGCATTGATTGTTC
Source organism: Acinetobacter genomosp. 33YU (assembly GCF_001990725.1). NCBI lineage: Bacteria > Pseudomonadati > Pseudomonadota > Gammaproteobacteria > Moraxellales > Moraxellaceae > Acinetobacter > Acinetobacter genomosp. 33YU. The sequence continues at coordinate 12,205 of NZ_LFZQ01000011.1, read as the reverse complement.
CTTTTAAACCTAGGGCAAAAGGAATGTGGAGTTTATTAAAGAACCCCTTATTGTTCACATCATGAATAAATGAAAGATATCTTTGACCGTCATTTACAAAAAAGACTGGATGATTGATCATGATAAAATCTTGAGTTGTCGCTTCCTTTTCACTCTCTAAAATTTTGTCACCCGGTACACCTAAGACTTTTATAGCCATGCCGCGGGCATCTTTTTCAATATCTGCTTGAGAAGCATCGTTAGATGCATTTGAAAAGCGAATCCATGCCTGATAGCTTTTATCGGGAACAAATACACCTTTTGCAAGTTGAGTTGGAATATTTTTAAGTACATGAAACTCGGCACGAACACAGCCATGTGCTTTAGGATGTGCATCTCTTAACGCTTTGCCGGGTGAGTATTCTTTTCGGATAGATTCTTCAATAACTGTGGATATTTGCTGAGCCACTAACTTTTCATTTGGTTGCAGCTTTTCACCCAAGTATGTATCTGGCTCAGGATAAGAGTTTGCAATACTTGAAGAAATAACTGTAGGCTTATTATTTTTATGAAATGCTGTATCACTGCAACCACTTAATAATGATAAAGCTGGAGTCAAAAGTAACACTATTCTAAAGTGTCCTAACCGAGAAGGATTTGGCATTCATTGCTCCTTATTGTAAAGTCCACTTTAGAACTAAAATAATGTGTTAGGTTCATATTATTTTAATAATGATAATAATTATCTACTCTTCGTAGATTAAACTCAATTGTTACTTATCCAAACAATATAAATAAAATAATTATTTAATATAAGACTTCTTAAAGCCATTAAGAGCATTATGACATGATAAATAACTCACAAAATGTACAAAATAATTCTACGGTTTCTCCTCAACTCATTACTCAAAATATACTTATTGACAGGTTCAGTCCAAGCTATTGGACAATAGATGGCCCACAAAGTATGTCTTTTGCTATTACCAATTATGGCAATGGTTTTGAGGCAACTTTCCGCTCACGTATGACGACAGACTTAGCAGGTATTAGTTGGAACTCGTATGACACTAAAGATCATAAACTTCTAGCTTATGAAGCTAAGTATAGCTATTCAGGTGTGATATGGGACTTTGACATAGAACTGTCATCCTCTATGCCTGTTTTAAATAATGAGTCATTAACCCCAACTTTAACCGTTTACTATAACGACAATGGGGTAGATAAAATCGCGTATATTGTTTTGTTCAACTACGCCAATAATCCATCTTCAAGATCTGCTCATATTCATATTAATTGGGATACAGTTAAAGCAGGTTTCTCGGCTACAGACAGCTTTCCAGTTACCAATATTCAGCGAATTTCATTTTCAGCGTTTACGAGTAGCTATAACGCCCACTCATCTTTGCCCTTGAGTCAGTCAGAAGATGGTTATATTCGTATTACCAATTCAGTCGTTACTGGTACAAATGCACAGTTAAATCTAAGCCGAGTGATCGTACCTCAGCATAATTATGGCTTATGTACTAGCTATGACGACCATTACGATCTGAATCCACAGCGAATTGTCGATAACATGGCTGCTTTGGGATATCACGGTTTTATTAACCATTACTGCGGTATGTCACATTATCCTGAAATGATCTGGAGAAGTGATATTAATAGATTCCAGATTCCAGACACACTCGTTACAGGACAAGATGTCGTTAACCCATGTACCCGTAAATGGCATGAGAAATATGCCCAAGCTCTGCATAATGCAAATATGCAACCCGTTTTTGGGGTAAGTTTTGAAATGTACTCGTTAGGAGCAAATGAGTTTTGGGCACAGCGCGACTGGAATAGTAATTTGGGTAAAACAGGCTACCAGCCACCAAGTTATTTCTTTAGTTTATGTGATCAAAATGCTTTGGCATACTTACATAAAGTTTTTATTGAGTTCGCAGATACCTTGGTGACGGGCGGGTGTGATGTCAACATGCAAATTGGTGAGCCTTGGTGGTGGTACAACACGGATACGAACTTACCATGTGTCTATGACTATCCAACTAAGTTAGCTTTTAATGCAGATACAGGTTTATATGCGCCGGATTTGGGAACAATTTATGATGCAATGAATAAGACCGGAACTCCATACGATGAGTTTAAGTCATGGTTACGAAATAAATTAGGACAAACATGCCAAGATATTCGAACAGCGATTAAAGCAAAATATTCAAATGCTCAAGTGTGTCCATTAATCTTTTTCCCATCTATTCGTTCTCCAATACAAACCTTAGCAACTTATATCAACTATCCAAGTGAGCACTATTCTTATCCAAATTTTGATTACATCATGACGGAAGCCTATGATTGGCTTTTAGAAGCGAAACTAGATTTAGCTCATCAGGCTGTTTCACAAATACCAACTCAAGATTTAGGCTACCCTGTAAATAAAGTGGCTTATTTATCAGGATTTGTACCAGATGCATCTATTGCTTATATCTACGGGTTCGATAAAAACAAACCATATCGTACACCGATCTGGCAACGGATTTTTGGAGATATGCAAAACAACTTATCGCTTGGTCTGATGAAGCAGTTTATCTGGGCGTATCCACAAGTGATGTTTGACTCGATTACAATTGATACTACTCAAGCTCCAAATGGCTTTTTTGTTGAAAATACGCTATATACACCTATTAGTGATAACACACCATATCCACCAGATATTTACCTATAAGTAAAAATAAACTACTTAATATATAAATAATTTAATAAGAAGCCTCTTAACATAAGAGGCTTCTTGTTTTTGAAAAACATGCTTGCCTAGACGTACTTGACTGGCTATGCTGTGATGGATTGTCATGAAAGCCAATTTAATTTAAGCAAAATTAAGCTCTTGTATTACCAATATATAATCTATTTTGCTCGACTATAAATACCGAATGATTTAAAGGAAACCCAAAGATGAAATCTCGTGCAGCTGTCGCCTTTGCCCCAGGAAAACCTTTAGAAATTGTTGAAGTTGATGTTGCACCACCGCAAGCAGGTGAAGTTCTCATAAAAATTACTCATACAGGGGTATGTCATACCGATGCTTTTACACTATCTGGTGATGATCCTGAGGGTGTTTTCCCTGCGATTTTAGGTCATGAAGGCGCAGGTGTCGTAGTTGAAGTGGGTGAGGGCGTAACAAGCGTTCAGCCGGGTGATCATGTTATTCCGCTTTATACTGCAGAATGTAAAGAATGCTTATTCTGTAAATCTGGAAAAACAAACCTATGTGTGGCTGTACGTGCTACACAAGGTAAAGGTGTAATGCCAGATGGAACCACACGTTTTTCATATAATGGTGAGCCGATTTACCACTACATGGGTTGTTCAACTTTTAGTGAATATACGGTAGTTGCTGAAGTATCTTTAGCTAAGATCAATCCTGAGGCGAATCACGAGCAAGTTTGTTTACTTGGATGCGGCGTGACGACTGGTATTGGCGCCGTGCATAACACAGCAAAAGTACAAGAAGGTGACTCGGTTGCGGTATTTGGCTTAGGTGGTATTGGCCTAGCTGTTGTACAAGGTGCACGTCAGGCAAAAGCAGGACGTATTATTGTAATTGACACAAACTCAGATAAATTTGAACTTGCTAAACAGTTTGGTGCTACAGATTTCTTAAACCCAAAAGATTACGATAAGCCTATTCAGCAAGTGATTGTAGAAATGACAGGCTGGGGGGTTGACCACTCATTTGAATGTATTGGTAACGTCAATGTTATGCGCTCAGCTTTAGAGTGCGCACATCGTGGTTGGGGACAATCCGTTATTATTGGTGTTGCTGGTGCAGGCCAAGAAATTTCGACACGCCCATTCCAGTTAGTGACAGGCCGTAAATGGTTAGGTACTGCTTTTGGTGGTGTGAAAGGCCGTACACAACTTCCTAAAATGGTCGAAGATGCTATGAAAGGTGAGATTCAACTTGAGCCTTTTGTAACGCACACTATGCCTTTACAAGACATTAATACAGCTTTTGATTTAATGCATGAAGGTAAATCAATTCGTACTGTTATTCATTTTTAAATGAAATAAAAAAAGGGCTGTGATTCAGCCCTTTTTTACCACTTATAATTTTATATCTTAGATGGCATTACCACACATGTCAGTTGTACCCTGAGGGTAGTTGAACTGTAGCGCATTACGGTCAGTAATGAGTTCACTAGACAACTCTTGTCCAAATAACTGATTAGAATATATTGATAAACCACTTACTACATTAAAACTTATATTTTCAAGTGGAGCAGGTAAAGTAGATTTATAACCTTGATCAACACCATTTACAATAAAACCGACCTGCCCACTATTCTGGTTAATATATATTCCTAATCGTTGGTATTCCTGTGTATTATTTGTCATGTTCTGGCTTTTGTAGTAGGAATGATCAGGCCCACTATTATCGCTAAGACGATAATTTACAGAATAAATTAACATAGGAGGGTTTTCACCAAAATCTGGATCATAACTTCCCATATCAAACCCATAGCTTGATCTAACTGTATAACCATTATTTGTCACGCCCGTAAAATAAATACTAGACATATACGTATTGTTTTCAAATCCTGAATTAACAAGTTTTATTGTTGGTATTTTAAGTTCTATTTCTAATGCAATAATACCAGTATGAGGAAGTTTGAAATCTCCAATGTCATTAGACGAATTAAGACTAGCTTTACTTCTAGCTAGATAATCTATGTAGCCGTACTCACTTTCTGGCCTAGGTTCTACTTTAAGACTAAATTTTTGGCCTGCTATCGATGGGAATATCTTCAGAGGAACATATCCTGGATTTTCATTACTCCATAGATCGAAATCTGCTTGAGTCGCGTCAAAATTGTATTTGCAGACTGGAGCAGAAGAGTTAAGGGAGGTAGTTTGAGCTAAGACGGTTTGAGACGCTAATTTTTCATTCTTTGTAGTTGATGAAATGCTTTTAGATGATACTTTTTGGCTAGCCTGATTAGGCGTTACTGTATTGGTATTATCAGAAGATACCTCATACATTGCCCAACATAATGTAATTGCACTAACAGCAACTATACCTATTTTTTTCATAAATATTCCTATCGAGTTAAGTGTTAAATTTTTAGAAAGTAGAGTTAAAGTAAAATTTATTATTAATATTTATGATTTTAAATTTTATTCAGCTTAATAACGATTCAATATGATTAATCATATTGAATCGTTACAGTAGCCATTGCACGAACTTTACCAGCAGTCACATTTGTTGCTGTTTGATAGTAGCGGGCTGTCATCGGTACATTATATTGAAGTGTCTGATTAGAAGACACTGTACCTAAGGCTAATTTGTCACCTTTTTTGATGACTTGATTCTTATTTTGATAGTTCCACAGTAATTGTACACCGACACCATTTGCTTTTTCAGAAACAGCAGCTGTATTTGCCAATACCTGATTGTTTGTACCGTCTTGTGTAAAGTCGTAACTTAAACTAATGACATTTTTCTCTTCATAACCAGTAGGGTTGATGCCACCATTACATAGAATGTTCATATCAAAGGTTTGCTCGCCTTGAGTTGAACCAACACCTTTGAAACCAGCCTTCATAACAGTAGGAAGCTGCACAACCTTGTTAATGTTACCTTGGATTTCACATGAAGATGAAGCAATTGTAATTGCATTGGCATTTACAGTACTTGTTAAAAAAGGTTTATCTGGATAACCACGGATATAGTAACTACTATATCTGCCTGGTACTAAGGTTCCTGAACCTGTTTGTGAAGCAATTTTAATAATTTCCACCACAAAATACCCAGATGCTAAATAACGATTACCTGAGATTCCACCACGTTGATAAGGATAATAGCCTGAGAAATTCGTATTATTTTCAGCTTCACGGTACAAACGAATACCAATGCCAGGAATATTAGTGGTATAGATGCTATTGCCTAAAGAGCTTAAAGGATAAGCTTGGGTTAATTCCGCAACTGCTACATCTCGACTATCACAGTTATTCGCTTGTGTATCAGTACGACTAATAGGAAAAGTCGCTTTTCTTAATATTGCACCAATTGGATCACTAGGGCGAACTACAACACGTCCTACAGCCATAAGTACATCATTTGGTTGATAACCAGTTATGTAGCATGAAGCATTAGCCTCACCATAAATCCCAAGACCAGCAGTAAATAAAGCACCAGTTAATAATATTTTTTTCATTTGCAGACAGCCTCAGTCATTACTACACTTTGTTGCTTGTTTTGCAACTGATTACTAATGTTGTACTCAACAGAACAACGCTCATTACTTTCATCACCCCATTTTACATAGAGGTGATCTTGAGCTTGTGGGGTACGCAAGTAAATCATACTACCTTGTGCAACAATACCTACAGCTTCGTCTTTTTGGTTAAAGACTTGTGCAGCAAACGGTAGACTGTTGCCATCTACAGTTTTACTAGTAATATAAACTGCATAGCCTGTTTTGGTTGCAAAGTCGACTTTAGCAATTGCACCAGCAAAAGGAGCAATACGTTGACTTGTTTCTTCAAGTTCTACTTCACTCGACATTTCTTGTGGGTCAAGGGTAATGTCATTAAGGCGATAAGGCGTAACATAAGGAACTACAGCATAACCCTGTTTATTTACGCTTAAACCAACAGCATTGTTGACTTTTGCTCCAGCAGCTTCTGGTGCATGCACAAGTACCATCGTTTGACCTTGTTCAGGTCCAAATAAAATACCTTCTGAGTGTGCAACCACACTACCAGTTAAGCTAACCATTGCTTGTTGGTAAGAATCAGCCACACTATAAGATCCACCAACAGTTGTATAGTTAGTACGATAACGTCCATTTACGTTAAATGATGGGTTTGTATAGTCTTGATGCGACATTGAAGCACCATAACTAAAGCGATCACCCACCATACCACTTGCACCCACTGTACGACTATCTTCAGACGCAGTAATGTTGACATTGACTGAATTCTTTTTAAAGTTCATTGGGAAAGATAGTGTCATCAAGTACTGAGTATCACGCGATTGAGTGTTTGAACCATATTCAACTTGACGGTTAATCGCAGATAAGCCATAAGTTAAACCATGGTAATTATTGCTATAACCAACTTGATATTGTTTAGTCGTTTCACTACGGTTCCAATAATCCACCCATGAACCTACCATGTAGAAGTTACCCCAACCTTCAGGAAGACCTTGGTTTAAAGTAATTTGGAATTCACTACGTTGGCGACCAGCAGCGTAAGTATTGATCCCTTTGTCTTCTAAATCACGAATAAGCAGGGCATCACGTAATTTATAGAAGTTTTCTGTTGAGTAGCGATAAGCTGCAAGTGTTAAATTTGTATTGGTTGGAGAAATTAACTTGCTATAACTTAAACGGAAACTTTGACCTGATTGTGAAGCTTGTTTTTCAAAGTCCGCTTCAGAGTGGGTAACATCAAATGCAACAGCACCAATAGGAGTTGCAAAAGCAGCACCTAACAATAAGGCTGTATAATTTTCAGAAGCTTGAATTCCAGTATAACCAGTTAAGTAGTTGTTAATACCTTGTTGATATTTACCTTGAACTACCCAAGGATTAAGATCAATATCACGATCACGGAATTGACCGACTGTTAATGAATAACGGTTCATGCCAGGACGTAACATCTGTACAACAGATGCATAAGGCACAGCAAATTTTTGTATTTCACCGTTTGCTTCAATAACAGTAACTTCAATCTCCCCACCAAAACCAGTAGGGTATAAGTCGTTAATTTCAAAGTTACCCGGTGCTACTGTTGTTTGATAAATTAGTTGACCTTGTTGGCGAACTTCAACTTTTGCGTTGGTTTTCGCATTACCACGAATACGTGGAGCATACCCCAACATACTGTTCGGTAGCATTCGGTCATCACTTGAAAAATCGATACCACGATAACCATAAGAGTCAAATACTTCGCCGTTGGTAAAGCTATCACCAAGTGTTAAAACACCGCGATATTTAGGGAATGCTCGCTGTAAATAAGTACTGATTTCTTCGTAACTTGATTTAGACTGATTTTCAGCAGGAGTGTCTTGCCATTGCCACTGACCATTATGACGTAATTGCCAGCCAGCTAAATTTAATCCGGCTGTAATCCCCATAAATGCATTTGACGTTTCACTTCTATCGTTAGAATTAGTAAACGTTTTATAAGCACTACCATTATAAGATAAAAAGCCTGCATTAATGCCGCGATCCCATACACTTGGGTCAACATAACCTTGAGCATTTTTTTGTAATGCGACTTGTGGAATTGAAATATCTACACGTAAGCGAGAGTTATCAAACTCATAAAATGCGTTTTCTACCCATTCTTCTATTTTGTAACACGTATTATTTTCTTTTTGAAGAGGAGCATGCTTAGATAAAATCTCTTGCTTTACGCCGTACTCAAGAAGATTCATTCCTGTAAAGCAAGTCACTGCATTTTGTTGCGGATCTACAGCTTTAAACACCATACGACGTTTACCAAACCATTGACCGTTTACATATACGTCAACGTTATATTCGCCTGGTAAAACAGGATTACCGTATTTGAAACGAGAAATATCAACTTTTTTTGCATCGCCAATTAAGAAAGCAGAATCAAACTCAGCTTCGACAGGAGCACTCGCAGCTGTTTCTTCAGCGTGCACGAATACAGGCATTGTCATTGTAACAACGCCAGAAGCCAAGTAATAACAAATATGGCGTTTTAATAATTTATAAGATTCTTGCCGTTTTTTTGGCATAGCTAAGTCCGCCTACTCACATAATAGGTGCTTAAAATTTATTAAAAATATAAAACTGATTATTGAAGTTTTATTGTGTGTTCGACTCGACCACCGTAGTCATTCACATTAATAAAACTCATATCCTGAACATTGCCATTCTTAAGCTGAACGGATGCATCAGAAAAAGGCTTAACCATTAGCCCTTCAGGTAATAAATCAACTTTTTTATCACCAACTTTCTGAAAAATAGAAGTCATTGTGATATGAAAAGGTGTTGGATTTTTTACCGTTAAGTTTTGACCAGATTTAACCCATTGAAGCTTATCTGCTGCTAAGTTCGCGTCATCTTTAATCGAAGCTGGACGATAGAAGAATTTAATACGTGAGCGAATAGCTAATTGCAGAAAATTATCAGGTGTCGTATCTGCACCCTTGGAAGTTGGTCTTGGTGGAATATCCAAAACGTTCAACCATAAAACTGTTTCTTGCTTCTGATTTAACTGAGAAGCAGTAGGTAGGGCAGTAATACGAAAAGTCTGACTTTTGGTTGCTTCAACACGAGAAATTGGAGGAGCAATCATAAAAGGAACTTTTGATTGATCCGGAGTACTTTTTGGGTCGCCTTCATCAATCCAAGCTTGAACAAGAGCTGGTTTTGAACCGTTATTGCTAACTTGTAGCGTCACTTCACGAGCATCTGATGGATAAATTACACGAGTGCCATGAATTACAATTTCTGCATGAGAGGCAGGTGCGGCTAGCGCTGAAGCAAATGCCAAACCTAACAAAAAATTATAACTGTTCAATTTCATTTCTGGATTCTCAGCCAAGGAAGTTCGGGAAAGCGTACACAAAATAGGGCTTCTATAAAAATATAGAAACCCTATTGTCTATCAATTATTGATAGATAATTGTGTATTGAACAGAAGTGTTCACTTTACCAGCAGTAGAAGCGCCAGTTGCATAGTATTCAGCGTAGTAGTTAAGATCTGCACTACCAGCTGCAGCAACGTCAACCCATTGAGAGTTCGCTTGAGCACCATTTGCGCCAGCAGCAAGAACTGGAATTACTTGGTTGTTGTTACCTAAAAGTTGAACATTAACGTTTTTAGCACCAGTAGCGTCTTGGTTAAGTAAACGACCAGTATTAAAGTCAACAGTTGCACCTGGTTCGAAATAAGTTGCAACTTTACCTTCTGAACAGTTAGCTAACTTGATTTGGAAAGGAGTACGACCAGCAACATTTCCAGCAGCAGCTAAAGTTTGTTTAGAAACGGTTGGAAGAGTAACTGTGAAGTTTTTACCAGCAGGTGTAACGATGTCACAAGTTTTGTCCGTTACTAAACCATTAATTGTAATTGTACCATCAGCCGCTTGAGCGTTCGCAATCCCTACAACTGAAAGAGCAGCGATCAAAGCAAGTTTTTTCATAGTGTTTTCTCAAAAAGTCTGGATAAAAGTTTAATCTCTTACTTTTCCAGAGGTTGGCATCTTGAAAAGTAATGCGGCGATACTAACATTTTTTCAACAAAATGCAAACCTCATCACACTATTTTTAAATAATAAGAAATAAACTGCTGTTTTGGGCTAAACTCAAGTATAGTTTCATCGATCTAATCAATTGTTTTAAAAGAAGAATTTTAAATTAATTAATTTATAAGAAAAATTACATAAGAGAAGTATCAGAAAGAATAGATATTTGAAAAAAAATCAATAAAACAATTATATACGATAATTTATCTCTTTGCCCAACAAAGTGTGAGAAATTAATCATTTTTTAAGATAAAAGATGAATCGTTTATTATTTTGATCAAATGATAAACGATTCACCCTAATTTTTATGTTAGCACTTCATCTAGAGTAACGAGTCTGGACTAATCATTTTAGTGATAATTTAGAACTACTACTTTTTTATTAGCGGTTATTGTTTCAATACTCGTATCCATTTTGTCAGTATGACGTGCCAAGTTGAATACATTGTCTTTATTTAAATATTGAGTATCGATAGTCGTATTCAGCGTATTGATTTGAGCACATGCTTTTTCAACATTTACTGTAGAACAAGTGTCTTCAACAATATTTCCTTTAATCATTATTGTGTTATTTGCATAACAAAATAGTGGGGAAGTGGAAATTACCGCCATAACAATAAGTTTAAATATATTATTTTTCATTTTATACATACCTATTTATTAAATAGTTAATATAAGAGATACAATAATTTTTATTTAAAAACAATATAAAAATTCATTTTAATAAAAAATAAATAAATCATATGTGACCTATATCTCAATAATTATTTTATTTATATAAATAGTTAATACTTTATAATTAATTTAATAAAAATGATAATAAAATCACACTTTTGTAATAATAATGAATCGCAGTACATATAAATTTAAATTACTGATAATAAATACTTTAATTGCATTATTCTTAATTTTTATAAAACAAAATGCCAGATAGTAATAATTTAACAATTAATATTATTTAATATAACAATATACGGTTGCTATAATTTAACTATATAATTATAATTTAAAGTCCTAGTTTTTTTGATAATCATACAAATTAAAATAAAAGACTTTAATTAATCAAAATAACATTGAATAAATTTTAAACAATAACTAAAGCTATTTAGAATTATTAAATAAATTGTCATTGTATCGTGTTAAGCTGCAATGCACCCTAAAGTCATACAACTTGATTCTTAAATAAGCACATTAAGTGAAATTAAGACAAGGTTAGTGCAATCAGATTCATAAAAAGAAAGATTTTTCAATTGTCAATAAAATTTTTATTTAATTGTGTTATAATAAAAGTCTATATACTTTACAAGAACTTATAGATGAAACGCATACTAATTAGCTTGATTGGTCTATCATTATTTAACTTGGCTCAAGCGCAGGATTATCCAAGTTATGAGGATGAAAAGAAATATCTGCAAATGTTAGAAAAAGTTTATCCACGGTTATCAGTGATTGTACATGGAAAACTGATACTAAATAGTGTAGAAAACGATATAAAAAGTCTCTCAGAAAAAGACAAAAAACCTGTTTGTGATATGGCAAATGCAGCTATAACTGTTGATAAGATAGTTATGAATACACCAGTTCATGAATATTATTTTGAATCAACAAACTATCTGCAAAATTTCATTACAACTGATTCAGCAAAAATTCTTAAAGCAGAATTACAATTAACAGGATATAACTGTGTTTAAATTTAAATTTAAATTTAAGTTTCAATTTTAATTGAAAGCATTGCATGATTAGATTCCCATCTAGTCATGCAATATATTTGACATGGTTACTTTAGTCAAAGGCATTGTTGTAAGCTAACTTGAAGCAACGGAAGCAACGGAAGCAACGGAAGCAACGGAAGCAACGGAAGCAACGGAAGCAAGCGTATAATGAGAAGGACTTTTAAAATCAAAGATCTAAGTGCAAATTATATAACAGTTCGCATAATGTGATGTCC